>JAQBEX010000027.1:0-8360 GCA_032123675.1 Actinomycetes bacterium
CAACTACCGGGCACGTATCCTGCTCGCCGCGACCGTCAAGAGCGCGGCGTGAACACCCCGACCACGCTCAAAGTCGAAGTGCCGGTAGTGCGCAGGAGCGTGGCGATCGCCAGCAGCCACAACGGAGAGAAGTCAGCCGCAAGCAGGTCTCGCAGGGTGTCAGGATCAGCATCGAGGCGTCCGTCGAGCTGTCCAGCGACGGCAACCGGGATGATGCCCAGTGCGAGCAGAGGCAGGAACGCGCGTCTGGAGATCCACAGCAGCAGCACCGCCCAGGAATCCCAGGGTTGCGGTCGCAGCACCCCCAACGGGCTGGTGAGGCTCGCTGCGCTCATGGCTTCAGGCTATGGGGTGTGCCCCTGCGCAGCCGGCAGTTCGGTGCCCGTCGGTGCCATCCGAGCCACAACCTCCTCGAGGGTGCTCCCCAGCGGGGCGTCCAGCTTGACCGTGGCCAGGTCGTCGCAGCGGGTCGGGCCGTTGTTGATGATCGCCACCGGAATGCCCGACCTTGCCGCCCGAACGACGAACCTGCGACCCGAGTAGACCGTCAGCGAGGACCCGAGCACGAGCATGACGGACGCGGCGTCAACGAGATTGAAGGCTGCGGCGACCCGGTCTGGGGGGACCCTGCCACCGAAGTAGACGACGTCGGGCATCAGGGTGCCGCCGCACTGCTGGCAGCCCACGACCGAGAAGTCGTCGAGGAGCCCCTCGTCAATGTCGGCATCGCCATCCGGATTCAGGGCGGTGGCGTTCACGAGCCAGGATTCGTTGGCTGCGGAGAGTCGTTCGGCGACGTGTGCGCGGCTGGACGTGGCAGCGCAGTCCAGGCACACCACCCGGTCGAGGCGGCCATGCAGGTCGACCACGCGGCGTGTGCCGGCGGAGGTGTGCAGGCCATCCACGTTCTGCGTGATCGTCCCCTCGACCAGGCCCTTCCGCTCGAGCCGGGTCACCGCGACGTGTCCGGCGTTGGGCACAGCCTGCGACATGAGTCCCCAGCCGACGTGGCTGCGTGCCCAGTACCGGCGCCGGGCGACCGGATCGCCGACGAACGCCTGATGGGTCATCGGGGCCTGCCGCCGCGTTGCTGCTGCGCTTGGTCCGCGGTAGTCGGGTATGCCGGACTCCGTGGAGAGCCCCGCCCCGCTGAGCACGACCACTCCCCCGCCGGCCACGAGACCCACCAGGGTGGCGACGTCAGGGGCTGGCGGTGTTGGCACCCGCCCATGATGCCTGCGGCCCACGGAACCGGCACGTTGTCGAATCAGCCATGGCCGTCCGGTCGTGTGCCGCCTGACGCCGGCGTTTGCGCACGTGCCGTTGGATGTTCGTACGACAGAAGCTCGCGCGTGGAGCGGGGCCCGTCGTCCAGACGAAGCCCCGCTCGTGGATTCAGCGTCGGATCTCGGTCAGCTTGAAGCCGACGAAGTCCCTGGGGTCGCCGACAGGTGCACCTTCGTCGACGACGAGGTTAGCCGTGCCTCGGACCTTGTACGCGGTTCCATCGGTCCCGGTCGCCTTGCCGCTCACCGAATTGGAGATCTTCAGGTGGTCGTCAGTGACAACGGTGATGCGAACCTTGAGGTCAGCGCTACCCGTGGCGAACGGAACTGGCGGTTCAACTCCGGCTCCGATTCCTGGACAGATTGCATCGAGCCACATCGGAATGTAGTCACCGTCATTGAACGTCGTCTCGTAGAGGTAGATCGGCTGGTCCTTGTCATTGACCTTCAGGTCCACCGTGCCGTCAGCGCGCGGGAACACCCGGAGTGGGGCCGTACCCGGGTTGCCGTCGTCGCAGAACTCCTCGATCGGGCCTCCGGCGAACAGAGTCACGTTGGGGGTCTGGTCGAAGGTTCCGAAGAAGAACCCATATTCGAATTCGTCGGCTATGAAGCCTTGTGCACTGGCCCTCGCATCCGACGTGGCCTGACTCGGTGCGGCGGTCAAACCCATGGCGAGTGCGGTCACGCCGGCGATGGCCAGCGTCGTGATCAGCGGTCGGTTGCGCATGAGGATCTCCTGGGGATCGATGTGTGTTGGTGCCGGTTCTGACCTCTGGCCTGACCCCCGGCCTGGCCTGTCGTGCGCAACCGACGCTATGGACGCGACATAGCAGCGCCATAGCACGGCGGACGCCGGTCCCCGCGGGACCGTCTGGTTCTAGGTCGTCGCTGCACAGGCGTCGTGGTAGGGCCGCTCGCCGGGTACGAAGTCGCGCCATTCCTGTTCCGTGAGGGATCGGCCCACCAGGGCGCAGCCGCGATCGCGCCACTCGCGTGGGTCCAGGGGGATCCTGGTCCAGGCGCCGTCGAGCACGATCCAGACGTGTGTCTCGTCGCGGGCAACTGATGGCCAGGTCCAGGCATAGGGGCCCGGATCGGCCAGTGCCCCGATCCGCGTCGGCCCCGCGGCGTCCCAGAGTTCGTACTGTCCCTCTCGGGTCTGGAACATGAACCGGCCATCGGAGAGCATGTCGGGCGCCTGGGGCTCTGCGTACACAGGCAGGACGGTGACGCGGCCCTCATGGGTGTCCACCACCCGCACCGAGTCATCGGAGGCATTGGCAGCGACCACGTGCCGGCCATCACCGGCCAGGGCTGCCCAGGCTACTGGGGTGGGCAGCGTGGCCTCGGCAAGGACTTCACCGGCGGTGTTGCGGAACTCGAACCTGGCCGCTTCGGAGTCCCGGTATTCAAGGCCGATCACCGAACCGTGCTGGAGGTGTACCTTGGCTGCCGGCTCTGTCAGGTCGATTCGAGTGGGGCCGGCAATCGCGTCCGTCGTGGTCGCGTCGATGTCTGCCACCTCGAGGGAGAGCACGGCCGTTCGTTCCCCTTCGGCCACGCCCACCATGGTGTAGCTCGAGGGCGGTGCGTCCGAGAACGGCCGTCCCGCTGGAGTGACGAGCGGAAGGTCATCCCAGATGTGCTGCACGGGGAAGGGCGCCTTGCGCACAAGGGTCCCGAAGGCGTCGACCAGCAGAAGGTCGCCGCCGGGAGTGAACACCAGCTGCTCTCGGGTGTTTGACGTTGCCCCCATCAAGTCCTCGTCCAGCACGTAGGCCGACAGGTCGACGACTTCCGTGGCCCCCGTGTCCAGGTCGACGAACCGACTCGTGCCGGTGTCGTGGTTGATGTAGAAGGCGAAGGGCTGCGGTAGGCCCTCGGGCAGGACCACGGAGGACTCCCCCGTCGAGCAGCAGGGTGGCCCGCGCTCCCCCAGCCCGCTCGTGGATCGGCTGAGGATCGAGACCACCCCACCGGCACCCAAGGCGGCAAGTCGGGTGTCATCGATCCACTCGAGGGCCAATGGCATCTGCTGGCCTGGGTCGACCTCGTCGACGACCTGCCCGTCGGGTATGGAGCGATACTGCACATCGCCGGCGCCCGTGCTGACCGCGATCGTGTCGCCGTCCGGGGAGATCGCGACCACAGGACCCCCCGCGTCATCGACTTCGAGAACCGGCTCACCGGTTCGTGTGTCCCACACCCGCAGGCTCCCGCGCACATCCGTGAACCCCACCAGGGCGTCTCCCTGACCCCAGGCGGGCAGGGAGTCGGGCACGACGTCGGTGAGCGTGGCGATGGGGTCCAAGGTCTGCGCGTCCAGCAGAGTGGTCGGGGCGGACCCGAACTCGCCCGGCTCGGTAGGGCCCACAACAAGGAACTGCGAGGCCGTGGGTGACAGCCATGCCTGATCGCCGACGAACACTGGCTCACCGATGGGCTGACCCGTCTCAGTGTCCACGACGTGGTACCCACCCGACTCCTTGCCGCGGCGCGCGATGACCTCCCCAGTGGGGCCGAACAGCGGGGCTGACCACGACGGGAGTTGGGCAACCTGGTTACCGACTTCGTCCACAAGGAGTGCAGTGCTGTCAATCGTCTGGCCGGCGAACATGGCCTGTCCCGGGGCCGCGTCGAGACCGCCCGGCAGACGTCGGACGTCACACACCAGGGCAACGTCCTCGAGTCGGCGCACGATCCGCTGATTCACGACGTCAAGTTCCAGGGTCGCCCCCCGCGCCGCGGGACGGCCTTCGGCGAACATGTTCGGCTGCACGACGAGGAATCCCGGCTCGGGGATGCTCGTGCACTCGCTGAACTTCGCGCTTCCGATGTCGAACCGGCTCTCGGTCCAGACCTCTGCCGTGCCGTCCAGTTGCTGCAGCCCAGCGAGGAGGGCTCCTTGGGCTTCAGGGCCGGGGTCCTGGCCGAAGGCCTCCGCTGCCAGGAGCAGGCCGAGGTCGGGGCGGGTGTCGTGCACGAGGGTCGCGTTCCCGACGAGCTCGGTGAACGCAGCGGCAGCGCGCTCGTCGGCTGCCTGCTGAGCCGCGCCCGCGCCCAGGATCGTTGCCAGGACGCCCATGAGCACCGCTGCGCCGGTGGCGGAGAGCAGGACGCTGCGACGACGTGCCCGGCGGCGCTCAAGCCCGAGTAGCTCCAGGGCGTGCGCCTCCTCAGCTTCCTGGGCCTGGACCCCAGCAGCGACGAAGTCGCGCTCCACGTGGGAGAGCCCGATGCCGATGTCCGCGACGACATCCTCTGCCAGCGTCAGGGCCAGGCCCCGATAGAGCAGGTCGGCGTCGCGGTCCTGGCTCCACCAGTGGGCTGCATCGGTGCGCAGCCGAGCTGCCACGCTCAGGTGTTCGCGGTCCTCGTCGACCCACCCGCGCAGGCGGGGCCAGGCATCAAGAAGGGCCTCATGCACGAGTTCCACCGTCGGCTCCCGGCTCGTGGGCTGGCGGTCGAGCGTGAGCAACCGTGCCGCAGCGAGTCCGTCGATCAACTCCCGGCTGACGCCCGGGATGTTGGCCATGTCGGCAACGAGCTCACGTCTTCCGGTCACCTCCCCCTCAACCGCGACAAGCCTCGACATCAACCTGCGGACGGCGAGCTGCTCGTCGACCGACATCCGGGCGAAGCGCTCCTCGGTGGCGGCCACAAGGGCCCCCGCCAACCCACCGACCCGCTCGTAGTCAGGCACATCGATGCGATCCGCCGTTCGCCGATCGAACATCTGCGTGAGAGCGAACTGAAGCAGGGGCAGGGTTCCGGGTTGGTCGGCCACATCCGCGGCCAAGCGCGCAACGAGCCCCTCGCTGAATTCAACGCCGACGGTGCGCGCCGGCTCGGTGATTGCCGCCACCACCTCATCAGCCGTCATCGGGTACATGGTCTGTACTGCTGGACCGACGACTGCCCCGAACGAGGGCGACTCCAGTGGCCGGTCGAAGAAGTCCGCTCGGATCGATAGCAGGACAGTGCAACTCCCGGAGGGGGTCGACAGCGCCCGCGCCAGCAGGCTGAGGAAGGCCTCGGACTCATCTGGCCGGCACAGCGTGAACAACTCCTCGAGTTGGTCGACGACCAGCGTGACTCGAGAACTCGGGCACAGGGCCGCGGTCAGTTCGGCAAGTCCCGATCCGGCATCGACGAGCTCCCTGACATCGGCGTCCGGGTTGGTGGCAACCATCCCCAGGGCCTGCACCAGGGCAGCGAACGGGTCCGAGCCGGGCACCATCGTGGTCACCAGGGGTGCATCCGGGGATGAGCGCAGCCCGGGCACGACGCCGGCGCCGACCAGCGAGGACTTGCCGCACCCCGATGGGCCGACGACGAGTACCCCGGGCTCCTCGGCCAGCCGAGCCAGCACCGTGGAGATCATCCGATCGCGTCCGAAGAACAGCCCAGCGTCAGGTGCCGCGAATGCCGCGAGCCCCCGGTAGGGGTTGTCGACGTCGGCGCTGCGAGGCCTCGGTGCCACCGAGACGAGCTCAGCGAGCTCGGCGGCCAGCGCCCCCGCCGACGGGTGCCGGTCGCTCGGATCGCGGGCGGTGGCTCGGGTCACGAGTGCGTCGAGGGCAGCATCGAGCTGCGGATCCCCGGTTCGGACGCGGGCAGTCAATCCGCGGTCGTCCGCGGTCGGCTCGTGCTGGCCCGAGGTGCCGGGCGGTCGCGGGCCTCGGGCCAGCATCAGGTTGACCAGGACGCCGAGCGAGAACACATCTGCGGCCGGTCCGGCCTCGTGGCCGCTGAGCAGCTCGGGCGCGGCGAAGGCATCGGGGTCCAGGGATCCCGCGGTGTGCCCCGCTCCCCCGGCGTGTGTTGCGATGCCGAAGTCGGTGAGGTACGCGTTCCCGTCCGGGTCGAGCAGCACGTTGGACGGCTTGATGTTCCTGTGGATGACCCCACGGCTGTGGGCGAAGTCCACGGCATCGGCGACCTGGGCCACGACGTCGGCGACATCCGAGGGTGTCATCGGGTGCTCAGCCAACGCATCCGTGAGATTGCCACCCTCGATCCAACGCAGGACGACGTAGGCCTGCTCGGCGTCACGCCAGTAGTCGTACAGCGGCACGATGTGCGGGTGCGCGAGGCGGGCTACCGTCGTTGCCTGAGCCGGGAACCGGCGGACGAAGTCCGGGTCGTTGGCGCGCGGGCCCCGAATGATCTTGACCGCGACCTGGCGATCGACCGAGGGTTGGGTTGCCCGATGCACGACCGAGTGTGGGCTCCCCCCGATGCGGGGACCGAGCAGGTAGCCGCGCAGGGCACGCCCCGAGCTCTGTGGAGCTCCCAGCGCCGGGTCCTGACGCAGGATCGCGACCTCGAGTTCGCTGACCTCCGTGGACACGGCGACGCCGAGCTCGTCGGTCATCCGGGTGCGATGCTCGGCGATGTCAGCCAGTGCCTCGGCCTGCCTGCCTGCGCGGTACAGCGCCAACGCACGCAGTGTGCGAAGGCGCTCGCGGTAGGGGTTGTCCACCAGCAGGTCCGCGGCCTCTCCGGCAACGTCGCCGGTCCCAAGGTCAAGGAGGACGGCCAAGCGGTGTTCCTCAGCAGCCAGTCGCGCCTCGCGCAGCCGGGTGGCGCCCGGTGCTACCCAGTCGAGGTCCTCCAATCCGTCGAAGGGAGCGCCCCGCCACAGGGCCAGGGCCTGGTCCAGCGCGTGCAGCGCTTCATCCAGGCGGGTCTCCCGTTGCGCCGTCGCGATGAGCTCCAGGAAGTACCCGCTGTCCACGTCGTCGGGGTCGACGGACAGCGCATAGCCGCCGGGTCGGGTGACGATGAGCGTGCCGTCCTCATCGGAGGCCGTGGACCGCAACCTCTTGACGTAGGTCCGCAGCGTCGGAATCGGGGATGCCGGGGTCTCGTCGGCATCCCACACACGGTCGGCGAGGCCGTCCACGGACAGACCCTGCGGGCCGGCGAGGACCAGGGCCGCCACGATCCGCTGGTGCCGCACGGTGCTCACCGGTGCAGGCTCATGGCCCGCGCTGATCCTGATCCCCCCGAGAACCAAGACCTTCATCAACTGCACCTCGCGTGCATGATCAGCGTGTGCGCCGCGCCACGTGCTGATCTGCGGGCAGCGCCGTGATAGGAATTAGCCTAGGCTTCCCAAACCCGTGAGTCCATGCGTACGCTCCTGCACGTGTCGGGCTGGGCCGCCGAGATGGTCGCTCTCGACCTAGTCTGTGGGCCGTGGAGCTGGTTGTTCGTGCCGCGCAGGGCGCGGAGGTGCGTCCCCTGCAGAGTGCGGTCCTGCGCCCGAACGGTCCCCTTCCCGGCGACCGACCACCTCCGCCGGGGGCTCAGTTCGTCGCGGCGCTCCGGGGCGGTGTTGTCGTCGGGGCCGCGACCATACTGCCTGAACCGTGGCCGGGGCCGGGCTCGCTGCAGGAGCCGGCCTGGCGGTTGCGCGGCATGGTGACAGCCGAGGACCTCCGCGGCCTCGGGATCGGCCGAGCGGTGCTCGACGGAGCCGTCGAACTGGCTGCTGCCAGTGGCGCTGTGTCGATGTGGGCGCAGGCTCGCACCTCCGCGCTGGGGTTCTACCGCCGGGCCGGTTGGGCGGTTGTCGGGGACGAGTGGATCAAGCCCGGCGTGGGCCCGCATCGGTACATCCACCGCCCTACGAGGATCGACGACGACGCCTGAGCCGGCGCTGCGTATCGGTTCAGGTCGCGATCAGTCCTGCGACCCGCTCGGCGCAGGGGAGCTCGACGACGCCGGCGGCGCATCGGTGTCCGGGCCCGACCCTGTCCCAGCAGTGCCCGGGTCGCTGACCCGGGAGACAGCCCGCACCACCACGGCTGTCGTGGCGGCCGCGGTCCCCACGATCAGCAGGCACCCCGCGAGGAAGGCGGCGAATCGACCGATGGAGGACTCACGCACCCCGTGGTCGCTCACGAGGACTACCACGATCAGGGCAGCGAGGAGGCTCAGCCCGACAGTGGTGAGCACCAGCAATGGTCTGGTCCGGCGCTGTCCCGCGGCTCTCCCCGCCGCGGGCGTGAAGTCCGGTTGGGCCAGGAGCAGCACGCCGCCGGCAGTCAGTGCCCAGAACGT
>JAQBEX010000028.1:0-4379 GCA_032123675.1 Actinomycetes bacterium
GCTTCGACCTGACCCCAGCTCCGCGGGGGGCTCAGTCGGCCTTGTACTTGAAGGACACGCTCAGCTTGGTGCGGTAGAGCATCTCGCCGCCGCCGAGGTCGATGTCCAGTTCGACGACCTCGGCCACCCTGAGGTCGCGCAAGCTCTCCTGCGCGGTGCTCACGGCCTGGGCCGCAGCGTCCTCCCATGACGTCGAGCTGGTCCCGACGATCTCGACAACCTTGTACACGCTCATGGCGCCTCCTCGGATTCGATTGGTTGGTCACCCCCAGCGTGGCACCGGGGCGCGGGGGAGGCCGGGCGAGGAACGGTCGATTGACGCCGAGGTCCCACGACACAGCACCGGAACCGGGCGATATCGGAACACCGGCCTCCTGCGATCGCTCACGGTCGCCGACCGGACACAGAGAGGCGGACACATGCCCCCCCACCGACACCCCCTGATTGCGGGGTCGGCCGCGCGCACGAGAATGGTGGGCGCGGCCGCGCGCCGCACGACGCTAGCTCGATCCGCCCTGATCTCGGCGCGTCCCGTACCGGCGCAGGCCGGCCATGGCCTGGTCTCGGATGCGGCGCTGCATCATCGGCGTCCAGCCCAGGGCCGTCCCGGCCGGCCCGAGGGCCTGCCTGGACCACGCCCACAGGTCGAAGCGGTCGTGATGCTCCTGGATCAGCCCGTCAGCGCAGACGAACGTCGCCTGGATGTCGTTGCGGACCCGGCGCCCGGTCGATGGGAAGGTGTAGGTGGCCACCCAGTGGGCCGAGTCATCGGTGACCGAGTCGACGCGCAGGCTGAGGTCCGTTGCCGATGAGCACAGCATCCGCCACATGTCGCCCACCTGCCGACCCCGCACGTCGGTGAACACCGGGTCGGAGAACCGGGCATCAGGTGCGTAGCAGGCAGCCATCGCCTCGCCGTCCCGGGACTGGAACGCGGTGTAGAACGTGGTGATCAGCGTGGCGCTCACGATCTGACCGTACCTGGTGCCAGCTCATCGCGAGGTCGGTGCCGGATCTGGGCCACGGCGCGCATCAGCATGGCCGCGGTGACGACGATTCCGAAGTAGCCCAACCCGTACAGGAAACGCGCGGCATCGGTCCCCTCCGCCAGCGCCCCGGCCAAGAGCAGCACAGCTGAGCCGAGGTACCCGGCCATCCCGATAGCCGCGAACAGGGCCCGGTCGACCCAGCCGGAGACCCGAGCGCCGTCACCGGTGGAGTACCGCTCCGAACGGATGGTCAACCGTCCGGCCCGGGCCTGCAGTCCGAGGTCCTCGGTGAGTTGCGGCAGGGCGCGCAGCGACGGCAGCGAGTGCACCAGCTCGTCGGTCAGCAGCGACCGCGCATCGGAGAACTGCTCTGCGGCGAGCGAAGCGAGGTGCACCTGGGCGCGCGGACCCATCCGGAAGTCGGGATCGATCGCGCGCAGCGTGCCGTCGAGGGTCAGGGCAGCCCGGCCCAGGACGGTGAGCGCGGGTGGTGCGGCAACCCCGTAGCGGGCGAGGCTGTGGGCCACAGCCGCCAGGACCCCGGGATCGAAGCCGCCGGATGAGAACTGGCCCAGCACTGCAGCCATATCGGTCTCCAGCGCCAGGATGTCCAGCTGAGTGCCCTGCGTGCCGACCATGCGCCGGACTGCCCTGGCCAACAGGGATGGGTCACGGGCCAGGAATCCGGCTCCGAGCTGTTGCAGGGCCTCGAGGGTGATCGGGTCGATGACACCGACTGCCCCGTAGTCGATCAGCCAGAGGTTGCCGGTGCCGTCGATCAGGACGTTTCCCGGGTGCGGGTCGGCGTGGAAGAGCCCGTCGGTGAGCGACTGGGCGAGGAAGGTCCTCAGGAGGTTGTCGGCGATCTCCGCCGGTGGCCTGCCGGTGGCCGACACGGCAGCCCGGTCAGAGACCGGGTGGCCGTCGACCTCATCCATCACCAGGACCCGACCCGTGGTCATGGCGGGCAGGATCTCCGGGAACCTGATCCCCGGGTCGGCGGATCGGTTCGCGCTCATCGCAGCGTTGTTGGCCTGCTCGAGGGTGAAGTCCAGCTCCCGGCGGATGTTCTCGACCAGTTCGTCAGCGATGGCCGAGACTCTCAGGGCCGCGTAGGAGTCCTTGACGTCCTCAAGCTTGCGTGCGCCCCAGCGCAGGACCCGGCCGTCGCACTCGACGGATTCCTCGATGCCCGGACGCTGGACCTTCACGACGACGCGCCGGCCGTCGGGCAGAGTGGCGCGATGGGTGACCCCGATGGACGCCGCGGCCAGCGGCTCGACGTCGAAGTCGGCGAACAGGGATCCCACTGGCTCGCCGAGCTCCGTGGAGATGGTGTCGGTGACCACCTCGACGGGCAGGGCCGGAACTGCCGTGCGCAGGTGCGCCAACTCCTCGATCAGGATCGGTGGCAGCAGGTCGTCGCGCGTGGAGGCGATCTGGCCGAACTTGACCAGGATCCCCCCGGCGTCCTCCAGCGTCGCGCGCAGGGCACGTGCACCCTCGGGGGTGGCGATCGATGCCCTGACCAGGCCGTTGGCCCGCGCCAGCCGCGCGATCTCGGCGATCCGGCGTGTTGACTGCCACCGCAGCCTCGCGTTGCGCGCGACCCCGCGGATGCCACGCCCCCGGCGCTGTCGTGACGGCGGGAAGATGACGTCGATCAGGATGCTGACCACGAGGGTCACGAGCAGCGCTGAACCGGCGAAGATGACCAGCCTCTCCAATGAGGTTGCGCGCTGCGAGCCAAGTGAGCTGAGCTCCCAATCCGCGAGCCACACGGCGCCGACGAATCCGATGGCTCCCGCGATCACAGACCGCCCCGCGCCACGGCGAACCCCGAGAAGCCGGCTGGTCAGCCACCCGGTGATCGCGACGAAGACGGAGATCAGGACCAGGACGATGATGACACTGGCCCAGCTGGGCAGGGTGCTGTCCATCCCTCGCCCCTCTCTGCTCGGGCCTGCCACCGGTGCGGGCGGCCATCGGGTTGCTCGCCGGATGCTAGCGGGTCGTGCCCCGGGGCAAGCGGGTGCAGCGGCCCCGGGGCTCGATCGGACCCCCTGAGAGCGACGGGAGGTTCGCTGCTGCCGGGGCCTCATGCGAGACTGCCCTGATGACGTCGTCGCCGCCCCCAGAGCTGGCCGCGGATCCGCCGGCGCGCCGTCGCCGCCCGATCCGGACCGCGCTGCTGGTCGTGATCGGTGTACTCGTGATCGGTGTGCTGGTGGTCGGGTTCACGCCCCTGTTCGACAGTCGCCTCGACAGTGATCCGGACCCGGCGGGTGACTACGCCATGGCCATGGACCGGGCTGCAGCCCTGACCGGAGCGGACGGTCCGGACGTGAATCCCGAGTGCACCTCCCGGATCCTTGATCACGGGGAGCGGGTCGCCCGATCCGTGGTCCTGCTGCACGGCTACACCAACTGCCCTGCTCAGTTCTCAGTGGTGGCCGACGCCTACTTCGACGCCGGGTACAACGTGGTGGTTGCCCGCATCCCGCAGCACGGGATGGCTGACCGGCTGACCAGGGACCTGTCGTACCTCACAGCGGGCGCCCTGACGACCCTGGCCGACGAGTCGGTGGACATCGCCGCCGGACTGGGAGAGCGGGTCAGCGTCGTTGGGCTCTCGGCCGGGGGGACGCTGGCCGCCTGGCTCGCTGCCGAGCGGAACGACGTCGCCGAGGTGGTGCTGATGGCGCCCCTGATGGTCCCGAAGGTCCTGCCGGAGGCCACGGTGGGCCCGGTGGCCAGGTTCAGCAAGGTGATCCCGGATATCTACCTCTGGTGGGACAGCGCCCTCAAGGAGTCGCTGGCCAGCCCGCCCTATGCCTATCCGCGCTACTCGGTGCACTCCCTGGGTGCCCTGCTTGCCGTCGGGCGTGATGCGCAGCGCGACCCCATCCGGGAGGTTCCGCTGGAACGCATGGTCGTGGTCACCAACGAGCACGATGCGGCCGTGAGCAACGCTGCGGTGGGTCGGCTCGCGGACAGGCTCGGGGAGGGGGCGCAGGAGCGGGTGGAGCACGTCTTCACCGACGACCTGGGCTACAAGCACGACATCATCGACCCCGAGGGAGAGAACGTCGAGGACCTCGACACCATCTATGGGGTGCTGGGTCCGATCCTGGGCATCCCGGGGCTGCAGGAGGAGTTGCGGGAAAGTCGCGCGATCAGCACTGCATGACCTCATGTGATCAGAGTGCTGCTTATGGTGACGATGCTCGGTGACGCAATTGTGACGTGATCGGGAGGTCCCGACGATGGTGCTGCTGACCGAAGCACGTCACTCTGGGGGTGAAAGGACGGTGAGGACGATGAGCATCATCACAACAGCACGACCCACGTCGCGGGAGTCGCTCGACCGCCTGGTCCGGTGCTCCTCGC
>JAQBEX010000029.1:0-19925 GCA_032123675.1 Actinomycetes bacterium
CGAGAGCTTGGCCTCGTTCGTGCCGTGCGGGATGGCCAGGGCATTGCCGACGTAGGTCGACACCGACTGCTCGCGATCGTGCATGGATGCCACGTAGGCCGGCTGCACCGCGCCCGTGGCGACCAGGAGTTGGCCGGCCTCGTTGATCGCGTCGTCCCGGGTGCGGGCCGTCCCGTTCAGGACGATCGCCGAGTCGGGGAGCAGTGTCCGAAGCCCCGGCTGGGGAGCCGATGCAGCAGCACCTGCGCCGGCAGTCCCGGCGCCGGAGGGCACGAGGGCCCGGTTCGACTCCTGGATCATCACGACGATGTCGTCGTAGCGGGGGCTGGCCATGAAGTTGTCCACCGAGACGTGGATCGCCGAGGCGGTCAGGGGCTTGGCCCGGGCCGTCAGGTCCTGGTGTGTCACGACCAGGTCGTAGGTGTCCTCGAGGTTGGCGATGGCTTTGTTGACCACCGTCACCTCGGGGAATCCCGCGGCCTTGATCTTCTTGCGCAGGACCGAGGCACCCATGGCTGAGGAGCCCATGCCGGCGTCGCAGGCGAACACGATGCTGGTGATCGGCCCGGTGTGCGCCTGGCCGGATCCGGCGACCATGGAGGATGCGATGGAGTCCTTGCCCTTCATCGACACCATGCTCTGGGTGGCGACCTCGAGGTCGCCCTCGTCCCAGTCACCCTTGTCCGTCTTGAGCAGGAACCCGGCGACCACGAAGCTGACCGCGATGCCGCCGATCACCGACAGGGTGATGCCCAGGAAGTCACCCGAGGGGGTCTGGGCATAGACGGCGAAGATCGATCCCGGTGCCGCTGGTGCCCGCAGACCGGTGGTGAACAGCACGTTGATGAAGATCTGGGTCGCACCACCGGCGATCGCCGCGAGGATCAGGCGGGGGCGCATCAGGACGTAGGGGAAGTAGACCTCGTGGATTCCGCCGAGGAACACGATGATCGCCGCTCCGGGTGCGGTGGCGCGCGCCAGGCCCTTGCCGAAGACCATGTACGCCAACAGGATGCCCGTGCCGGCGGCCGGGTTGGCCTCGAGGAGGAACAGGACAGACTTCCCGGTCTCGGCAGCCTCTTCGATGCCCAGGGGTGTCAGCACCCCGTGGTTGATGGCGTTGTTGAGGAACAGCACCTTGGCAGGCTCGATGAAGACCGAGGTCAGCGGCAGCACGTTGTTGTTGACCAGGAAGTCGACGGCCTCCCCCAACCGGTTGATGATCCACTGCAACGGTGGTGCGAGCAGGAACATCCCGAGAACAGCCATGATGGCGCCCCAGATGCCTGCGGAGAAGTTGTCGACGAGCATCTCGAACCCGGGCTTGATCCGCCCAGCCCAGAGGCCGTCGATGTGCTTCATGACCCAGGCCGTCAGCGGACCCATGATCATCGCGCCCAGGAACATGGGCGCGCTGTTGCCGTCGCCGATGAACAGCGGGTCGCTGGTGGCCATGATCACGCCGATCACCGAGAACCCGCCGACCACGCCGCCGCGAACGCCGTAGACCATCTTGCCGCCGGTGTAGGCGATCAGGATCGGCAGCACGTAGAAGATCGCGGGGCCGACCATCGTGGCGATCTTCTCGTTCGGCGTCCAGCCCACCGGAATCACGAAGGCCGTGATCAGGCCCCACGCGATGATGGCCGTGATGTTGGGCATGATCATGTTCGACAGGAACGTGCCGAACTTCTGGACCCGGACCCGCAGCGATGTGCCGGGAGGCTGGGAGTAGTCCAGCGCTCGGGCTGGGTCGCCCGGTTGAGCCTGCTTGGTCGCCATGTCGGCTTCCTTTCCTCAGTGATCGTTGATCGAGTGCTTGCCTGGCTGGCCCGGAGTCCGGACCTTCATCAGCCGATCAGGGGATCCCGATCGGGCCGAATATGGGGAGCCTAGGCTATGTCTGCACATATGTCCAGAACAAATGTGCATGAGTTTCGGAACGCCTGCGTCCGCCCACCCCTAGGATCAGATCCGTGACCGAACCGATCACCGACGAGGACACCGAGCAGCTCATGACCGCGGCGGTCATGTACTACGAGCAGTCGGCCTCGCAGCAGCAGATCGCCAAACGGCTGGGTGTCAGCCGCCCCACAGTGAGCCGGCTGCTTGCCCGGGCCCGGGAGATCGGGATCGTCCGAATCGAGATCGTCGCCCCGCACATCGATCCGAGGGCCGTGGACCGTCTGCGCGTCCGGCTCGGGCTGCTCGGACTGCATGTCGCCCCAGGTCGGGCGAACGAGGCGGATCCCGGCCCGCTGCTCTCCGGGCCCTTCGGCGTCGCCCTGGATGCAGCCGAGCTGGCCAGCGGCGACGTCATCGTCTCCTCCTGGGGGCGCGCGGTCTACAGCGTGAGCCGCACGATCCGCCGAACGCTGCCCGGTGTCGTGGTCGCCCCAGCCATGGGCGGCAACGCCAGCGACCGGCCGTGGTTCCAGCCCAACGAGATCGTGCGGACCTGGGCACGCACGTTCGGCGGACGACCCGTGTACCTGAATGCGCCGGCGCTGGTCTCCGCGTCGATTGCCGAGCCGTTGCGCAGGGAGCCCGAGATCCGCGACGTCGTCGCGCTCTGGGACCACGCGAAGGTGGCCCTGGTCGGGGTCGGTGCCTGGCCCAAGCCTGATTCCAGCTACGCGGCGGCCGGCTTCCCCGTCAACGACCCGGCACTTGCCGATGCCGTCGGCGACGTGGCTGGGTGGTCATTCACCATCGACGGGGAGATCGTCACCCACCGTGACGACCGGGTCCTGCTGGGTGTCACACCGGCTCAGCTCCGGGCGATTCCGTACGTCATCTGCTTCGCCGGAAGTGCGGCCAAGGCCCAGGCCGCAGTCGGTGCGATCCGTGCCGGGCTGGTGAACGTCCTGGTCACCGACACCACGACCGCGCGCGCCATCGATGCCTACCTGGACGCCGAGGAAGAGGCCGCGACGGCGCCTAGCTGACCCATCCAGACCAACCGGGCCGGACGCTCAGACGACCTCGCCCAGTGCCGCGATGACATCGGCCCGCCGCGGGGCGCCGGTGGCCCGCGAGCGGATCCGGCCGGCGGAATCAAGGACCAGGACCGTGGGCGTACGGGTCACGTCGAGCCGGCGGACGAGGTCCAGGTGGGACTCAGCATCGACCTCGACATGGACCACACCGGGGACCATGCCGGCGACGTCACCAAGAACCACCCGGGTGGCCCGGCACGGCGTGCAGAACGCGGAGGAGAACTGCACAAGGGTCGCCTGCTCACCCAGCAGTACCCCCAGCTCAGCGGGCCCAAGCAGATCGGCCGCCGGCACCACCGTATGGTCGCCGACCTCGATCGGGTGCCCGTCGACCAGCAGGAGCTCCGAGTCATCGCCGGCTCGGTCCACCGGGGCCCCGCCAACCGGCTCGGCGAGCGGCGGTGCGGAACCGGCTGGAGCGACCGTCTGCATGCGACCGTCCGTTCGCCGTCGGGAGAGCCCGAAGAGGGTGGCCGCGACCAGCACGATCAGCAGCACGTACACGCCTGTCATAGCCCGTTCAACACCTCCGCCACCTGTCGGGATTCCCATACTGCCGTATCCTCGTACTCATACCGACCGCGCGGCGTGCACTGATCGGAGTTGCCACATGAGCAGGTTGCTGCTGATGACGGCCTCCATGGGCCCATCGGGCGAGGTCCTGCCCGCGCTGTCGCTGCTGGCCCATCACGTCCGGGTGCTGCCCGCAGAGGCCAGTGCGCTGCTCAACGCACCGAAGTCCGACGCCCTGCTGGTCGACGGTCGCCGAGACCTGGCCCACGTCCGCGCCCTGACCCGGCTGGTCCGTCAGACCGGAGTCGACTGCCCCGTGATCCTGGTCACGACCGAGGGTGGGCTGGCGGCAGTCAACGCCGAGTGGGGTATCGATGACGTCCTGCTCGACATGGCCGGACCCGCCGAGGTGGAGGCGCGACTGCGCCTGGCCATCGGCCGGGTGGTCGTGGCCGAGGAGGCCGATGAAGACGGCGAGATGCGCCTCGGCGACCTGGTCATCGACGAGAGTGCCTACAGCGCACGGATCCGCGGCCGCAGCCTCGACCTGACCTACAAGGAGTTCGAGCTGCTGCGCTTCCTGGCAGGCCACGGCGGGCGTGTGTTCACCCGGGCGCAGCTCCTTCAGGAGGTCTGGGGCTACGACTACTTCGGAGGCACCCGCACGGTCGATGTGCACGTACGCCGCCTGCGCGCCAAACTCGGCCCCGAGCACGAGGTGCTGATCGGCACCGTGCGCAACGTGGGCTACCGCTTCGTGCCCCCGCGCGAGGAGGAGGGCCTGGACGTCGCGACGGCTGCGACCCTGCGCGAACCCATCAGGTGAACGCCCCGACGGCACGGATCCGGGTCACGCCGCAGCTGACCGCGCAGGAGATCCGCGCCGTGCTGGACCTCGCGGCCGAGTCCGCGCGGGCCGATGGCGCCTACCCCCTCAATGAGCACGTGGTGCTGCACCTGCGCCACCCGGACGCGGACTCCCTGCACCTGGTAGCGGAGGTGCCCGGGTCCAGCAACCTGCTCGGCTACGCGCATCTGGACCTCACCGACACTGTCCAGGGACCCTCGGCGGAGTTGGCCGTCCGGCCGACTGCGCGCCGCCGGGGGGTGGGCGGCATGCTGCTCGACGAGGCGGTCCGCCAGGCCGAGGGTCATCCCGGCGGGCTGCGCCTATGGGCCCACGGTGCGGAAGGGGCCGCCAACGAGTTGGCCGAGGCGCGCGGGTTCCATCGGACCCGGCAGTTGTGGCAGCTGCGCAGGTCGTTGTACGCGCCACTGGACCCGGTCGCGCTGCCACCGGGGATCAGCCTCCGGCCCTTCGACCCCGAGCGGGACAGGTCCGATTGGTTGGAGCTCAACGCGCGGGCGTTCACCGACCTGCCCGACCAGGCTGGCTGGACACTGGCCGACCTCGAGCAACGCATGGCCGAGTCGTGGTTCGACCCGTCGGGGTTCCTGATGGCCCAGGACGCCGACGGGCGCCTGGTCGGCTTCCACTGGACCAAGGTGCACGAGCACGACGATCACACCCAGGGCGGACACGAGCGGCACGTTCACGACGCCGGGGACGCAGGTTCGGCTGAGTTGCACGCCCACGACCCGATCGGTGAGGTCTACGTCGTCGGCGTGGACCCGGACATGCGTGGCCTGGGACTGGGGCGGAGCCTGACCCTGGCCGGCCTGGAACACCTGCGTGACCGTGGGCTGTCGACCGCCCTGCTGTACGTCGACGCCGACAACACCGCCGCAATCTCCCTGTACCGATCGCTCGGGTTCGCCCCGTGGGACAGCGACACGCTGTTCCGTCGGTAGACTCGACCGACACCACGAAACGGGAGGTTGTCGTGTCCGACACCGCGATCCAGGCGCCGTCGGCCGACGAGCGCACCGGGCCAGCAGCGTTGGCCAATGCCTCCGAGCCACCGGCTGAGCCGCTTCCAGCCGACCGGTTCGCCGATCGGGAGCTGTCCTGGCTGGCGTTCAACGAGCGCGTCCTTGAGTTGGCCGAGGATGAGTCGCTCCCACTGCTGGAGCGCGCCAAGTTCCTGGCGATCTTCGCCTCGAACCTCGACGAGTTCTTCATGGTCCGGGTCGCCGGGCTCAAGCGCCGCATCGACGCCGGGATCGCCGTCCGGGCAGCCAGCGGGTTGATGCCACGCGACCTGCTCGAGATGATCCTGACGCGTACCCGCACCCTGATGACCCGGCACGCCGCGTGCTTCCGGGGCTCGGTCCTGCCTGGCCTGCGCGACGAGGGCATCCAGTTGCTCCGCTACCACCAGGCCACCGACGAGGAGCGCGCTGCCCTGCAGCGGACCTTCGTCGACAAGGTGTTCCCGGTCCTGACCCCGCTGGCCGTCGACCCAGCGCACCCATTCCCCTACATCTCGGGGCTGAGCCTCAACCTCGCGGTCGTCGTGCGCAACCCGGGCACCGGGACCGAGTTGTTCGCCCGCGTCAAGGTGCCGCAGAGCCTTCCGCGCTTCCTATCGGTCGCACCCCAGCGATTCGTACCCCTCGAGGACGTCATCGCTGCGAACCTCACCGACCTCTTCCCCGGGATGGAGATCCTGCAGCAGCACTCGTTCCGGGTCACCCGAAACGAGGACGTCGAGGTCGAGGAGGACGACGCCGAGAACCTGCTCAAGGCCCTCGAGCGCGAGCTGAACCGCCGGCGGTTCGGTCCACCGGTCCGCCTGGAGGTGGAGCGCTCGATCGACCCATACGTGCTCGAGCTGCTGGTCCGCGAGCTCGGGATCTCCGACGAGGAGGTCTTCTCGCTCCCGGGACCGCTGGACCTCACCGGCTTGTGGACCGTCGTCGGCCTGGACCGCGAGGACCTCAAGGAGCGGCAGTTCCTTCCCAAGACGAGCTCGGAACTGTCTGAAGTTGAGACAGCCGCGCCGCCCGACGTCCTCGAGGCGATGCGCGACCACGATGTGCTGCTGCACCACCCCTACGACTCCTTCTCAACCAGCGTCCAGCGCTTCCTCGAGCAGGCGGCCACCGATCCGAAGGTCCTGGCGATCAAGCAGACGCTGTACCGGACCTCGGGCGACTCCCCGATCGTCGATGCGCTCATCGACGCCGCCCAGGCCGGCAAGCAGGTCCTGGCACTCGTGGAGATCAAGGCGCGCTTCGACGAGCGGGCCAACATCTCCTGGGCGCGCAAGCTGGAGCGCCAGGGCGTTCACGTCGTCTACGGCCTCGTCGGCCTGAAGACGCACTGCAAGCTCAGCATGGTCGTGCGTGACGACGGAGAACGACTGCGTCGCTACGTGCACATCGGCACCGGCAACTACCACCCCAAGACCGCGCGCATGTACGAGGACATGGGTCTGCTGACCACCGATCCCGAGGTGGGTGAGGACGTGTCCAACGTCTTCAACGTGCTCTCCGGCTACTCGATGAACACCACGTACAACCGACTGCTGGTGGCCCCGCACTCGATCCGGACCGGCCTCGTCGAGCGGGTCGAACGTGAGATCACCAACCACCGGGCCGGCCTGCCCGCGCGCGTGCGGTTCAAGTGCAACTCCGTGGTCGACGAGGGGATCATCGACGCGCTCTACCGCGCATCGCGGGCGGGGGTCCCGGTGGACATCTGGGTACGGGGCATCTGCGCAATCCGCCCGGGCGTGCCCGGGCTCAGTGACAACATCCGGGTGCATTCCATCCTGGGCCGATTCCTGGAGCACAGCCGGGCCTTCGAGTTCGCCAACAGCGGTGACACCGAGACCTGGATCGGCTCCGCGGACCTGATGCACCGCAACCTCGATCGGCGGGTCGAGGTCCTGGTCAAGCTCGGGGCCGAGCACGCCGCTCAGGTCTCGTCATTGATCGACCTGGGATTCGACGACACGACGCAGGCCTGGATCGGCCAACCGGATGGGAGCTGGACCCCGCACGTCACCGACGCTGACGGTGCGCCGTGCCGCGACCTGCAGGAACACATGATCACGCTGCAGACGACACGACGGCGACGCTCCGCCGGCTGATCCCCTTCGCACGAGGGGTGAGATGCTGGACCCCCACGTCGTGGGCGCCGAACTGCACTACCGAGAGGCCGATGGGTGAGCGAGTCACCGACGACAGACCGGGTGGAGACCCGGAAGCTGCGCGTTCACGCCCTGTTCCGCATGCCCGAGCTCGTGGGGATCGTCCCCGGGCTCGCGGGCACGACCGTGGACACCGGAATCACTCGTGTTGAGCGGCACCCGTCGGTGCAGGTGCACTCGGTCTACTACGACACCGAGGACCTGCGCCTCATCCGTTGGGGAGTCACCCTGCGCAGGCGGTCCGGTGGCCCGGACGAGGGGTGGCACCTGACCCTGCCCGTCGACGGAGCCGAGCCCGGGATCGGCGACGAGATGCACCTGCCTCTGGACACCGGCGAGCCGGGCCACGTCCCCGAAGCGATGGCTGACGTCGTGACGGCGCTGGTGCGGCGCCAGCCCCTGCTTCCGGTCACGACCCTGCATACCCAGCGGACCTCCTACCTGCTCTGCGGCGCCGACGACGTCACGGTTGCCGAGCTGGTCGACGACGTGGTCTCGATCATGGATGACGATGTGGTCGCCGGCCGGTTCCGTGAGCTCCAGCTGACCAGCCTGACCGATGACCCGGCCTTCCTCGAGCCCGTCCGTGCCCTCCTGGGAGCACACGGGGCCATGCCGGGGACCACCTCCAAGGCGGGCAGTGCCCTGGGCCCGGCCGCGATGGGCGACCCGGACGTGCTCGATGCGTCGCAGGTCTCCCCCGATGACCCCGCGGGTGCCGCCGTGCACGCCCACCTGCTGACCCATGTGCGTCGCTTCCTGCTCCAGGACGTTCGGGTCCGCCGCGACCTGCCGGACTCGGTGCACCAGATGCGGGTGGCCGCACGCCGCCTGCGCAGCGGCCTGCGGGTGTTCGGACCACTGGTTGACACCGCATGGTCGCGCCACCTGCGCGACGAGTTGGGATGGGCGGCCTCCGAACTCGGCCTGAGCCGGGACTCGGAGGTCCTGCTGGCGCGACTCGACGCCCACGCCGACGAGCTGGGATCCGATGACTCGGCGGCGATCCACTCGCACGTCGACCCGTTGCTCCAGGCCAAGGCTGACGCCGGGCGCGCCGAAGCCCTGGAGGCACTGCGCTCCGAGCGCCACCTCGACCTGCTCGACGCCCTGGTGGTCGCAGCGGCTGATCCACAGCTCACGACGGCCGCCTCCGCCCCCGCCCGGGAGGCGCTGCCGCCGCTGTTCGACAAGGCGTGGCGCAAGCTCGCCAAGGAGGTCAAGGCGCTCACGCTGGACGGACCGTCGGACGACTGGCACGAGACCCGGATCACCGCGAAGCGCGCCCGGTACGCCGCAGAGGCGCTGGTGCCGGTCTTCGGCGCCCCCGCCAAGGGGTTGGCGACCGCCCTGAGCAACGTGACCGAGCAGTTGGGTGAGCACCAGGACGCCTTCATCGCGCAGGAGACCTGCCGCGAGCTCGCCGGTCACTTCGACGGTCCCACGGGCTTCTCCCTGGGCCTGCTGCATGCCTACGAGGTGGAATGCGAGCTGATCGCGCGCATCCGGATGAAGGAGCAGTGGCCACAGGTCCGAAGTCAGCGCAAGCAGACGACCCTGGCATAGCGGGATGTCCAGCTCCTCCAAGCGCGTCATCCGCGCCGCCGGTGTCGTGCTCACCCGCGGTGTGGGCAAGGACCTCGAGGTGGCGGTGATCCACCGCAGGCGTCGACGCGACTGGTCGCTGCCCAAGGGCAAGTTCGAGCCCGGCGAGAACGCCATCGAGGCGGCGGTGCGCGAGACGTTGGAGGAGACCGGCTACACCCCGTTCCTGGACGTGCCGCTGCCCACGCAGCACTATCAGGTGGATGGCACGCCCAAGACCGTCGAGTACTGGCGCGCCAGCGTCCGCACCGGTGAGTTCATCGACAACAAGGAGGTGGACCGGCTGCGCTGGCTACGGCCGGCCGCGGCCGCCGAGGCCATGACCTACCCGCGCGACAGCGCCCTGATCCACCTCGCCACCAGGACTCCCCCGACGATCCCCTTCGTGCTGATCCGGCACACCAGCGCCGAGAAGCGCGTGGACTGGGCCCAGCGGACCGGGCTGGATCGATCCGACCCCGGACGGGGCCTGCTCGAGCGCGGTGAGTGGGAGGCCCGGCGGCTGATCCCGATGCTCAGGGCGTTCGGGGTCCGGCACCTGCACTCCTCCACCGCTGAGCGCTGCCTGGCCACGCTGCGCCCCGCGGCTGCCGCGCTCGGTGTGGGCATCCGGCTCGAGCCGGCCATCAGCGAGGACGAGTTCGCCGTGGACCCCGGGCCAGGCCTGGCCCGGACCCTGGAGATGGTCAACCAGCCATGGCCCTCTGCGCTGTGCTCGCACCGACCGGTCATCCCGCACCAGCTCGACGCCCTGCGGGCAGCGGCGGGCGGGCCGAAGTTCCTGCATCGGGTGGCACCAGGCACGTTCTTCGTGTTCCACCGAACCTGGGTCAATCGCCCGACCGATGAGACGGTGCGGATCGTCGCCGCCGAGCAGCACGACCTGCCGCCGGCCCACGACTGAGGTGCGGCTCAGCCGAAGCGCCCGGAGATGTAGTCCTCCGTGGCCTGCTCCTTGGGGTGGGAGAAGATCTCCGAGGTGCTCCCCATCTCGATCAGGTGCCCGGGCTGGCCGACGCCGGCGAGGTTGAAGAAGCCGGTGGTGTCCGAGACCCGGCCCGCCTGCTGCATGTTGTGCGTGACGATGATGATCGTGTACTGCTCGACCAGGTCACGGATGAGGTCCTCGATGGCCAGCGTGGAGATCGGGTCGAGTGCCGAGCACGGCTCGTCCATCAGGAGCACCTGGGGCTTGACGGCGCTCGCCCGGGCGATGCACAGTCGCTGCTGCTGACCGCCGGAGAGCCCGGAACCTGGCTTGGCGAGGCGGTCCTTGACCTCCTCCCAGAGGTTGGCCCCGCGCAGGGACCCCTCGACGACGTCGTCCGCGTCGGACTTGCTCATCCGCTGGCCGGCCAGCCGCACGCCTGCCAGGACGTTCTCGGCGATGGACATGGTCGGGAACGGGTTGGGGCGCTGGAAGACCATGCCGATCGTCCGCCGGACGTTGACCGGGTCGACGCCGGAGCCGTAGATGTTCTCGTGGTCGAGCAGCACGGAGCCGTCGACGTAGGCGCCGGGGATGACCTCGTGCATCCGGTTGATCGTGCGCAGAACCGTGGACTTGCCGCACCCGGACGGACCGATGAACGCCGTGACGGAGTTGGCCTGGACCTTCAGGCTCACCCCCTCGACGGCTTTGAAGGCGCCGTAGTAGATGTCGACGTCCTGCATGGTGATGGACTTGCTCATGGTCTGCGGGTCATCCCTTCGGTGCGAAGCGGTTGGCTAGGAGCTTCGCGACGATGTAGAAGATCATGATCAGGGTGATCAGGACCAGAGCCCCCGCCCATGCGCGGTCCACCGATGCCGAGGTCCCACTGGTGATCTGGTCCCAGATGAACGTCGGCAGCGCGGCCTGCGGGCCAGCGAAGGGGTTGTTGTTGTAGCTCTGGGTCAGGAACGTGGTGAGCAGCAGCGGAGCGGTCTCGCCCGCCACGCGGGCCACCGCGAGCATCGCGCCGGTCACGATCCCGGCCAGCGAGGTCGGCAGCACGACCTTGAGCACAGTTCTCCATTTGGGCACCCCGAGGGCGTAGGACGCCTCACGCAACTCGTTCGGGACGATCCGCAGCATCTCCTCGGTCGTCCGGATGATGACCGGCAGCATGAGGATCGCCAACGCCAGGGCAGCGGCGAACCCGGAGCGTTCCATCCCCAGGCCGAGGACGAACGCCGTGAAGATGAACAGGCCAGCGACGATCGAGGGGACCCCGGTCATGACGTCGACGAAGAACGAGATGGCCCGAGCCAGCCGCCCCCGGCCGTACTCGACCAGGAAGATGGCAGCCAGGATGCCCACGGGGATCGCAAAGGCCGCGGCCAACGCCACCTGCTCGAGGGTTCCGACGATCGCGTGACCGGCGCCGCCGCCGGGGCTGCGCGGGCTGACATTGCGCATCGAGTTGACCAGGAACCCCCAGCTCATGACCTTAAGGCCCTTGGCCAGCACCGTGAACAGCACTGAGATCAGCGGGACCACGGCGATGAAGAACGTGGAGTAGACCACGGTGGTCGCGAGGCGGTCGACGGCGTGCCGCTTGCCCTCGACCGCGAAGCTCCAGACGCTCTGGAGGACCACGAAGATCAGGGCAGCCACGATCGTGGTCGCGAACCCCCCGGCAAGGCCGGTGACCCTGTTGAGGGCCACGGCGCTGACCACGGCCACGGTCCCGACCAGGGCAGGTGCCCATCTCGGCAGGGTCCCGCCCGTCAGGGAACTCGGGGTCCGGGTGCTGGTGTCCACGGTGGTCGTCATGTCAGTTGGCCCCCGAGAACTCCGAGCGCCGGGCGATGATCCACCGGGCGACCATGTTGACCGAGAGCGTCAGGAAGAACAGGACCAGGCCGCTGGCCACGAGTGCGGACAGCCCGTTGCTGCCGGCCTCGTTCCACTTCAGCGCGATGTTCGCCGCGAACGTGTTGCCCCCCGGCTCGGTCAGGTGGATGTTGATCGTGAACGCGGCCGAGAGGATCAGCGCGACGGCGATGGTCTCACCCAGGGCGCGGCCCAGGCCGAGCATCGCCCCGGAGATCATGCCCGGCTTGGCGAAGGGGAACACCGCCATCCGGACCATCTCCCAGCGGGTCGCGCCGAGGGCCAGTGCCGCCTCCTTGTGGCCTGCGGGTACCTGCAGGATCACCTCTCGGCTGACGGCTGCCACGGTGGGCAGGATCATGATGGCCAGCACGATTGAGGCGATGAAGATGCTCTTGCCGTAGAGCTCCAGGGTGTTCTCGAAGATGACCGTCCACCCGAGGTAGTCGCTCATCCACCTCTGGACGCCGGCGCTGCCCGGGATGAGGACATCCAGGCCCCACAGGCCGAAGATTATCGAGGGGACGGCGGCCAGGAGGTCGGTGATGAAGGCCAGCGCAGCGGCGAGCCGGGGCGGGGCGTACAGGACGATGAACAGGGCGATGCCGATGCCGACCGGCACCGCGAGCAGCATGGCGATCGCCGAGGACACCAGGGTGCCGAAGGCGAGCGCCGCGATGCCGAAGACCGAAGGGTCCCCGTCCGGGTTCCAGGACTGCTCGGTGAAGAAGTTGCCGGTGTTCGTCATCAGCGACGGGATGGCCCGCCAGACCAGGAACACGGCAATGGCCGCCATGATGACCAGCACGGTGAGGCCGGCGTACTTGGACAACCCGCCGAAGATGCGGTCACCCCGACGAACGCTCGCGCCACTGATGGGCGAGGCTGCGTCGGTGGTTGTCGCGTCAGCCATCCTGGTCTCGTCTCGTCGCCGGGCTTGTGATCAGGCTAGAGGATGGGCAACTGGGGTGGGGGCCCGGAGGCCCCCACCTCGGTTCCGGAGATCTCCGGCGGTCAAGCGATGGCCTCGATCGCGGCCCGGACCTTGGTCAGGAGCTCGCCGGTGATCGGCACATAGCCGATCCCGTCGAGGATTCCCTGGCCGGCGTCGCTGGCTGCGTACTCCATGAAGGGCTTGACCACGGCGGCGTCCTCAGCCGACAGGCCGGCGGTGCAGGTGATCTCGTAGGTCACCAGCACGATCGGGTAGGCACCCGGCTCGGCGATGGTCGGGTCGAGGGCGAGCGAGAGGTCGTTGCCCTCCCCGGTGACGGTCGCGGCCTCGATGGCCGTGGCACCGTTGGCCGAGGTCGCCTCGACCGCACCGGCTCCGTTGTCGACGCTGGCGGCCTTGAGGTCGCCGTCCAGGACGAAGGAGAGCTCGACGTAGCCGATCGAGTTCGGGGTTGAGGTCAGCGAGGACGCGACGCCGTCGCTGCCCTTGGAGCCCTGGCCGCCGGGGGCGGTCCACGCCTTGCCGACCTGGTAGGTCCAGATGTCCGGCGCGGTGGCCGCGAGGTACTCGGTGAAGTTGACGGTCGTGCCCGACTCGTCACTGCGGTGGAACTGGGCGATGGCCGCGTCCGGGAGCGGCACGCCGTCGTTGAGTTCGGCGATCTGCGGATCGTTCCACCTGGTGATCGTGCTGTTGAAGATCCCCGCGATCACGTCCGGGGTCAGGGTCAGGCTGTCGACACCCTCGACGTTGTAGGCAATGGCGATGGCACCGCCGACCATCGGGATGTTGATCGCCTCGCCACCGGTGCAGCGGGCATCGGCGGCGGTCTTGTCCTCGCCGGTGATCGCGGCGTCTGAGCCACCGAATGCGGTCTGGTCGTTGATGAAGTCCTGGATGCCGGCGCCCGAGCCGTTGGCCTGGTAGTCGATGGTGACGTCGGGGTTGGCGGTCTGGAAGGCGTTGATCCACTCGGCCATGGCATTCTTCTGCGCCGACGAGCCGGAGGACTTGATGCTGCCGGAGATGCCAGCGCCGGAGGCGCCGGGGTCCGCACCGGTGTCGGTGCCGGAGTCGCTGCAGCCAGCGAGAGTCAGTGCGAGGGCCGCCGAGATGGCCGCAGACGCGACGAGTCGGTTCTTCACCGTGGGGCTCCTGAGGTGTGTGAGGCTGGTGGGCAGGACTGACGCTAGGGCCGCATTCCGAATGGCCGGGGATGGGTGCATGAACTGCAGGTGAACACATGCTGTGCGGTGGGAGCCGGATCGACCAGCCAGAGCCACATTCCGGTCACCGGCCGGGAAGGTCAACGACACAGCCAGCGACCTCGCTGCTCAGACGACCGGGAAGGTCCCCGCCCTGGGCAGGTACGCCGGAAGGTCCCGCCCGAGCTGCTCGCCGAGCCACTGACTGGCCCGGATGGCCGCGTCGAGGTCCACACCGGTGTCGAAGCCACTGCGGTGCAGGGCGTAGACGAGGTCCTCGGTGGCGATGTTCCCGGTGGCGCGCGGCGCGAATGGGCAGCCGCCGATCCCACCGAGGCTCGAGTCGAGCACGCTCACCCCCGCGTCCGCCGCAGCCAGCGCGTTGGCGTAACCGGTGTTGCGGGTGTTGTGGAAGTGGGCCCGCAGGCGCAGGTCGCCGATCAGGTCCCGAACCATCGCGACCCGGGCCGACACGTGCACGGGGACAGCGACGCCGATCGTGTCGGCGATCGCGATCTCGTCCACACCGGTCGCGGCGACCTGTTCGACGACCCTGCGCAACTGGTCGGTCGGCACCTCCCCGGAGAAGGGGCATCCGAAGGCCACCGACAGAGTCACGGTGGGGGAGATCCCGGCCGCCCGTGCCAGCGGGACAACCTCGGTGACGACTGCGACCGCCTGCTGGCTGGTCATCCCCTGGTTGGCCCGGGAGAACTCGTCGGTCACGCTGACCACGCAGTTCACCTCGTCGACACCGGCCGTGGCCGCCCGGTGGAAGCCACGGGTGTTGAGGACCAGGCCGATCCAGGACGCAGGCCCCGACACCCCGGCGCGAACGCCGGCCACGACCGCCTCGCCGTCGGCCATCTGCGGGACCAGCCTCGGATTGACGAACGAGGCGATCTCCGCACGACGCAGGCCTGCCTCGGCGCACTGGGCGACCAACGCCACCTTCTGCTCCGTGCTCAGGAGTCCGGGGTCGTTCTGCAGGCCGTCCCGGGCGCTGACCTCGACGATCTCGATCTCGGTCACGGCCTCAGACCAACGTGTATCCGGCCTCGTCCACGGCCGCCGCCATCTGCTCACGAGTGGGATCCGTGGCGGCGGTCACCGCCACCGCCCCGGTCTCGAGGTCAACCTCGACGGCTTCGACCCCGTCGATGGCAGAGACCTCGTCAGTGACTGCCTGCACGCAGTGGCCACAGGTCATCCCGGTCACGGTCCATGTGCTGTTCGCCATGGTGGAAGGGTACGCCGTCCGCCCTGATCAGGGCTCCCCTGCCTGCGGCCAATAGGCTGCGCATCGAAGGGAGGGCGCCGTGGGCAAGTCCGATGGCAAGCGCGAGGATCCCGTGCAGATCGTCGAGAAGGAGAACTTCACGCACGCTCGCTGCGAGTGCGGCTGGCGTGGCCCCGGCCGCCGGTCGCGCAAGAAGGCCCGCGCAGACGCGAGCGCCCACCGGGAGGAGCGCTGCTCAGCGGTCAAGCGCACGTGACCACTGCCCCCAGCCTTGCGACATGCCTGCCCCGGACCCGGGTCAGGGGCGACCTCGGGATCGCCCCGGTGCGACTTCGGGATCGACCCCGTGTGACGTGCGGCCCGGCCTAGACGATGATGCCCTTGCCCACGGCCACGACGCCACCGTCGGAGACCGTGAACCGTTCACGGTCGGACTCGATGTGCACACCGATCTGCGCCCCGTCGGGGACAACCACGTTCTTGTCCAGGATCGCGTTGCGCACCACAGCACCCCGGCCGATCCGGGCACCCTGCATCAGGACGGCCCCCTCGACGTAGGCGCCCTGCATGACGCGCACGTCCTGGGAGATCACCGACGACCGCACGTGCCCACCAGCGATGACCGAACCCGCCCCGATCACCGACTCGTGGGCGTTGCCGCCCTCGACGAACTTCGCCGGCGGCGGCGAGCCGAGCGACGACGTGATGATCGGCCACTGCGTGTTGTAGAGGTTGAAGATCGGGTGCACCGAGACGAGGTCCATGTGCGCCTCGTGGTAGGCGTCGATCGACCCAACGTCGCGCCAGTAGGCCTTGTCGCGCTCGGTCTCCCCGGGAATCACGTTCGCACCGAAGTCGTAGACGTGTGCCAACCCCTGCTCCGTCAGGGCGGGGATGATGTTGCCGCCCATGTCGTGCACCGATGCTTCATCGGCGGCGTCGGCACGCAGCGCCTCGACCAGCCAGTCGCGGGTGAAGATGTAGTTGCCCATGGAGATGAACGACTCGTCGGGCGAACCAGGGATGGCCGGCGGATCCGGCACCTTCTCGTGGAAGCCCGTGATCTGCGTCGACCCCTCCGCCTGCTCGATCACGCCGAACTCGGTCGCCTCTGAGCGCGGCTTGCGGATCCCGGCCACGGTCACGGCGGCCCCGGTCTCGATGTGCTGATCGAGCATCTGCTGGGGGTCCATGCGGTAGATGTTGTCCGCGCCGAAGACGAGCAGGTAGTCGGGGTTGTCGTCCTCGATCAGGTTCAGGCTCTGGTAGATGGCATCCGCCGAACCGGTGTACCAGCGCGGGCCGAGCCGCTGCTGGGCCGGGACGGCTGTCACGTAGTTGCCCATGATGGACGGCATCGCCCAGGTACGGGTGATGTGCAGGTCCAACGAGTGCGACTTGTACTGGGTCAGCACGGCGATCCTGCCGAAACCGGCATTCACGAGGTTGCTGAGCACGAAGTCGACGAGCCTGTAGGCGCCTCCGAAGGGCACCGCTGGCTTGGCCCGATCGGCAGTCAGGGGCATGAGTCGCTTGCCCTCTCCGCCGGCGAGAACAATTCCGAGAACGCGAGGATTCGACATGGCAGCCACGGTAGTCACCGTTGCCCAGCGGAAGCGCGTTGAGGACGGGCCCGTTGCAGCGCGCATCCCCCCGGGACACGGTCCTAGGCTTCCGGACATGAGAATCGGATTGCTGACAAGGGAATGGCCGCCCGAGGCGTACGGCGGGGCAGGTGTCCACGTCGAGTACCTCGCACGGGAGCTGCGCAAGCTCATCGACGTCGACGTGCAGTGCTGGGGTGCTCCCCGGGAGGATGCCACGGCACACCAGGTGCCGATCGGTCTGGCTGGGGCGAACCCATCGCTGCAGACGATGGGCATCTCGTTGGAGATGGTCGCTGCGAGTGAGGGGGTGGAGCTGTTGCACTCGCACACGTGGTACGCGAACTTCGCCGGTCACGCCGGCGGGCTCTTCCTCGACGTGCCGCACGTGGTCTCCGCGCACTCGCTCGAGCCCAAGCGCCCGTGGAAGGCCGAGCAGCTCGGCGGCGGGTACCGGCTGTCGTCCTGGGTCGAGAAGACCGCCTACGAGGGCGCGGACCGGATCATCGCAGTCAGCCACGGGATGCGCGGTGACGTGCTCGAGTCCTACCCGAACGTGGACCCGGCGAAGGTGGAGGTGGTGCACAACGGCATCGACACCGAGCTGTACCAGCCTGACCCGAGCACCGACCTGATCGAGGCGGTCGGGATCGACCCGGCCCGCCCCTATGTGCTCTTCGTCGGCCGGATCACCCGCCAGAAGGGGATCTCGCACCTGCTCAAGGCTGCGGCCCTCATGGACCCCGACATCCCCCTGGTCCTGATCGCCTCATCCCCGGACACCCCGGAACTCGGTGCGGAGGTGGAGGCCGGTGTGGCCGCCCTGCGCGAGAGCAAGGGCGCGGCGAACATGGTGTGGGTCAACGAGCACCTGAGCCGGGCCCACCTCGTCCAGGCACTCACCCACGCCGGGGCCTTCGTCTGCCCCTCCGTGTACGAACCCCTGGGCATCGTCAACCTCGAGGCGATGGCGTGTGAGACCGCCGTCGTGGCCAGCGATGTCGGTGGCATCCCCGAGGTGGTCGTCGAGGGCGATACCGGCTACCTGGTGCACTACGACGAAGCCGAGCCGGTCGTGTTCGAGGAGGCCCTGGCCGAGGCGCTCACGGCTGTGATGTCCGACCCTGCCCGCTCCGCAGCCATGGGGGTGGCGGGCCGGAAGCGGGCCGTCGGTGAGTTCGGCTGGGACAAGATCGCCCGGATCACGGTGGACCTCTACCAGCGAGTCATCGACGCCCGCGGGTGACAGCTCTCGGAGGGTTGCATGACTGAGTTCGACCCGCAGCGCGGGATCGACTTCCCGATCATCGGCGGTCACCCGTCCTCGATGGACACAGGTCGGGCCGTCTTCGCCGATGCCGCGCGCGACACCGATCCTGCCCTGGCCGAACGGATCGAGGCCACCGCCAACTGGCGCAAGGACTACATGCCCGGAGTCCGCGACCTCGTCGTGTCCGGCCTGCAGGTGGGCGGGGGCACCGTGGCCATGTGCAACGACGCCATGGCGAGCCTCTACGAGCGCTTCAGGTTCACGCGCGACGCGCAGGTCACCGACATCGCCGAGGCATTCGCAGCGAACACCGAACCCGCGTTCACCACGGCGGAAGTGGTCGGGCACGGGCGCGGCGTGACCGAGCTGGTCATCCCCTACCACGGCCAGGACCTGTCGGGCCCGGACCTGCGCCATCAGCTCGATGTGTGGGTGGCCGACGGGATCGTGGAGCCCAGCTTCGCCCATGCCATCGAATCGGTGATGACCCACCCGGAGTGGCTCGACCTGGCCGGCGTGGACTTCGCCGTTCTGGGCGCCGGTGCCGAGATGGGTCCGCTGGCCTGCCTGCTCGACTGGGGTGCCACGGTGTGGGCCGTCGACCTGCCCCGGCCGGAGCTCTGGCGGCGGCTCATCAACGAGGTCGAGAACCGGGCTGGCCGGCTGCGCATCCCGGTCCCGATCAACGGACCTGACCGCACCCAACTCGAGGGCTCCGCGCTGGCCGCCGTGGCGGGCGCGGATCTGCTCACCCAGGCTCCGGAGATCCGAACGTGGCTGGCCGGCATCGGGCGGCCGTTCACACTGGGCAACTACGTGTACGCAGACGGCCCGCTGCACGTGCGGGTGTCGCTGGCCATCGACGCGATCAGCATGGACCTCATCGCTGCTGGCCACGACATCATGCTGGCCTGGCTGGCCACGCCCACCGACGTCTTCGCCGCCCCGATCGAGGCTGTTGAGGAGTCCCGGCGGCGCTGGCGCTCGGCCGGGCTCTGGCGCTTCGGGCGAGCTCCCCTGCGGATGGCGGGCCAGTTCACCCAGAACTACCCGAGCACCGTCTTCACCAGCACGGGTGTCGAGTACGGCATCAGCGACTGCCTCGTCGGCCAGCAGGGGCCCAACTACATCCTGGCCAAGCGCCTGCAGCGCTGGCGGGCGATGGCCATCCGCGAGGAGGGGGTCCGGGTGTCGCTCAACGTGGCCCCGAGCACCAGGACCAAGTCCGTGGTGAAGAACAAGGCCCTGGCCGCCGCCTACGCGGGGGCAGGGCGGTTCGGCCTGGAGATCTTCGAGCCGGACACCTCGAACGCCATCATGGCTGCGCTGCTCGTCCACGACCTGCGCAACCCGGAGTCCTCAGCCAATCCGGACGTGCCGATCGCGCACCCGATGCAGCTGTTCGTCGACGGGGCCTGCCACGGCGGGCTGTGGCGCTCGCCCTACTCCGCGCGCTCCGTGCTCGGATTCGCCGCGGTGGCCGGCATGTTCGAGCGCAACGCCTGATCGAGCCCGATCCGGCACCCGTGAAGGGACACGCTGCCATGATCCCTGAACGCCAGGCTCAGCAACCAGACCGCCTACCTCGGGACCGACGTGTGGCAGGCTGAGATGACTGATCGTCAGGCAGTGCCAAGCTGTCATCCGACCGGGGATCT
>JAQBEX010000030.1:0-7465 GCA_032123675.1 Actinomycetes bacterium
GGAGCCGGCCCACGCGCTGGGCGCCGTCACGTCCGTGGACATCACGGACGCCGCACGCCCCGCCACGTCCTGACTCCCGCGGAGTCGCCGGCCGAACACGCCCAGCGGTGCCAAGCGGCCCCGGCGCCCCCAGCGGTGCCCAGCGGTGCCAGGCGGCCCCGGCGGTGCCAAGCAGCCCCCAGCTCCGCGCGCGGCCAGGTCAGGCTGACTCGGGGTGCGGCTCCGCGAACCCGGGCACCCATGTCTCCAGCTCGGCGCGCATCGGTACCTCCGCGCCCAGCTGGCACAGGACCCCGATGGCACCGAGCCACACCCGGTGGATGAGTAGGTACTCCGGCGGCAGGTTGATCTTCAGGCCGATCGCGAAGTCCGGGTTGCGCGGGTCGTTGAGGCGCGCGAACTGCCCGCGCAGCCACGCGCGGCTGAACACGAACGTCTCGGTCCGGGCGGGATCGACGAACGGGTCGAGGAAGTCCAGCAGGCCGTTGGCCTCGAGCGTCGTCGTGGTCTTGACGAACCCCTCCTCATGCAGGCCGGCGAGCACGGCATCGGCGTCGCCGGCCATGGCGATCCGCATCAGGTTGCCGACCATCGGCGGGAACCCGTCGGGCAGGTGGGCCACCGCCCCGAAGTCCAGCACTCCGAACCGTCCGTCGGGGGTCATCCGGAAGTTTCCGGGGTGCGGGTCGGCGTGCAGCAGCCCGGCCCGGGCAGGCGAGGACACCAGGAACCGCTGGTAGTACAGGCCCGCGGTGTCGCGCTCCTCCTGCGTGCCGTCGGCCACGATCCGCGACAGCGGGGTCCCCTCGAGCCACTCGGAGATGATCACTGTGTGCCCGGCGGCCAGGACCTCGGGGATGACGATCTCGGGGTCATCGCGGAAGGCCTCGGCGAACGCCCGCTGGGAGGCGGACTCCTTCTCGTAGTCCAGCTCCTCGCTGACCCGCGCGGCGAGCTCGTCGAGCAGCGGCTTGATCTCGACCCCGGGGATGCCTGCGGTCATCAACCGTGCCAGGCGTGAGGCGGTGGCCACGTCGGCCATCAGCGCCTTGTCCGCTCCCGGGTACTGGATCTTGACCGCGACCGTGCGACCGTCCTTCCAGACCGCACGATGGACCTGGCCGATGCTGGCCGCGGCTGCCGGCTTGTCGTCGAACGACTGGAACTTGCGCCGCCAGCGCGGCCCGAAGTTGTCGGCCAACACCTCGTGAACGGTCTCGGCGGGCAGGGCCGGGGCCTGCTCCTGCAGCTTCGTCAACGTGGCCCGGTACGGGGCGGCCACGTCCTCGGGGAGGGCCGCCTCGAAGATGCTCATCGCCTGGCCGACCTTCATGGCCCCGCCCTTGAGTTCACCCAGCACGCGGAACATCTGCTCAGCAGTGCGCGCCTGCAGCTCTGCGGCGACCGCCTCCGCTGGCGCCCCACCGACCCGCTTGCCGAAGCCGAAAGCAGCGCGGCTGGCGTGGCCGATGGGCAGCGCAGCCATCTTGGCGCTGCGGGTCAGTGCACGGACGGGCAGATCGGCCATGGGTCCATTGTGGGGGCCCGGCGGGCATCCCGCGACCGGCGCCCGCCGGGCTTCCCGCGACCAGCGCCCATCCGCGGAGACGCCGGGCGTCCTGCGACCGGCGCCCGCCCTCAGAAACGCCGGGAGGGGCGCCCGGGATCCGGGACACCCCTCCTGCCGGGCCCAGCCCGGTGGACGTGCAGCGCTGGCGTCAGGTCCAGCGTGTGCTTCTCAGCAGGTCACTGGGCCTTGCCGAGGATGCGGGCAACCTTGGTGCCGCACACGGGGCAGATGCCCTTGGCCATGCGCCGGTTGTTGACCTCTTCGATGTGACCGGTGAACTCGCGCTTCTCCTTGCACTTCACGCAGTAGGCCTCGCCTGTGTATGTGTCGTCCGACATAACGTCCTCCGTCAGTGGGGGGCCGGGCCCTAATGGCTTCGACCGTGCGTGACGCACCATACGTCAGCCTCCTCACAAACCCACAGCAGGCTCCCCATTAGCCTGCAGGCATGTCCACCGACCTCCCCAGCACGGATCCGGCCCAGAAGCCCGCCTCTGACCCCACGCAGGGCGCTGCTCCAGCTGTTGAATCCGCCCAGGGTGCGGCTCCCGTGCCCGCGTACGCGAGCCCGGCGGGTGCGCACGTCCGCCTCGACTGCGACGCGTTCGACCCGCAGGCCGACCGGTTGGCCGTCCGGCGCGATGGGGACCTCGTCATCGTCGAGCTCGCTGACCATGACCGGCGCAACATGATGGGCCTGGAGATGACCGCGGCCTGGGGCCGGCTGATGACTGACATCGCCGCTGACACCGATATTCGGGCAGTTCTCGTGACCGGCCAGGGCACGGCCTTCAGCTCCGGGGGCAACACGTCGTGGATCGGAGCGGACTCCCACGAGCCCGTCCCGGTCCTGCGCGAGCGGATGCTTGCGTACTACCGCACCTGGCTGATGATCCGGGACCTGCCGATGCCGACGATCGCCGCCATCAACGGACCGGCGATCGGAGCGGGTGCAGCCCTGGCGCTGGCCTGTGACGTCCGCTGGGCGGGAGCCTCGGCCAGCATGTCCGTGCCCTTCCTGGGCATGGGCATGCACCCGGGGATGCTCTCGACCTACCTGCTCACCGAGGTGGCCGGTGTGGCCGCCGCACGCGACCTGCTCTTCACCGGTCGCCGGGTCGGGGCGCAGGAGATGCTCTCGTTGGGGCTGGCCAGCCGCGTGCTGCCCGATGACGAGCTCGAGGCCGCGGCGCTGGTCGGAGCCCACGGCGTTGCTGCCGGTGCCCCGGTGGCTGTCCGGCTGACGAAGGTTGCGCTGCGTGACGGTGGGCCCGCGAGCTGGGCTGACGCCACCCAGTGGGAGGGGCTGGCCCAGGCGGTCACGCTTGCCTCGGACGACCTCGTCGAGGGCCTGGCCGCGCTGCGTGAGAAGCGCCCCGCGCACTTCACCGGCCGCTGATCACCGGCACGCGTCGGCCGCACGCTCGAGGACCGCGGCCCAGGACGCTCCGTGGCGATGCCCCCCGTGCGGATGACGCGTTCCCGAGTGCCCGCGTTCCCGCGTGCCCGCGTGCCCGCATGCCCGCGTTCCCGCGTGGACGGGAAGCCCGCGTGGACGGGAAGCCCGCGTGGACGGGAAGTGCCGCAAACTCGGCCAGTCGGCGTGTCGAAAATCTCTACGGCGTGTCGCGCAAGTTTCTTCTCCTCCACATGATCCCCAGGGGATCACCGCAGGTCAGAGGCTAGTTCGCAGGTTTTCCACCGATGTTGTCCACAGGTATCCCACGGCCCATCCACATCGACACGCGGGCCTGTCCCCAGTTCATCCCCAGCTCATCCACAGACGGGTTACCGGGGGGTATTGACGCGTGAACATCAGGTGAATACGTTCACGTATCGAAGGACCCCCGGAGATAACGGGTGCACGAGAAGGGTCGACCCCCGTGCACCATGCGCCTCCGGGGGTTCCGTTCGTGGCAGGCATGTTTCGCATCAGGATCGAGAGGATGGGAGCCGGGCCGTGGCGCAGGCGTTGAAGGACTCGTTCGGTCCCGAGACGGTCGAATGGGTGGGTCAGCGACTGGCCAGCACCGTGCCCGGCTTCGACGAACCGGCCTTCATCGCCGAGTGCCTGCGTGGCTTCGATGCGCTCGAGCTGATGGACCGTGCTCGCCGGATCGCTGACGTGATGGCGCGGCATCTCCCCGAGGACCCGGTGGTCGCGGTCCCGATGGTCATGGTGGCGTTGGGCCCCGCGGAGTCAGGTCTCACCGGGATGCAGCCGTTCCGCTACATGCCGTTCGTCGTCTTCGTGGGCAAGTACGGGCTGGCGGCCTTCGAGGAGTCGATGGCAGCGCAGTACGAGCTGACCCAGCGCTTCACCGCGGAGTTCAGCATCCGCCCGTTCCTCATCCACGAGCCCGAGCGGACGTTGGCCAGGCTGCGCGTCTGGACCGCTGATCCCAGCGAGCATGTGCGCCGACTGGTCTCCGAGGGAACCCGGCCCCGGCTGCCGTGGGCGCCGCGGCTGCCGGCGTTCATCGCCGACCCGACGCCCGTGCTGGAGCTGCTGGAGATCCTGCGCGACGACCCGAGCGAGTACGTCCGGCGCAGCGTCGCGAACAACCTCAACGACATCAGCAAGGACCACCCGGAACTGGTGATCTCCGTGGCGCGGCGGTGGTGGGCCGATGCGAGCACGCAGCGGCAGCAGCTGATCCGGCATGCCCTGCGGACGCTGGTCAAGCGCGGCGATCCCGCGGCTCTCGAGCTGCTGGGCCACGCGGGCGCTGACCACCTCGCGGTGGCCGACGTGACGATCGACCCCGCCGAGGTGGCCGTCGGGGGCACGGTGCGGATCGTCGCCACCGTGGCTGACACGCGGCCGGCACCAGGGGCGCCAGAGCCCTCCGCTTCAGGGCAGGGGCCCGATGAGTCGCAGAAGGAGCCCCGCGAGGAGGTTGCCGTGGACTTCGTCGTGCACTTCGTCAAGGCCAACGGGTCGACTGGGCCGAAGGTGTTCAAGGGCAGTCGGCGTGCGCTGGGGCCAGGCGAGCAGGTCCAGTGCACGCGGTCGGTCTCACTGGCGCTGATGAGCACCCGGACGCCCTACCCGGGGGTGCATCGCGTCGAGGTCCAGGTCAACGGCCGGCGGTTCGACGGTGGCCAGTTCGTGGTGCTCCCCACCCCCGCTCCCTCGGCGTGGTAGTCGTTTCGCTGGACGTGATGCGCCGATTCGACTACCGCGACGGGAGGGGTGCTGGGCTGGATTACCGCGTCGGGAGGGGCTCCCGACGCCCGTTCCCTTGGCGTGGTAGTCGTTTCGCTGGACGTGATGCGCCGATTCGACTACCACGACGGGAGGGGGCGGAGTTGACCGTCAGGCCATTCCCAGGTCGCGGATGCGCTGGATCAGCGCGCGGACCACGTCGTCGGCACCGTCGGGCAGGGCGTCCAGGGCGAACCACGCGAGGTCCAGGGACTCGTCGCTGCGCAAGTGGGCAGCCCCGGGCGGGGCCACCGCCACGTACTCCACGTCGAGGTGGCTGCTGGGCCCGAGCGTACGGGCGCTGTCCCGGCAGCGGGTCGGATGCCAATCGAGCCCGATGGGGTAGTCGACCAGCGCCAACCCCTCGATCCCGGACTCCTCGGTCGCCTCGCGCAGGGCCGCAGCGCCGATCGACGCGTCACCGGGCTCGAGGTGACCACCGAGTTGGAACCAGCGCTCAGCCAGCGGGTGCAGCGTGAGCAGCACGCGCTCGCGATCATCGTCGAGCACCACGGTGCTGGCCGTGAGGTGCCCGGCGCGCAGGTCGCGGCTGGCCGCATCCGGGTGCGCGTCGATGAACCCCAGGTAGCGCCCGCGCAGGTTCTCCTGCGCTGCCGAGGGCGGCTGCCACCGGGTGAGGACCCGTCGCGCGTCGGCGACCAGCCGAGCCCCGGGGCCGGGGTCGGCCGTCTCGGGACCCGTCATCCGCGCTCGTCGGACTCCCCGCTGGACTCGTCGGCCTCGGTCGTGTCGTGCGTGTCCTCGGCAGCCTCCTCGGCCGCCTGGACTGCCTCCGAGGGCACCTCGTCGACCTCGGCAACCTTGTCCTCAGCCACCTCGGCCTCGGTCACCACGTCCGGGTCCCCCTCGCCCCGCGCCGGCGGCATCTCGCCGGAGGTCAGCGCAGCCAGCTCGGCATCGGAGATCGAGGAGCCCGACACGAAGCCGGTCGGGTCGTCCAGGTCGGCCGGCCCGGGCAGCAGGTCCGGGTGCTGCCACACGGCATCCCGTCCGGCCACGCCGCGGACGCGCTCGAGCTCGCTCCACAGCCACGCTGCCTCGCGCAGCCGGCGCGGACGCATCTCCAGGCCCACGAGGGTCTGGAACGTCTTCTCCGCGGGACCGCCGGCGGCGCGACGGCGGCGGACCGCCTCCTGCAACTTGCTGGCGGTCGGCAGCCGGTCGTCGATCGCCGCGATCACGACGTGGTCGACCCAGCCCTCGACGAGGGCCAGCAGGGTCTCGAGCCGGGCCAGCGCGGCCTTCTGCTCGGGGGTGTCCTCCGGGGCCAGCACACCTGAGGACAGCGCCTCCTGGATGTTGGCGGGGTTGGTCATGTCGATGTCGCGCAGCGCCTGCTCCATAGCGCCGGAGTCCAGGCCGATCCCGCGGGCGTACTCCGCCACGGCATCGCGGACGGTCGGGCTCAGCCACGCGACGTGGGTGAACAACCGCTGGTGGGCGACCTCGCGCAGGGCGAGGTAGAGCGCGATCTCGCCGGGCTCGACCTCCAGCCCACCGCCGAACGCCGCGACGTTCTCCGGCACGAGCGTGGGCGTGCCATCGGAGGTCAGCGGCAGGCCCACGTCGCCCGCGCCGAGCACCTCACCGGCGAGCCCGGCGAGGCCCTGGCCGGCCTGGGCGGCGAACATGGTCGCGCCCATCTGCTTGAACATGCCCATCATCGGCGCGAGCATCGACGTGAGGTCCACGGGCATGTCGGCCGGGAGCATGGAGCGCAGCTCGTCGGGCAGGCCGCCGGCGAGATCCTCCGCGCTGGGCATCATGGTGGTCATCGAGTTCTGCACCTGCTCGGCGATCGGCGAGATGATCTCCTGCCATGCCGGCATGGTGCCCTCGAGCCACTGGGAGTGGCTCCACGCGCGGGCACCAGCTCCGGTGGATGGGAAGTCGGTGGCCGGATCGAGCCAGAGGTCGGCCAGCCGGACGGCATCCTCGACGGCCCGCCTCTGGGAGTCGGAGACGACCGGATCACCGGCTGTGGCGATCGCCTTGCGGGCGATGTCGGTCGCGGCCGACCAGTTGACCGGACCCTGCTCGGGATTGTTGGACATCCCCTGCAGCATCGCGCCGAGCTGGGACAGTGCGGAGCCGATGTCGTCCATGTTGAAGGGGTTCTGTGGCTGGCCCTGGTCGTCCGGGTCCGGGGGCGTGAAGCCGAAGGGGACGTTGCTCATGGGCAGTGCCTTCCTGTTGTGGCAGGTCATGGTGACCGTTGATCAAGCGTAGGCGCGCCGCAGCCCACGTGCCCGGCGTCCTACGTCACAGCGGCTACTTCCCCCGGTTCGGGTCGGGTAAACCAGGCCTCGGACGGCCGACTGGAACCCGAGAGGGCAGGTAGGCTCGCCTGCACACGTTCCGGCCCCAGCCCGCTGCGGGCGGTGGCCGACCAGCCCGCGAGCGAGAGGAGGCGACATGACCTGGTGGCTCATCCCGATCGTCGCCACCCTGGCCGCGTGGGTGTACACACGTGCTGCCGGCTCCTGGGGCGGTCGGGTGCGCGCCCGGCCCGAGCCGGGCTCCCCGGAGGACGCCAAGGACCTCGCCCGCTTCGCCGACGCGCTCAACCGCCCGATCCCCGGCGGCCCCCGTGACTGACCCGGACGCGGGACCCGGGCCGGATGCGGCTGAGCCGCGACCCCCCGCAGGAGGCCCCGCCGATGCGG
>JAQBEX010000031.1:0-4165 GCA_032123675.1 Actinomycetes bacterium
CTCTTGCGGCCCCGGCCGCAGTCGCCGGTCCCAGCCCGCACCGGGACAAGCAGGCCACGTGGACGCAGGTCCTCGAGAATGCTGACGCATCGGACACGCGCTGGTCGGCTCGGGCCGGTCTCCAGGCAGTGACCCTGGGAAGCACGGTCTATGTCCTCGGGGGGCGCGTGCCCAACGAGCCGCCGGCGCCACCGGCCCAGCCGATCCCGGGCGACAGCACCCTGCTCAACGATGTCTGGTCCAGCTCCGATCAGGGCCAGACATGGCAGAACGTGGTCCCCACTGGGGAAGCATCGAACATGTGGTCGCCGCGGGCGTACTTCTCCGCGGTCACCAAGGGCGAGTACATGTACGTGCTCGGCGGCCAGGACTTCAGCGTGACGCCAAACGCCTGCCCGCCACCGGCGATTGCCCCCACGTGTCCGCCCTTCATCTCCACTTCGCAGTTCTTCAACGACGTGTGGCGCAGCCGCGACGGCGAGACCTGGGAGCAGATGACGGCGGCAGCCCCCTGGGAGGGCCGAGCAGGGCTCAGTGCAGCTGTCCTCAACGGATCGATCTACGTCTTTGGCGGGTCGGTCAACGACGACTCGGCGGTCATCGGCGGCCCGCCGGTTCGTGAGTACTTCAACGACGTCTGGAAGTCCCGCGACAACGGCCGGACCTGGACGAAGGTGAACGGTGGGGCGCCGTGGAGCAAGCGGGCCGGCGCCGCCACGGTCGTCAAGGGTGACCACATCTACCTGCTGGGCGGCGAGGTCGGATTCACGTGCCCCCCGGATGCGGCTGGATGTGAGTTGCCCTACTTCAACGATGTCTGGCGCACACGCGACGGACGCACCTGGAAGCAGGTGACCGCAGCGGCCGGATGGTCACCGCGGCCGGGGCACAAGTGTGAGGTCCTGAACGGGAAGATCGTGTGTTTCGGTGGCTTCGGACTCCCGGTGAACCCGATCGACGCCTGGTGGAGCGGGTCGGGCCGGCAGTGGCACAAGCTCGCCGGAACCGCCTGGAATGCGGCCACCCCCGATGAGGCCAAGTACGACTTCGACTCCGCCGTGATCCCGGACCGGCACGGCCGGGCGGCGATCTACACCTTCGGTGGGGACCGCGAGACGTTCGACTTCACCGACCCCTTCAACTACCTGCGCGTGGACAACGACGTGTGGCAGTTGCGCCTTGACCGCAGCCGCTGACCGGGGACGATGCAGGCCCCACAACTGGGCGCCCCCGTCGGGTGCCACTGGTCACGCGGGCGCTGAGACCGGGGTCCGCGTTGCCCAGTAGGCGCCGAGGACGACCAGCGGGAAGCCCAGCAGCATCCCGAGAGTCAGCGGCTCGCCGAGGATCAGGATTCCGAGCCCGATCGCCACGGCCGGATTGATGAACGTGATCACGGTTGCCCGGACGGGGCCAGCCAGCGCAATCAAGCGGAAGAACAGGACGAAGGCCAGCGCCGTGCAGACCAGGCCCAGGATCAGGACGGCGGAGATCGCCTCCGTGGAGATCCCACCACCCGCGTAGCCCGCGATGGTCCACGGCAGGTAGATGACCGCGACCAGCGCCACGGACAGGGCGATCACCCCCATCGCCGGCACCTTCGCCAGGACCGTGTTCGCGACGACTGGGGCGGCGGCGTAGCCCACGGCCACCAGCAGCAGCTCCACGACCGACAGGGGGTCCACGCTGCCGGTGAGGGAGTCGATGCCCACGAGTCCGACCACACCGACGATGCCCAGGGCCAACCCACGCAGCCGCACGGGCGCGAACGCACCGGGCTCTCCTCGCAGCCGCGAGATGAGCACCCCGATCAGTGGGACGGTCGCGAGCATCAGGCCGGCGAACCCGCTCGACACGCGCGTCTCAGCATGGCCGAGCAGGAGCCATGGACCGGCCATCTCGAGCAGGCCGAACGCGACCACCCACTTCCACAGGGCCAGCGCGGGGCGCAGCGCCTTCTGGTGTGCGGCCAGCGGAAGCAGGATCACAGCCGCCAACAGGGTCCGGGAACCTGCGACCGCCGCGGGGCTCAGCTCGGTCACGGCCACCTTGATCATCAGGTAGGGGATGCCCCAGATGACCGACATGGCCGCGAAGAGCAACCAGGCCTGACGCGTCATGTGGACCGGTGCCGCCACGCTCGTCGATCCCACGGCGTCAGGCTACGTGCTGGCACCGGGCGCCTGGGCCAGAAGGCGCTTCGTGCGTTCGCCGGCACCGGGGCCATCAGCACAAAGCCGCGCACTGAGCCTGGCCTGCGCAGCTCGCCGAGGGCGGCACCCACTCCTTGCAGCGCTGGACAGGGTCGATACCTGGACCTGATCGTTCCCCGGTGCCGGCGGCCAACACGGCGTCGCGCCCGATCGCAGGGCCGAGGAGCGGGGCTTCTGGCCCTTGCCGGTGGCAGCCCCTGCTGCCACGCTGGGGGTCAGCCAGGCGGGGATTCAGGGAGGGCCGGGATGGCACCAGAGCACCGAGGACATGCGGATCAGCCAACCCGAGTCCCATCGAGCCTGACGGCCGTCGCCTCCGTGCCGACCCACGCCGAGGCGGACCTCATCGTTGGCATGCTCAGGGCCTACGGTGTGGCAGCCGTCACCTCCGCCGACGACATGGGTGGCGCCTATCCGAGCCTGATGGGGGTACGGGTCCTCGTTGACGCCGCCGACGTGCAGCTGGCCACGGAGCTCCTGGACCAGGGTCCGAGCTAGTCACGCCGCTCGAGGGGCAGGCGACTGGCGGGCACTCCGGACTTGATGGGAGATTTGCCTGGTGACATGGCCGTGGTTCAACCCGCGCCGCCGGACGTTCGTCTGGCTGGCGCTCGGCATGGCCGGCTGCGTGGCGGCCTTCTCGCTCGTCTACTGGTTCGCCGTCCAGACCATCACCGGGCGTCAGCTTGCCGATGCGGCGCTGCGGGGCGCGCTGATCACCCAGCCACGGGCTGAGTCGGCCGTTGAGGCGACCTTGGATGCGGTGACCGTGACCGCCCTGATTGCTGCCGCCGGATCGATCGCGGTACTTGCCCTGATCCGGATGCGGCGCACGAGCGGGCTGGTGGCTATCGGGGTGCTGCTGGCGGCGAACGCCTCTGGTCAGCTGCTCAAGTCCTACATCCTGCCGCGCCCCGACCTGGGACTGGCCGAATCCGCGCCAGCAACCCTGAACAGCCTCCCCAGCGGGCACACGACCGCAGCCTTCTCGATCGGGGTCGCCGCCCTGTTCGTGGTCCCGGCGCTGCTGCGGTGGGCAACTGCGATCGTTGGGATCGCGTTCTCCTCCACCGTCGCGATCGCCACGATGTCCGCCGGCTGGCACCGTGTCGAGGACACCCTCGCGTCCTTCTTCCTGGTCACGTTCTGGGCACTGGCTGCCGGCGGCGTGCTGCTGCTGGCCCAACCGGGCTTCACGCCCGCGGCGGGGAGAGCCGCGGGAAAGCGTCGGACCAGACCAGTGTTGGTGCTCACCACTGTCGGGCTGAGCCTCTTCGCTGCCCTGATCGTGGCAGTCCTCGTGAGCGACCACGGGGTGCGTGAGTCCTCCATCGGTCGATTCGCCGCCTTCCTCGCGGGGTGCCTGCTGGTCGTGGGGACTGCGGCCGCCACGACAGCCCTGGTGGTGCGGGCTGTCTCCCGGGTCAGCGACCCGGGCACTGCTGGGACAGGGTCGGGCCCGGACACCGATGCGCCACCAGCGTCGTCGGGCTCCCCTGCGCCGAGCGGGTCGCAGGACTGATCGCGACCTGAACCGATACGCAGCGCCGGCTCAGGTGTCGTCGTCGATCCTCGTAGGGCGGTGGATGTACCGATGCGGGCCCACGCCGGGCTTGATCCACTCGTCCCCGACAACCGCCCAACCGGCCCGGCGGTAGAACCCCAGCGCGGCGGTGCGAGCCTGCGCCCACATCGACACAGCGCCACTGGCAGCAGCCAGTTCGACGGCTCCGTCGAGCACCGCTCGGCCGATCCCGAGGCCGCGGTGGTCCTCGGCTGTCACCATGCCGCGCAACCGCCAGGCCGGCTCCTGCAGCGAGCCCGGCCCCGGCCATGGTTCAGGCAGTATGGTCGCGGCCCCGACGACAACACCGCCCCGGAGCGCTGCGACGAACTGAGCCCCCGGCGGAGGTGGTCGGTCGCCGGGAAGGGGACCGTTCGGGCGCAGGACC
>JAQBEX010000032.1:0-4343 GCA_032123675.1 Actinomycetes bacterium
CTCAGAGTGCGCCCGAGCGTTGCCTTCTGTCCATCGTTGGAACCCCTCATTTCTGTCTCAATTGGGTCTCACAGATGAGGGGTCACCCGGCGACGGCGGTGGCTGTCTGTCGCGCGATCTCCAACTCCTCATTCGTGGGCACGACCAGGACCCGAATCGGGGCGCCCCGGAACGACAGATCCACGGGTACCGAGCTGCCGCGCACGTCGGCGTTGCGCTCGGTGTCGATGGCCACGCCGATCATCTCCAGCCCGGAGATCACCCGCCGGCGGATCTCGGGGTCGTTCTCCCCCACGCCCGCGGTGAAGACGATGGCGTCGGCTCGGCCGATCACTGCCAGGTAGGCCCCGAGGTACTTGCGGATCCGGTGGACGTAGACCGACAGCGCGAGCTCGGCATCGGCGTCGCCGCGGGCAGCGAGGGCGTGCACCTCACGCAGGTCGTTGTGGCCGCAGAGCCCCATCAGCCCGCTGCGCTTGTTGAGCATGACATCCACATCGTGGGCGGTCATGCCGGCCGTGGCCATGAGGTGGAACGTCAGGGCTGGGTCGATGTCACCCGAGCGGGTGCCCATGACCAGGCCCTCCAGGGGCGTCAGCCCCATGGACGTCTCGATGCTGCGCCCGCCCCGGACCGCACATGCCGAGGCGCCGTTGCCCAGGTGCAGGGTGACCAGGTCGACGGAGTCCACGGGCTTGCCGAGCACCTCTGCGGCCTTCGCGGTCACGTACTTGTGGGACGTGCCGTGGAAGCCGTAACGACGGATCCGGTGCTCGCGGGCCACCTCCTGGTCGATGGCGTACGTGTAGGCCGCGGCCGGGATGGTCGAGTGGAACGCGGTGTCGAAGACCGCGACGTGTGGGACATCCGGGAATGCCGCGATGGCCGACTCCAGACCGGCCACGGTCGCGGGGTTGTGCAGGGGGGCCAGCGGGATGAGCTCGCGGATCACCTCGATGACCTCCGGCGTGACCACGGTGGGCTCGCTGAACAGGTCGGCCCCTTGGACAGCCCGATGCCCGACTCCGGCCAGCTCGCCAACCTCCGCTACGGCCCCCGTCTCGGCGAAGGCGGCGGTCACCGCGTGGAACGCCTCGGAGTGATCAGCCAGGCTCAGCGCCGTCGTCGTCTTCACCATGGGCGCCTGCGCCCCGCCGCGGATCCGGGTCCGATGGGTCAGCGCCGACCCCTCGTCGCCGATCCTCTCGACCAGTCCATTGGCCCAGACGGTCTCGGACTCGGTGTCCATCAACTGGTACTTCAACGACGACGAGCCGGCGTTCACAACCAGCACGAGCATGACTCACGCACCTTCCTCGGAAGCCGCGGCTGCGGCCACCTGCTGGGCCTGCACAGCCGTGATGACGACGGTGTTGATGATGTCCTCGACCAGCGCGCCGCGGGAGAGGTCGTTCACCGGCAGCCGCAGCCCCTGCAGCACCGGGCCGATCGCCACGGCGTTGGCTGAGCGCTGCACGGCCTTGTACGTGTTGTTGCCGGTGTTGAGATCCGGGAAGATGAAGACGTTGGCGCGACCGGCAACCTCCGAGCCCGGCAGCTTCGACTTCGCCACGGAGGCGTCCACGGCTGCGTCGTACTGGATCGGGCCCTCGATGGCCAGGTCTGGCCGACGCTCCCGCGCCAGCTCGGTTGCCTCCCGGACCTTGACGACGTCCTCGCCGGATCCCGAGGCCCCGGTCGAGTAGCTCAGCATGGCGATGAGCGGGTCGATGCCGAACGCACTGGCCGTCTGGGCCGACGAGATGGCGATGTCCGCCAGCTCGGTGGCGTTCGGCGATGGGTTGACCGCGCAGTCGCCGTACACCAGGACCCGGTCCTCGAGCGCCATGAAGAAGACGCTGGACACGATGGACACCCCGGGTGTGGTCTTGATGATCTGCAGCGCCGGGCGGATCGTGTGCGCTGTCGTGTGCGCGGCGCCGGAGACCATGCCGTCGGCGAGTCCCTTCCAGACCATCATGGTCCCGAAGTAGGAAACGTCGGCGACCAGGTCCAGGGCGGCGTCGAGGGCCAGGCCCTTGGCCTTGCGGATCTCCACCAGATCCGCGGCGAACACAGCCCGCAGCCGGTCAGTCTCCGGGTCGATGATCCTCGCCTCGGAGATGTCCAGGCCCAGTTGGCGGGCACGCTCAGCCAACGCCTCCGGAGGTCCGAGGATCGCGAGGTCAACGACATTGCGGCGAAGCAGCCGGTGGGCTGCTTCCAGGATCCGGTCATCAGTGCCTTCGGGCAGCACGATGTGCTTGCGGTCCGACCGGGCCCGTTCGACCAACTGGTGCTCGAACATCATCGGCGTCATGGTCGTGGAGCGGGTGACCTCGATCCGTGCCTCCAGGGTCGCCGCATCGACGTTCTCCTCGAACAGGCTCAGGGCGTCGGTGATCTTCCGGGCGTCGTCCGCGGCGATCTCGGGCTTCAGGCCGGCGACCGCTGCGGCGCTGTCATAGGTGTCGAGGTCAGTCACCAGGATGGGCAGCGAAGCAGCCTGCGTGATCCCCTGGGCGAAGCGCATGACCGTGGGATCGGGGTCCAGCCCACCGGTCAGGATCACGCCGGACACGGCCGGGATCGCGTCGGACTGGCGCGAGGAGTAGGCCGCCATGAGGATGTCCGAGCGGTCGCCGGGGGTGATCAGCAGCGTCCCCTCGGACAGGTGGTCCATCAGGCGGGGCACGCTCATGGCAGCCACCTTGATGTCGGGCACTGGCCGGGACAGGTCGTCGTCGGAGCCGAGCAGCAGGGTGGCACCCACGGCGTCGGCGACCTCCCTGATGGTCGGGTCGTTCAGCGAGTGCAGCTCAGGCAGCAGCCACACGGGCACCGGGGCCCCAGCGACCACTGCCTCCATGGCGGCCCAGTCCGGCTCCGGGACCCGGTTCACGAACGCCCCGACGATCGGTACGCCCCGCTCCTTCATGCCCTCGATGGCTGCGGTGAGCGCGCCGTTCACCTGCTGGGGTGCGTGGTCGGCTGCGGTGAGCACGATCAGGGCCACCGCCCCGAGGTTGGTGGCGATCTCGGCGTTCAGCGCGAACTCGAACGCCTTGGATGCCCCGAGGTGGTCGGTGCCCTCCACGAGCACGTAGTCGCACTGGTTCGCGAGCCTGCGGAAGCGCTCGATGATCCGGCTGACCAGAGCGGGATCGACGTGGTTGCCGCCGAAGTCGCGGGTGTCCGCGGTCGTCACGCCGAAGGACTCGTCGTAGGACTGGTCGAGCTTGTACCGGGTCCGGAACAGCTCGATCCTGCTGTCGGACTCCTCCCCGGCTCGGATCACCGGGCGGAAGTAGCCCACCTTGCTGACCGCGCGCGTCAGGGTCTCCATGAGACCGAGGGCGACGACGGACTTGCCACTGGAAGCCTCGACAGAGGTCAGGTATAGGGCGCGCACATCGGCAATCCTGTCAGGCGGAGTCGAAGGAAGCCCGCCAGTCGCGGCGCTGGGACTACCCGACCCCGTTGAGCTCGTTCACCACCCGGAACAGGTCCCCCCGGTCGTACCAGTTGACCGCGATCATCGAGGGGATGCGGCCGCGCTCGATCTCGCACTCGTCGATCCGCGGCTTGAGCACGTCATAGGTGTTGACCGCCTCAGCGCTGGAGATCAGCGCTGAGAAGCTCGCCAGCCAGTGGTTGACCGCGAACAGTGGGCTGTCCACCGAGCCGCGCTTGAGCGTGCACGTGAAGTCCTCGGCGCTTGCGAACGTGAACTCGGTATCCTGGACGAGGTCGAAGCCCTGGTGCAGATACGGGTGGTCCACTCCCCCGCCCTCATTCTCCATGAGGACCAGCAGCCGCGTGTTCGAGTCGATCATCTCCCCGAGGGTGGGCCACTCGGCGTTGCCCGGGTGCACGTAGGCCTTCTCGGCGAGGCCCGCCTGCTCCAGGACGGCGGCGGTGTCCTCCGGGGTCACGGTGTCCTGGATGAACAGGACCACCACCTCGCGTGGATGGGCCTCCATCCAGTCGTTGAGCCGGTCCATCACAGGCTGCATCGGGGTGGCGCCGATCTCGCAGACCGTGTGGCAGAAGTACGGCTCGGAAGGCCCAACCGGCTCCTCATCGCGGACCCGGTCGATCGTCCGGCGCACCGATGCCACCACCTGGTCGCCGTAGGTCTCGGCGAGCGCGGCCTCGGCCCCCGCGAGTGATTCCGGGGCGGTCAGGGCGCCACCGTCCTTGGTGGGTTGGCCGTACCAGGTGTCCACCAGCAGACCGCGGATGCCGTCATCGAGTGACTCAACCATGTCCTTGGGCTGCTCGGCGAGGAACCATGTGCCGTCCGCGATCGACATGGAGTTGTGCGAGGCCGGGATCACGAC
>JAQBEX010000033.1:0-59771 GCA_032123675.1 Actinomycetes bacterium
CGCCTACTCGGTCGTGACCGGTCGCGAGATCACCCTCGCCGAGCTGGAGCCGGTTGCGCACCTGGGAGCCGCCCGGAACCTGGTCAGCGCGCTACTGGGCCGGGAGGCGTCCGATGCCGATGACGATGTCTTCCACGACGCCCTTGCCGGGCAGGTGTCGGCGATCGACCCGTACGACGGGATCGTGGACCTGCTCAACGCGTTGCGTGAGCGCGGCATCGCCACCGGCCTGGCCACCAACTCCGACGCGCGGTCGGCGGCTGTGGTGCTCGGAGCCCATGGGCTCGAGACGCTGCTGGACACCATCGTCACGGTCGACCAGGTCAGTGGGCCCAAACCATCGCCTGAGTCGATCGAGCTGGCTGTGGCCAACCTGGGCCGTCACCCCGACGAGGTGGCGTTCGTCGGCGACAGCAACGCGGACATGCTCGCCGCTCGAGCGGCCGGGGTGCTCGCGGTTGCAGCCGGCTGGGGCCATCAGGCCCCGGACATCGACCGGGCGCATGTCGATGTATGGATCGAGACCCCCGGCGAGGTCCTCGATCTGCTGGCCGCAGGCTGAGCGGTCGATGACCTGCGGGCGGCCGCTGGGGTCAACCTTCGGTGTAGCGCAGGGCTCCACGGCGGTGTGAGCACTCGTCGCCGATCCGCATCGGGGCGATGGCGCCGGCTGCCCGCAGCCGCCGCAGGCCGTCCACCATCCGTGTGCGCACCGTGAACGGGCTGATCGTGTTGACGTTGATCTTCGTCCCGCCCTCGAAGCCGGCCAGCGTCGAGACCCGCCACTTCAGGTTGATCCGCCACGGCATCGCCCGTTCGACGTCCACAGGGCGGTAGTGCCACTCCTCGTTCGTCGGGACCAACCGGCCGGTGGCGGCGTGGCATGCGCGCAGCAGGTCCGACACCGCGCGCATCTGCGGGGCCGAATGCTCCCAGGGTCGGTTCGCCGCGCCCGTGGAGAACACCTCGACAGTCGGGTATCTGTGGCCGACCCCCGCCAGCGCGATCCCGTGGTCGTTCTCGGCGATCACCAGCCGGTCCCGGGCCGCTGGGTCGGCGATCACCGTGTTGAACAGGTCCGGGTCGTCGTCGAGCATCGCGAGGACCCGGGTCAGCAGCGGGCCGTAGTCGTCGATGGCCACGAGCTGCTTGTGCAGGTGGTCGAAGGAGGCACCCGCGGGCCGCAGCCAGTTCTGGAAGGCCACCACGTGCCGGGCGAACGGGTTGGACCGGCCGAGATCCGCGAGCCCCGCAGCAGTCAGCGCCAGGAACGCGTGGTGCTCGGTGGGGCTCAGGTCGCCCGACGACGCCAACTCGTCGTCCATCGAGGCGCCGTCCACGAAGTGCCGTCGCGCGGCGATGACGTCGTGCGAGCCTGCGAACAGGCTGGCAGACCGGGCCAGCAGGGCGTCTTCGAGATCGGCGGCCATCCCGTCTGCTGCCGACCGCTCGGCGTCGGCGCCGCTGGCCCGTGAACGGGTCCGTGCGATGTCGAGCACATGCGCTCGCCCGATCGGCGACGCCATGTACTCCCGGGCCCAGGCAGCTGCTGCGGCCGGGACCTGGAAGCCGAGGTTCGTGTGCCAGTAGTCGAACGGCAGGATCTCGAACAGGTTCGGGAAGCGCCGGAAGTCCGCGACGGTGTCCCAGAGCTGATCGGCCGGGACGTGGTCCTCGATCCGCCATGGCTGCGCGCCGCTGCTGTCACGGTCCCCATCGCCGTCGGGCCCGAGGATCAGCCGGGACTTCTCGGGAGGAGTCTCGAGGTATCGGGAGCTGCAGAAGGCGCACGTGCTGGCGAAGGCGTGCGGAGTCAGCGGGCGGGCCGTGGGCTGGGGCGAGGCGAAGGGCCGGTCGGCCCTGCCCGGAACGGTCCACACCACGGTGCCGGTGATCGGGGACCGTTGGCGGATGGTCCCGTCCGGCAGGCGTTCGAGCCACGGCCCCGGACTGGTGAGCCCCGCGGTCATGGCACTCCTGGCAGGCATCGGGTTCCGGTCACCCCCACACACCAACCCTGCCATGGCACTGGCGGCGGTCTCTGGGGGCGCGCGGGAGCCGGCGGCTGGTCTCAGGTCGGTTGACGGCGATCGGTTGCCGGTGGGCAGACGCTGCGGGACACTCGGCCAATGGCGATCCGCGACTATCCGACCGAGGGCTTGACGGTTCACTGGAACGCAAGCATCTGCCAGCACTCGGGAATCTGCGCCGGGACGCTGCCCCGGGTGTTCCGCCCGAGCGAACGCCCCTGGATCGACCCGGATGCTGCGTCGGCGCCGCAGCTCGCCGCGATGATCGACACATGCCCGAGTGGGGCGCTGAGCTACACGTGGACCTCCACCGACGAGGCCAAGGCGGCCGAGGTGGAGGCGCCGGAGGTGTAGGCGCCGGCGTAGTAGGGAGTACTCGGGACGCGGGTTGGTATCGGTCCTCGTCCGTGGCCCCCGCGCCGACGTGCGCGCCTCGGGAGTCCGGATCGTCCCGCTCTGCGACATGGCTGGTTGGCTGCCCAAGCACTCGACTCCGAGGACCTGGTCGACCGGGACCTCCGCATGCGGATCCTCGCCTCGACCTGATCGTCTCTGCCGGTCGGGCGCGGCACCTGTCGGGGCCCATCGGTGCTGCCACATTGCTAGCCTGCGTTGGTGTCCGGGAACACCCGCCGACATGAAGAGGAACCCATGACAACCCGCCCCAGCTCCTCGACGCGCACGTGGGCCGCGGTGGTACTGGCCGCGGGCTCGGATGACGAGTCCCGCGCGCTGCTCACCCAGCCGCTGGGCGACTCCACCGTGGTGCAGCAGTCCGTCGACAACGTGCGCGCCGTGGTCGACGCCGATCGGATCGTCGTCGTCGTCGCCCGTGACGATGACCGCATCCGGGACCTCGTGGGACCCGACGTGAGCTACGTCGTCCAGGACGAGCCCCTGGGAACCGGGGACGCGGCGCTGCTGGGCCTGGGCTTCCTGCTCTCGGATGTCGACCAGGCGCTGATCGCCTACGCGGACACCCCGCTGCTGCGCCCCGAGTCGCTGCGGGGCCTGTTCACCCGGCACCAGCTCAAGGGCGCGGACCTGTCGATCCTCACGGCCGTCATGGAGGATCCGGACCCGACCCAGGGCCGGGTTGCCCGTGCCGACGGCCGGATCGTGGCGATCGTGGAGGACACCGACCAGACGGCCACCGACATGGAGATCCGGGAGGTCAACGTCGGCGGCTACGTGGCCGCCCCGGGAGCGTTCCTCAGCAGCCTTGCCGAGATGAACCGTGCGGGCGAGCACCGGCTCACGGACATGGCGCGGCGCGTGATCGACTCCGGCGGCCGTGTCCACAGCTACCAGATCCACGACCCCGACGAGGTCCAGGGCATCAACACCCCGGCCGAGCTGACGATCGCCGAGGACATCGTCCTCAAGAGGCTGTTCGTGCCCCGCAAGAACACCGATACGAAGATCGTGTTCGGCACCGGGGGGTGGCGGGCGGTGATCGGCGAGGGGTACACGCTGGCCAATCTGCGCCGCCTGTGCCAGGCGATCGCGAACGAGACGATCCGGCAGGGCCTGGACTCCCAACCCATCGTCATCGGTGGCGATCGCCGCTTCCTGTCGCGCGACTCCGCCGTCGCCGCGGCCGAGGTGTTCGCCGGGAACAACATCCCGGTGGTGCTGCTGCCCGACGACGTCCCGACCCCGTTGGTGACGTTCGCCGCACCCCACCTCGGTGCCGCCTACGGGGTGATCATCACCTCCAGCCACAACCCCCCGGAGTGGAACGGGATGAAGGTCTTCCGCGCTGACGGCTCGCTGCCGCTCGACGAGGAGACCGACCGCTTCCAGAACGAGGCGAACGCCATGACCGTCGACGACGTCATCACGCTGGACATCGACCTTGGGCTGCGTTCGGGCATGGTCGTCGAGCGGGTCCTGACCAATCCCTACGTCGACGCGATCGAGGAGCTCATCGACGTCGACGCCGCCCGCGAGGTGGACCTGCACGTGATCGTCGACCCGATGTACGGCACCAGTGAGCTGACCCTCGGGATGGTCCTCAACGACATGCGGGTGCGCACGGAGTTCATCCACGCCGCGCACAACCCGTTGTTCGGCGGGATCGCCCCTGCGCCGGACCTCGAGCGACTGTCCGCGCTGATCTCGATGATCACCCAGGGCCGGGGCCGCTACGACCTTGGCCTGGCCACCGACGGCGACTCGGACCGCATCGGGATCGTCGATGAGCGGGGGGAGTACGTCACCGCCAACGATCTGCTGCTGCTGCTGTACTGGTACCTGCACGAGGTCCGGGGCGAGCGCGGGGGTGTGGTTCGCAACCTGGCCACCACGCATCTGCTCGACCGGCTCGCGGAGCACTTCGGTGAGGAGTCGCGCGAGTGCCGGGTGGGCTTCAAGTACGTCACGGCCGGCATGGACGAGATCGGCGCAGTGCTCGGCGGCGAGTCGTCGGGGGGTCTGACCGTCCGGGGCTGGATCAAGGGCAAGGACGGCATCTTCGCCTGCGCCCTGGTCGTGGAGATGCTGGCCCGCACGGGCAAGCGCATCAGCGAGTTGCGCGAGCTGATCTACGGGATCACCGGCCGTCTGTACTCGCTCGATGAGAGCGTGGCGGCCACTCCCGAGATGCGGGTGGCCGTGCCGCGGCGCCTCGAGGCCGAGCCGCTGACCCACATCGGGCCCTACCCGGTGGTCAGCATCTCGCACATGGACGGCACCAAGATCCTGCTCGAGAACGACAACTGGGCGCTCCTGCGGTTCTCCGGCACGGAACCGGCCCTGCGGTTGTTCGTCGAGGGTGACTCGCCCGAGAAGGCTGCTGAGCTGCTGGAGTGGCTGCGCGGCTTCGTCTCTGCCGGCTGATCCCGATCGTTTCCCGTACATCCCGAACAAGGAGCAGGTCCCATGCGCTACGGACACTTCGACACCGGCAATGACGAGTACGTCATCGACCGGCCCGACGTCCCCAGCTCGTTCACCAACTACCTGGGCAGCGGGGACTACTGCGTTGTGCTGTCCCACAACGGCGGTGGCTACTCCTACTACAAGACACCGCAGACCGGGCGGGTGACCCGGTTCCGGCCCAACGGTGTGCCGCTGGATCGCCCCGGTCACTACGTCTACCTGCGCGATGACAGCGACGGTGACTTCTGGTCGGTCTCCTGGCAGCCGGTCGGCAAGCCGCTGGCGGTTGATGGTGTCGACGGTGGGGCGACCTACACCAGCGCCCACGGCATGGGGTACACGCGGTTCGAGTCGTCCTACCGCGGTATCGAGGCCAGCCAGACCATCTTCGTCCCGCTCGATGACCCGGTCGAGGTCTGGGACGTCCGGGTCACCTACACCGGCGACACCGAGCGCACCCTGACGTTGGCCTCCTATGTGGAGTTCAGCTTCCACACCATCGATATCGACAACCAGAACCTGCAGATGTCGCTCTACGCGTCCGGGTCCTCCTACGCCGACGGGATCATCGAGTACGACTTCCACTACGAGCCGTGGACGGCGCACTACTTCGCCTCGAGCCGTGCACCGGACTCCTATGACTCACTGCGCGACAACTTCATCGGCCCGTACCGCTCGGAGACCAACCCGATCGCGGTGGAGCGGGGGACGGGCAGCAACCGATCGGCCACCACCCAGAACCACTGCGGATCGCTGTTCCACACGGTCACGCTCGCGCCCGGGGAGAGCGCCCGGCTGGTGTACGTGCTGGGCTTCGGCACCCGCGATGGCGCTGGACGTGCAATGCAGGCCAAGTACGCCGACCTGGCCACGGCGGACGCCGAGTTCGCCCGGCTGCGTGCCCATTGGCGGGCCAAGCAGGATGCGCTGCGCATCCGCACCCCGCACGCGGGCATGGACGCGATGATCAACACCTGGACCCTGCTGCAGGCCGAGACCTGCGTGCAGTGGTCCCGGTTCGCGTCCTTCGTGGAGGTCGGTGGGCGCACCGGACTGGGTTACCGAGACACCGCCCAGGACGTGATGAGCGTGGTGCACTCCAACCCGATCAAGGTCAGGTCGCGGCTCATGGAGCTGCTGCGGGCCCAGACCGAGGCTGGCTACGGGCTGCACCTGTTCGACCCGAAGGTGTTCGATCCCGATACCGAGCCGCTGCCGGACATCCCGTCGCCGACCGTCGTGCCCCGAGTGTCCGGCGCCTCCCTGATCCATGGGCTCGAGGACACGTCCTCGGACTCGCACCTGTGGCTGATCCCGTCGATCGTGGAGTACGTCAAGGAGACCGGCGACCTGGCGTTCCTCGACCTCGAGGTCCCGTTCGCCGAGGGAACGTCTGGCACCGTCTACGACCACATGAAGGCGGCGCTGGACTTCTCGGCCGAACAGGTCGGGGCCAACGGCGTGGCCCTGGGCCTGCGCGCTGACTGGAACGACTGCCTGAACCTGGGTGGTGGTGAGTCGGCACTCGTCACGTTCCTGCACGCGTGGGCAATTCGTGCCTTCCTCGAGGTCGCCGAGCCGCTGGGCCGGGCCGACGATGTCGCGACCTTCACCGCTGAACTCGACCGGATCGCCGCCGTGGCCGACGAGCAGCTCTGGGACGGCGCCTGGTGGATCCGCGGATTCACCCGCGACGGCGTGAAGATCGGCTCCGACGAGAACGAGGAGGGTCGGATCTTCCTCGAGCACCAGCCGTGGCCGGTGATCGCCGGGATCACCACCCCCGAGCGCGGGGTGGAGTCCATGGACTCGGTGCGTGAGTTGCTCGGGTCCGAGTACGGGACCCACCTGAACTGGCCGGCGTTCACGAAGGTCGACGACTCCGTGGGATTCGTCACCCGGGTCTATCCGGGCATCAAGGAGAACGCCGCGATCTTCTCGCACCCGAACGCCTGGCCGATCATGGCCGAGGCGATCCTGGGCCGCGGTGACCAGGCAGTGGCCTTCTATGACTCGATGCTGCCCTACAACCGCAACGACGAGATCGACATCCGCCAGGCCGAGCCGTACGTGTACGCCCAGTTCATCTACGGCCGCGATCACGAGTGGTTCGGCAGGGCCCAGAACCCGTGGTTGACCGGCACCGCCGGGTGGATGTACACCGCGATCACCAAGTGGGTGCTCGGGGTGCGCCTGACCCTGGACGGGATGATCGTCGATCCGTGCATCCCGCACGACTGGGACGGCTTCGAGGTCCGGCGGCAGTGGCGCGACGCCGTCTACCTGATCGAGGTCACCAACCCCGAGCACGTGTCGAAGGGGGTCGCAGCGCTCGTCGTGGACGGGGTGGCACTGGATCCCTCGGCGCCAATCCCGGCGCAGCCAGCAGGAAGCGAGGTCCGGGTCCAGGTCACGCTGGGGTGACCTCGCTGAGGACCACCACCGAGCGGGCATGCACATCTCGGTACTGCCCAGCATTGAGGGTGACCGGAGTCAGCGTGGGGGTCGTCGGCCAGTTCGCCGTGTCCAGGACCTCGGACCACACGGTGCCCGCAGCCCGGCCGGGGATCAGGCAGCGGGTCGGCCGGTCGGCGGAGTTGAAGAACAGCGCGAACGAGCGGTCCTCCTGGGGTCGCCCGAACCGGTCCTTCTCGTTCAGGGCCGATCCGTTGAGGACCACGGTGAGGGTTCGCGCATAGCCGACCTCCCAGTCGTGGGTCGTCATCGGCTCGGCATTGGGCTGCAGCCAGGAGATGTCGGGAACGTTGTCCCACTTGGCGACGCGTCGGCCCTCGAAGAAGCGGCGGCGTCGGAAGATGGGGTGCCTCATCCGGAGCTTGATCAGCAGGCGGGTGAAGCTGAGCATGTCCTCGTCGACGGCGTCCCAGTCCATCCACGACACCTCGTTGTCCTGGCAGTAGCCATTGTTGTTCCCATGCTGGGTACGACCGATCTCGTCGCCATGGGAGATCATCGGCACCCCCTGGCTCAGCAGCAGGGTGGCCATGATGTTGCGCCGCTGCCGTGCCCGCAGGGCCAGGATCGCCGGGTCGTCGGTGGGTCCCTCCACCCCACAGTTCCAGGAGCGGTTGTGCGACTCCCCGTCGCGGTTCTCCTCCCCGTTGGCTGCGTTGTGCTTGCGGTTGTAGGACACCAGGTCGGCCAGGGTGAAGCCATCGTGGGCGGTGACGAAGTTGATCGATGCATGTGGGCTGCGCCCGTTGTTCAGGTACAGGTCCGACGACCCCGTGAATCGTGAGGCGAACTCCGGCAGGGTCGCGTGCTCGCCCCGCCAGTAGTCGCGGGTCGTGTCGCGGTACTTGCCGTTCCACTCGGTCCACAGGGAGGGGAAGTTGCCCACCTGGTAGCCGCCCTCGCCGAGATCCCACGGCTCGGCGATCAGCTTGGCCTGGGACACGACCGGGTCCAGCTGGACGAGGTCGAAGAAGGTCGAGAGCTTGTCGACGCTGTGGAACTCCCGCGCCAGGCTCGATGCGAGGTCGAACCGGAAGCCGTCCACGTGCATCTCGGTCACCCAGTACCGCAGGGAGTCCATGATCATCTGCAGCGAGTGCGGGTTGCGCACGTTCATCGAGTTCCCGGTGCCCGTGGTGTCGAAGTAGTGACGCGGGTCATTGGGGACGAGGCGGTAGTAGCCGGGGTTGTCGATCCCGCGGAACGACAGCGTGGGCCCGTGGTCGTTGCCCTCGGCAGTGTGGTTGTAGACGACGTCGAGGATCACCTCGATCCCGGCCATGTGCAGCTGCTTGACCATCCCCTTGAACTCGGTGACCTGCTCGCCGAGGGTCCCGGTCGCGGCGTACTCGTTGTGCGGTGCGAAGAAGCCGATGGTGTTGTAGCCCCAGTAGTTGCGCCTGCCCGTGGCCTGCAGGAAGCCGTCCTGGACGAACTGGTGGATCGGCATGAGCTCGATCGCATTGATGCCGAGGTCGAGCAGGTACTCGATCATCGCCGGGTGGGCCAGCCCGGCATACGTGCCGCGCAGGACCCGCGGGATGTCCGGGTGGCGCATCGTCATCCCCTTGACGTGCGCCTCGTAGATCACGGTCTCGTTGTAGGGCCGGCGCAGCCGCCGGTCGCCGGTCCAGTCGAAGAACGGGCTCGTGACGACGCTGAGCATCGTGTGCCCGAAGCTGTCCGAGGGGTCCATCACGTCAGGGTCGTGGCGGCGGTGCCCGATCACGGCCTGGGTGTTGTCCTGCATCCCGGTGACGGCTGTGGCGTAGGGGTCGAGCAACAGCTTGTGCGGGTTGAACCTCAGCCCGTGGGCCGGGTTCCACGGGCCGTGCACCCGGTAGCCGTACCTCTGCCCGGGACCGACCATCGGCAGGTAGGTGTGCCACACGCCGGAGTTCTTCTCCTCGAGCGGCAGCCGGTGCTCCACGTCGGCCTCGTCGATCAGGCACAGCTCCACCCGGTGGGACCGCTCCGCGTAGAGCGCGAAGTTCGTGCCGACCCCGTTGTACGTCGCGCCCAGCGGGTAGTCGTCGCCCGGCCACTGGATCGTCGCCCTGATCGACATCCGTGCCTCCTCGGCCTGTACCTGGTCACGCTAGACGGTGTGGGTGGCCGGACGCGCGCGTAGGGTTGGCCTACCTCGGGCGAAGGAGAGTGCATGGAGTTCACCGGGACGTCGTCCTACCTGACCGATCCGGCTCTGGAGACCGCCGTGCGCTGTGCGCTGGTCCTCGAGAAGCCCCTGCTGGTCCGTGGCGAGCCGGGCACCGGCAAGACCCTGCTGGCCGAGGCCGTCGCGCAGGCGCTGGGCATGGAGCTCGTGACGTGGAACGTCAAGAGCACGACCCGGGCCCAGGAGGGGCTCTACACCTACGACACGGTGCAGCGGCTCTACGACAGCCGATTCGGTGACCACGACGTCCAGGACATCGGTGAGTACATCAACCTGGGTCCGATGGGCCGGGCGTTCAGCGCCCCGGAGCGGGTGGTGCTGCTGATCGATGAGATCGACAAGGCCGACCTCGAGTTCCCCAACGACCTGCTCCACGAGCTGGACCGGATGCGGTTCACGATCACCGAGACCGGCGAGATGATCGCAGCACGGCACCGTCCGGTGGTGATCATCACCAGCAACGCCGAGAAGGAGCTGCCCGACGCCTTCCTGCGCCGGTGCGTGTTCCACTTCATCGACTTCCCGACCACGGACCTCATGGCGCGGATCGTGGACGTGCACCATCCCGACCTCGACGACGTGCTGCTGAACCAGGCGCTGGAGGCGTTCTACGCCGTGCGCGGGATGGATCGGATCCGCAAGAAGCCCTCGACCAGCGAACTGATCGACTGGATCGCCATGCTGCGCCTGGCCCAGCCGGATGCCATCGCGCTGGATGAGAGCACGCCGTTCCTGGGCACGCTGTTGAAGAAGGAGCAGGACCTGACGGCGTTCAACGACCAGATCACCGGTCGGCACCGGCGTCGGTACTGATGTTCCTGCCACTGCTCTACCGGCTGCGGGCCGAGCGGGTCCCGGTCGGTACCACCGAGGCCCTGGCGCTGGGACGGGCGCTGGCCGAGGGTGTGCACGCCAACAGCGTCACCGGCTACTACCACGTGGCCCGGGCGATCCTGATCCACCATGAGGGCCACCTCGACGCATTCGACCGCGCGTTCGCCGCGGAGTACCGCGGGGTGCTGAGCCTGTCCGACGAGATGCGCGAGTGGCTCGACGAGGTCGAGCAGCGGGCGGCGCAGCGCCAGGACGACGGGTCCCTGCCCGACCTCGACGAGCTCTTGGCCGAGTACCAGAAGCGCCTGCGCGAGCAGACCGAGCGCCACGACGGCGGGCCCTACTGGATCGGGACCGGGGGCACATCGCCCTTCGGGCAGGGTGGGTCGGCCGCCGGAGGGCTGAGCACCGGTTCCTCCGGCGGCGGCCGAGCGGCCATCCACACCGCCGATGCGCGTCGGTACCGCGGCTACCGCTCTGATGTCACGCTGGACATCCGGCAGCTGGAGGTGGCCCTGCGCAGGCTGCGGGCCTTCGTCCGCGACGGCGCGGCCGATGAGCTCGACATCGGCGCCACCATCGACGCCACCGCACGCAACGCCGGCGAGATCGAGGTGGTCACCCGGCCGCCGAGCCGACCCAACACGCACGTGATCCTGATGATCGACGTCGGCGGCTCGATGCACCCCTACCGGGACCTGATGTCACAGTTGTTCAGCGCGACCAAGAAGGCCACCCACTTCAAGGAGCTGCGCACGTACTACTTCCACAACTGCGTCTACGGCGAGGTGTACGGGACCACGTCGTTCGCTGAGCCGGTCAGCGTGCCCGACCTGATGCGCCAGTGCGGCGCGCACTACAAGCTGATCATGGTCGGCGATGCGCTGATGGCCCCCTACGAGCTGAGCATGGGTGGGCACTGGTCCCCGGAGGGCCCCGACAGCATCTCGGGGCTGGGCTGGCTGCACGTCCTGCGCGAGCACTTCACCGACGCGGTGTGGCTGAACCCGGAGCCCGGTCCGGCCTGGAGCGGCACGACCATCGAGGTGATCAGCGAGGTCGTGCCGATGTTCCCGTTGACCGTCGACGGCCTCACCGAGGGGATGGCCCTGCTCAACCGTGGGGCCCGGCGCTGATCAACGCATCGAGCTGTCCGCGGTCCGCCAGCCGGTGGACGTAGGAACGCGTGGCCAGCGCTACGGGTGCGCGCCGGGACAGCGTCATCGTGCTCGACCCCATCACCTCGCGCAGGGCCGCATCGGGCTGGACGACCACGACGGCCGTTCCTGATTCGCGCACCTGCGCGATCTCCCGATCCAGGCGCAGTCGCACGGGAGCCCGCGCCACGGTGCTGCGCTCGATCGCGCGTCGATCCGCGCTCGACATCGGCGCGGACACGACGACGAGATCGAGTCCGATCCCGGCCATGAGGTCCAGGTTGTGGATCGACCACATCCCGCCGTCCACGTGCCGCTGGCCGTCGATGACCACGGGGGCGAAGTAGCCCGGGATCGCGCAGGAGGCCATCACCGCGTCGCGGACCGACGTCGCCGCGTCACGACCGAACACGACGCGGGTGCCGTCCTCGAGGCGCACGGCAGTGATCCAGGTCGGCTGCGTCGGCCAGCTGCCGAACAGGTCACCGAGCCAGCTGACCCCGGCGTCCACGGCCAGGGTCCCCTCGGGGAGCAGCGCGGCCGCGGCGACACCCGGGCGGTACTTCCACGGCCGCCGGAGGATGGACAGGACCAGCGCCGGGGCAGCGGGGCGGCGGGCCCGACGCCCGGCCCGATCGGGCTGACGAAGCGGCCCGAGGCCTGCGAGGATCTCCGTGCCGGCCGCGGAGAGCGGCGATCCGGTCATCCGGGCGATGAAGTCCGCCGGTGGGAAGCCGGCGCGCAGCAGGGCTGCGGAGGTGGCCCCGGCGGAGGTCCCGACGACCACCTCGGCCGTCCGCGGATCCCATCCGGTGAGTTCGTCCAGGGCGGCCAGAACCCCGGCGTGGAAGGCCGTGCCGGTCAGGCCACCACCGCCGAGGACGAGTCCGATCCGTGCCGCGGGCATGTGATCAGGTCCGCTCGGGCAGCACTTCGCGCAACTTCAGCCGATGCCCGGTGACCACCAGCGCGCGCTGGTACACCCGGGACCCGAACCTGGCCAGCAGCGCCGCCGTGGCGATCGCCAGCCCCATGCTCAGGAGGAGCTGCCAGACCGGGACGACGCCGGCCGCCCATCGGATGGGCATCGCCATCGGCGCGGTGAGCGGGAACATCGACATCGTGATGCTCAGCGGTGAGTTGGGGTCCATCGGGACCAGGACGACCGCCCCGACGTAGCTCAGCACCAGCACGATGGTCACGGGCATGATCGCCGAGCCCACCTCGGTGATCTTGTCGACGAGCGCTGCCGTCGAGGCGAAGAGGAACGCGTACACGACGTAGCCGATCATGAACCACGCCACGCCCAGGCCGATGTCCCCGGCGGCCACCGAGGGCAGGTCGAGCCCACCGTCTGCGACCGTCAGCGCCACGACGATCGGGACGGCCAGGACGAGCAGCTGGACCAATGTCTGGATGCCGATCCCGATGACGTTGCCGACAAGGATCTGGCTCGGACGCAGCACTGCGAGCAGCACCTCGGCGATCCGCGTGGACTTCTCCATCCCGACGTTCATGGCAATCATCTGGCCGCTGAACATGATGCCCATGTAGAGGATGATCCCGACGACGAAGCCCACCGCCGCACGGCCCTCGTCCTCGACCGGGCCGACCTCGACCTGATCGGGCGGCGGGATCGAGGCCAGCCGGCCGATTTGCTCCGCGGTCAGGCCGGCCTCGAGCATCAGGCCGGCGCTCTCCTGCGCCACCACCGCCTGGGCGACCATGACCGGGAACGCCCCGGGGGCGTCTGAGCGCACGTACATGATCGTGTCGGCCAGTCCGACGGTCGCGTCGCCCTCGCGGACCGCAAACTCCACGGCCTGCGTATCGGCGGCCCCGAGGTACTCGACGCCGAAGCCGGCGGCCTGCCCAGCGGCATCCAGCTGGGTCTGCACCGCCGGCGACACCGGGCCGACGGTGGCCAGCGTGTAGGTCGGCTGGTCACCGCCGAGCACCCGGGGCAGGAACACGACGGCCATTCCGATCAGCAGCAGGATCAGGGTGGTGATCCGCATGGTCCGCGACCGGGCACCGTCGGAGAGGCTTCGTGCGGCGACCAGCCGGGTGCCCTCCCACCATGACGAGGTGCTCATCAGGACACCACCGCCAGGTCACCGACCGCGCTCATGAACAACTGCGACAGCGTCGGCTGGTCCAGGCCGAAGTCCGAGACGTGGCCCGCGGTCCGGGCAGCATCGAGCACCGCCAGCGGGTCGGTGCCGGGCGGGATGTCCAGCCGCAGGTCATCGACACGGTCCTCGACGATTGTGACCGACGGGAACGCAGTCAGCCAGCCGCGCCCTGAGCCGGTCAACGTCAGTCGCAGCTGTCGGCGCCCCGAGGAGGCGCGCAGGTCCGCGACCCGTCCCTCCAGCACCGTACGGCCGTCGTTGAGCATGACGATCGACTCGCAGAGGTCCTGGACGAGGTCCAGTTGATGACTCGAGAAGAGCACGGTCATCCCGGAGCGCACCCGATCTGCCAGGGTGCTGGAGAGTTCGTCGACGGCCACCGGGTCCAGGCCGGCGAACGGCTCGTCGAGGACGATCACCTCGGGACCGTGGACGAGGGCGGCGGCCAGCTGCAGGCGCTGCGCCATGCCCCCCGAGAGCTTGTCGGGTCGCTCGGACCAGCGGTCGGCCAGGCCGAGCTCCTCCATGAGGTCACGTGCGGACCTCGTCGCGGCGTCCTTGTCCACGCCATGCAGCCGGGCCAGGTAGACCAGCTGGTCCCCTGCCGGCATGGCCGGGTACAGGCCACGCTCCTGGGGCATGTACCCCCATCGCCGCAGGGCGGCCGAGGTGACCGGTTGGCCCCGCCAGCGGGTCTCGCCGGCCTGCGGGTCGAGCACCCCGAACATGATCCGCATGAGGGTGGTCTTGCCGGCCCCGTTGGGCCCGAGCAGGCCGGTCAGCACTCCTGCAGGCACGTCGAACGAGACGCCGTCGAGGACCTCTCGCTCGCCGAACGCATGGGAGATGCCGCGCACCTGGAGCACACTTCCACCCTAGTCACGGCCGGCGGGGGCTTCCCGCCGGAGCGCGGTGGCGCTACGGTGGTACAGACATCGAGCCAGCAGGCGGATCGAGCAATCGACGGAATCGAGCAGAACGGGAGGGGAGGGGCCATGACCGTGACCGCGCATGACCCTGCCCAGAGCACTTCCTGACCCCAGCGACTGCCGTCAAGCGAGGCGGCCGCGCCGCCACCTGTGGCGGATCTCGATGAGGACCTCACGTTGTCACACATGTCATACCCAGCACTGGCGCCCTACGGCTACTCGTCGGCCCGCGCCGAACAACTACCAGACCGCACGTATCCGGCCCGCGTGGTCCGCCATGACGGCACCGCGGTGCTGGTGGTCGGCCCGCACGGGCTGATGCCGTTGCGGGTGACCCCCCAGCTCGATCCACAACCCACAGTCGGCGACTGGCTGGCCGTCCGCGAGCAGGACGGTGGCAGTGCGCAGGACGTGCGCCTCGACCAGGTCCTGCCGCGCACGTCGCTGCTGCGCCGGCAGGCCGCCGCCGGCGGTGGCGCACAGGCGCTGGCGGCCAATGTGGATGTGGTGCTGATCACCTGCGGGCTGGACCGGCCGGTCCGCGCCGGGCTCATCGACCGGGTCGCCGCCCAGGCGTGGGACGCCGGCGCCCACCCGGTGCTCCTGCTGACCAAGGTGGGCAGTGCCGACGCCGCCGATGTCGACCGTCCGCGCCTGGAGCTCGAGCACCCCGGCATGCGTGTGCTGCTCAGCTCGGCGCTCGAGGGCGTCGGACTCGACGAACTGCGCGCGGTGGTTGCCGGCGGTACGGCGGTCCTGGTGGGGGAGTCCGGGGCGGGCAAGTCCACGGTCACCAACGCCCTGCTGGGCCGCGCCGAGGCTGCCACCGGTCCCGTGCGTGCCAAGGACTCCAAGGGTCGGCACACGACCACCTCCAGGCAGTTGCACCTCATGCCCGGGCCCGCCGGCGGGGTCATCATCGACACGCCGGGGATCCGCTCGCTGGGCCTGGCCGCTGATGCCGAGTCCGTCGATGCAGCCTTCGCCGACATCCACGACCTGGCCGCCGACTGCCGCTTCTCCGACTGCGGCCATCGCAACGAGCCCGGCTGTGCAGTGCGTGGCGCCCTGGACTCGGGCCTGCTGCCACAGGGTCGCTATGACTCATGGCATCGCCTTCAGCGCGAGGTCGAGAGTGCGGCCCTTCGGTCCTCGCCCCAGGAGCTGCGCAAGTACGGCAAGCGATTCTCGCGCATGGCCAAGGAAGGGGCAGCCATCAAGCGCCGCGCTGGGGAGAGCGCGTGGGACTGACCCGGGGCGTCAGTGCCCGATCAGACCCGGGTACATGTCGTGACCCGGGCGCTCCTTCTCGGTGGCGCGGTCCTGGGAGTCAGCGCCGAAGAGCGGCGTGACGGTGCTGAGCAGCAGCAGGAAGAGGAACAGGACGAGCATCACGGGGGGCGCCTTCGACCTTCGATGTAGGGGGGTGTGGTGTTGCCGCTGCTCACGATACGGCTTTCACTGTGTCCAGTCCAGCGACAATCACTTATCAAGTCTTCAGCAACACTGTAGAATCATGCAATGCTGAGCAGTCGTCTCCTGAACGTGCATCGGACCGTCGTCGAGGAGGGCTCGCTGACCCAGGCTGCTGCGCTCCTCGGGCACACCGTGTCCGCAGTCAGCCAGCAGCTGTCGCAGCTCGAGGCCCAGGCAGGCTCGGTGCTCTTCGAGAAGGATGGGCGGGGGGTCCGGCCGACGGCGGCCGGACTGGTCCTCGCCGAGTACGCCGGCCGCGTGCTCCACGAGATCGCCGAGGCCGAGAACGCCCTGGCTGACCTGCGCGACGGTCGGGCCGGTCGGATCCGGGTCGTGGCCTTCCCCTCGGCTGGTGAGGCACTGCTCCCCGAGGCGATCGCCACGGTCCGCGACGTCATGCCCGGCGTGCATGTCCGGCCATCGGTGGATGAGGCAGCTGCGGCCCTGCGGCGCCTTCGTTCTGGTGAGGTCGAGCTAGTCGTGCTGGTTGAACCCTTCGGCGCTGGGGAGGACCCGCAGGACGGGCTGCATCGGTGGCACCTGCACGACGACGAGTACCGGATCCTGCTGCCGCAGAAGCACCCCTTGGCCAGCCACCGACCGGTCACGCTCGAGGACCTCTCCGACGAGGACTGGATAGTCGACGCCGGTCCGGAGGACTACGTGCGCCGGACGACGTTCGACCTCTGCCGACGTGCCGGCTTCACGCCGCGGGTCGTGGCCGAGAGCGACGAGTTCCCCGTGACGCAGGGGTACGTCGCAGCTGGGATGGGCGTGTCGCTCGTGCCGCTGCTGGCCCTGGTCGCGGTGCGGCAGGCAGTGGTCGTCCGCCGGGTCGAACCGGCCCCAGAGCCTCGGCACATCTGGTTGGCCACCCGGCCAGCGCTGCGCAACCAGCCCACTGTCCTGGCGATGGTGGACGCGCTGCGGCTGGCCGCAGCCCGGGCCGACCGGCACTGAGGACGCCCCGCGCGCCCCGGCGGGCCCCAGAGGGCTCCGGCCATGGGAGGGTCGGGGGATGACGACCAGCGATGATGCCGAGACCACGCCCCGCACCGAGGGCTCCGCTCAGCCGACGCTGGTCGACCTGGTGGCCAGCCACGGAACCCCGAACACACCAGGATGGACCGAGCCCAGCCCCGAGGACCTGCTGGAGGAGTTCGCCGCCTGGGCTGCGGACACCGGGCTGACCCTCTACCCCGCGCAGGAGGACGCGCTGCTCGAGCTGGCCTCGGGCTCGAACGTGATCCTGTCCACGCCGACTGGCTCGGGCAAGAGCCTGGTTGCGGTCGGGGCGATGTTCTTCGCGATCGCGCAGGGCCGGCGCACGTTCTACACCGCGCCGATCAAGGCCTTGGTCTCGGAGAAGTTCTTCGACCTCTGCGACCTGCTCGGGCCCGAGCAGGTCGGCATGATCACCGGTGATGCCGCGGTGAACCCCGACGCCCCGGTCATCTGCGCGACCGCCGAGATCCTGGCCAACATGGCGCTTCGCCAGGGGGCGCCGACGGACGTGGACCTGGTCTGCATGGACGAGTTCCACTACTACGGCGACCGGGACCGCGGCTGGGCCTGGCAGGTCCCGCTGATCGAGCTCAGCAACGCTCAGTTCCTGCTGATGTCGGCCACATTGGGCGACGTCCGCAGGATCCGTGATGACCTCACCCGCAGGACCGGTCGCCCGTCGACCATCGTCGGGGGTGGGCAGCGGCCGGTGCCGTTGACCTTCCAGTACGCGATGACCCCCATCCATCAGACCGTCGAGGTGCTCCTGGGGGCCGACCGGGCGCCGATCTACATCGTGCATCCCACTCAGGCCGCCGCGCTGGAACGGGCCCAGGCCCTGATGAGTCTCAACGTCTGCACGCGCCAGGAGAAGGACGCCATCGCAGCCGCCATCGGCGACTTCCGGTTCACGGCGGGGTTCGGCCGAACGCTGACCCGGCTGGTCCGGCACGGCATCGGCGTGCACCACGCCGGCATGCTGCCGCGCTACCGCCGGCTCGTCGAGCAGCTGACACGAGCAGGGCTGCTGAAGGTCGTCTGCGGCACTGACACGCTCGGCGTGGGCATCAACGTGCCGATCAGGACCGTGCTGATCACCTCGCTGGTCAAGTACGACGGCCGTCGGCAGCGGGTGCTGCGGGCTCGGGAGTTCCATCAGATCGCCGGGCGGGCCGGGCGGCCCGGGTTCGACACCTCGGGGCTGGTCGTGGTCCAGGCCCCGGAGCACGAGATCGAGAACGAGCGGTTGCTGGCCAAGGCGGGCGACGACCCGAAGAAGCGCCGACGGGTCGTGCGCAAGAAGCCGCCCGAGGGCCCGACCTGGAGCAGGTCCACGTTCGACCGCCTCGTGGCCGCGGAGCCGGAGCCGCTGCGCTCGCGCTTCGACGTCACCCACGCGATGCTGCTCAACGTCGCGCACCGGCCGGGGGACTCCCAGGCGGCCCTGGAGCACCTCTTGACCGACAACGACGAGGAGCCGGATGCCCGCGAGGCCCTCGTCGAGCGAGCGGCCGCGATCCGCGAGTCGCTGGTCGCCGCCGGTGTCCTGGAGGTGCTGGACCCGCCGGACGCACACGGTCGGACGCTTCGCGTCGTCGACGAGCTGCAGGTGGACTTCGCGCTGAACCAGCCCCTGTCCACGTTCGCACTGGCCGCCATCGAACTGCTGGACCGAGAGTCCGAGACCTACGCGCTGGACGTCCTGTCCGTGATCGAGGCGACCCTCGAGGACCCCAGGCAGGTGCTCTTCGCCCAGCAGTTCCGGGCCCGCGGGGAGGCCGTGGCCGCGATGAAGGCCGAGGGCATCGAGTACGACGAGCGGATGGAGCTGCTCGAGGAGGTGACCTGGGCCAAGCCGCTCGAGGAGCTCCTGGAGGCGGCCTACGACATCTACGCCGAGGGCCATCCGTGGGTCACCGAGTACCCGCTGCGGCCCAAGGCGGTGGCGCGTGAGCTCCATGACCTGGCCATGACGTTCGTCGAGTTCGTCGGCTACCACCGGCTGGCCTCCTCCGAGGGCCTGGTCCTGCGCTACCTGGCCGATGCCTACAAGGCCCTGCGCCGCACCGTGCCGGAGGAGGCGCGCACCGAGGAGCTCGCCGACATCACCGAGTGGCTGGGCGAGCTCGTGCGCCAGGTCGACTCGAGCCTGCTCGACGAGTGGGAGAAGCTGCTGAACCCCGAGGACGAGGCCGCCCCCAGCCGGGCGAGTGTGGACGCCGGCCCGCCGCCGGTCACGGCCAACACGCGGGCGTTCCGGGTGCTGGTGCGCAACGCCCTGTTCCGGCGCGTTGAGCTCGCGGCGCTGCGCCGGTGGAACGACCTGGGCGACATGGACGCCGACTCCGGCTGGGACTCGCAGCGCTGGCAGGCGGCGATGGAGGACTACTACGCCGAGCACCTCGACCTGGGGACCGGCCCCGGCGCGCGTGGGCCGAAGCTGCTGCAGATCGAGGAGCAGCCGGGCCTCTGGAGGGTCCGGCAGGTCTTCGACGACCCGGCGGGGGACCGCGACTGGGGGATCAGCGCCGAGGTGGACCTGGCCGCAAGCGATGCGGAGGGCTCGGCGGTCGTGCGGGTGACGTCCGTGGACTGCTACTGAACCGCGCAGACCCTGGCCTGCCCGCGTTGCGCGAGCCGGCCAGGGTCGTCCGGAGCCTGATCAGCTGGAGGGCTAGAGGGCCTCGATGTCCGCGGTGATCGCGTCCACGGCATCCTGGCCAACCATGCCGCCAGCCATGCCCACGGCCTGCGCGGCCGGCATGCCCTTGGCCATGCCCAGCATCGGGTTGCTGGTGATGCCCGGGGCGTGCTTCTCCATGATCTCGACGACCGCCGGGTCCTCGAGCATCTCGCCGAGGGTGGTCGCTGTGAGGTCGTACTTGGCCATAGTGGATCCCTTCGCTGTGGTTACCGGTAGGGAGGATCTTGGCATGACTCGGTCGCAACGGCAGGGGCGGGTGGCCCGACGGCGGTGGGCGGCACGCCTGGCCGTGCCTGATCGGAGGCTCAGCCCGACGAGGGGAGTGCCGTGGCCGCCATGGGCGACCCCGCTCGCGTGCCCAGGCGCAGCGCAACGCCGAGCCCGGCTGGGTCCAGGGCCCGGATCTGCTCACCGCTCCACGGGCTCAGCAGCCACGGACTGCGGGCCGCGACGTCGGCCAGCGCCGTGGGATCGACCCACCGGAACTCCATGACCTCGTCGGGGTGCGGGTCGAGGTCGCCGGCCAGTGTGGCCACGAACACTGGGCACACCTCGTTCTCCCGCACGCCCGAGGCGTCCACGGCCTCGTAGCGGAAGTCCGGCAGCACCGCGACGATGCCCGTGGCGCGCACCCCGAGCTCGTCACCCAGGCGGCGCTGGATCGCATCCTCGAAGTTCTCCCCGGGCTTCGGATGGCCGCAGCAGGCGTTGGTCCACACCCCCGGCCACGTGCGCTTGGTGAGGGCGCGGCGGGTCATCAGCACCTGCGCGTCGGCGTCGATCACGTAGACGGAGAACGCCAGGTGAAGGGGCGTCTGCTCATTGTGGACCGTGCTGCGGTCTGTTGTTCCGCACGGGGCGCCGTCGGCGTCGAGCAGCACCACGAGGTCCTCGGCTCGGGAGTCCATGGGTCAATCCTGACACTAGCCGTCGCCGCGGCGACGCCAGCGGAAGAAGCCCCAGGCCAGCAGGGCGCTGAGCGCTGTCCACACCAGCAGGACCATGGCGACTCGCGCCATCTCGAAGGATCCCGCGACCTCGATCGCCGCCGCCCCCTCGGGCAGGAACACGTAGCGCATCCCCTGGGTGAGCCACTTCAGCGGGAACAGGGCGGCGAACTGCTGCATCCACGTGGGGAGCTGGTTGTAGAGGAAGAACACCCCGGAGGTGAACTGCAGCACCAGGATGACCGGCGTCACGATGGCCGACGCGCCCTTGCCGGACTTCGGCACCGACGAGAACGCCAGGCCCAACAGGGTCCAGGTGGTGAGTCCGAGGACGCTGAGCCACACCAGCGCTGCCCACTTCTCGGCGCTGCTCGGCAGCTCGACATCGAACAGGAGCACACCGATGGCCATCAGCAGGACGAGCTGGATCACGTAGATGACACAGACCTGGCCGACCTTGCCGATGAAGTACGACCCCTTGGGCATCGGGGTGCCCTCCAGCCGCTTGAGGGCGCCCTCGTCACGCTCCTGCGGGATGCCGATGGCGAGGTTCTGGAAGCTCGTGTAGACGATTCCCGAGGCGATCATGCCGGCCACGAAATACTGGGCGAACGTGATGTCGGAGCCGTCGAGTTGCTGGTTGCCGAACACCGAGCCGAAGACGATCATCAGGATCATCGGCAGCGCCAGGGTGAAGACGGCCGCCTCGCGGTCGCGGAACAGCTGCTTGAGCTCGATCCCGACGCGCGACAGGCCGATTGACAGCATTCCCGGCAGGGCCGGCTGCGTGGTGCTCATGCCTGTGCCTCCTCCCTGGACACGTCAACAAGGCTGAGGTAGGTGTCCTCCAGCGTCGGGCGGGCCACGGTCAGGTTCGGCACCTCGCCCCCGAGCCGGGTGGCGAGCTCGCCGATCAGGGTGGTCGGTGACTCGGTCTCCTCGGTGCGCGTGGCGCTGTCCTCGGTCCACGAGACCCGGGCGACCCCGGTGTGCCTGCCCCCGAGCACATCGGGTGGGTCGAAGGCCACCATCCGCCCGCGGGTGATCACCCCCACCATGTCTGCCAGCGCCTCGGCCTCCTCCAGGTAGTGGGTGGTGAGCAGGATCGTGGTCCCCTCGGCCTTCAGCGACTCGATCAGCGCCCAGAAGTCACGTCGGGCCTCCGGGTCGAAGCCGGTCGTCGGCTCGTCGAGGAACAGCAGCTCGGGGCGTCCGATGATGCCCAGGCCCACGTCGAGGCGCCGGCGCTGGCCCCCTGACAGGTTGCGGCCCCGGGAGTCGGCCTTCTCCACGAGCCCGACCTGTTCGAGCACCTCGTCGACCGGCCTCGAGTCCGGGTAGTAGCCGGCGAACTGGCGCAGCGACTCCCGGACCGTGAGCTCCCCGAGGTCACCATCGGACTGCAGCACGATCCCGATCAGGCTCCGCCACCGCCGACCCGCCTTGGCCGGGTCGACGCCAAGGACCTCGACGAAGCCCGAATCCCGGTGGCGGTAGCCCTCGAGGATCTCGGTGGTGGTGGTCTTGCCCGCGCCGTTGGGCCCCAGCAGGGCGACGCACTGGCCGCGCTCGACGATCAGGTCGATGCCATCGACAGCGCGCAGGTCCCCGTAGGTCTTGGTCAGGTCGCTGACCCGGATTGCCTCGTCGCCACTCATGAGGACCGACCCTGCCAGAGATCGGGCACCCAGGGCATGATGACGGGCCGCCCGGGCCATGATGTCGTGCCGATCCTGTCGGCGCCCACATGCTGGTGGGAGCCGTCGTCGGGCACACTGGATCGGTGCTCACGGCGTCGGAGCTGGCAGCCCAGGTCGCCGCACTCGGAGTCCACCGGGGCGACCTGCTCATGGTGCATGCCTCGCTGCGCCGGCTCGGGCCCGTCGAGTCGGGCGCCCGGGGCGTGGTCGAGGCGCTGGACGAGGTGGTCGGCCCCGACGGGACACTCCTGATGATCCTCGGTGCCGAGAACCCGCACGAGTGGGTCAACACGCATCCGGAGTCCGAGCGTGCCGGGCTGCTGGCTGATGCACCCCCGTTCGACACCTCGACCACTGCGGCCCTCAAGGACGTCGGTGTCCTGGCCGAGGTGATGCGGACGATGCCCGACACGCTGGTCAACGACCATCCCGAGGGGCGCTTCGCGAGCCGTGGTCGGTTGGCCCACGAGTTGCTCGACGGGCTGCCGTGGAACGACTACTACGGACCCGGCTCGGCCCTGGACCGCTTCGCCTGCGCCGGCGGCCGGGTCCTGCGGCTGGGCGCCGACCCGGACACCGTCTCAGTCCTGCACTTCGCCGAGTACTGCGCCGACGTTCCCGGGACCCTGCGCGTCCGGCGCCACCGCAAGGTCCACGGGCCCAGCGGCCCCGAGGTCGCGGTCGTCGAATGCCTCGACGACGAGGACGGGATCGTGCCTGCCGAGCGGCAGCCATCGGAGGACTACTTCGCGATCATCCTGCGCGAGTTCCTCGCGACCGGCGCGGCCATCGTCGGGACCGTCGGGGCGGCCCGGGCGGAGCTGATCGACGCGGCGGGCCTCGTCGAGTTCGGCGCCCGCTGGATGACGGCCAATCTCCGCTGAGTCCTGCGGGTGCACGACGCCCATGCCAACCTGGGTCCATGACCGATCGACTCCCCGATGCCGCCGTGGACGCCGCCCTGGCCCCCTGACCGGGTGGGCTGGCTGACCAGTCACCATCCCTCGGTTCCCGGGGCGCCCTTCCAGGGGCCGGCGATACGGCTCGTCGGCCAGTCTCCGTAGAACGGGCTGGCCAGTGGGACGACCACCTCTCCGGCCACCACGCACTGGTCGACGCGCTGGGGGTAGAAGCAGACGGCATCGGCCAGGTCGGCATACGGGGGCGTCGGGGCGGGGTACCACCAGCAGGCGTCCTCGACGGTGGGTCGTCCCGGGACCGCCAGGCTCCCGTAGGTCGCGAGCCCCTTGAACTCGCAGCCCGTCCGGGTTCCGGACGCAACCAGGAACTCGGTCGCCACGTCCGCACGGGGGATGTAGTAGGCCGGTGCGTGTGCGGTCTCCAGGATCCGCCACGCCCGGCGGGTGTCGGCAATCCGGACGCCGCCGTGGGTGACGGTCACGTGCTCATCGGAGCGCTGGAGTGCCGGTGGCCGTGGGTAGTCCCAGACCGACTCCTGACCGGGGCCGACGGGATCGCGCCGGGGCCGGCGCCAGGGGATCATGCGTCAAGTCTCGGTCGACTGGGCGCCCTCCGCCACTGGCCACGCACCATCATTGGCCGTACACCACCACAGGCGGACGCGGCGGCCCTGCATGCGTCCCCTGCATGCATCCCCGGCAGGCAACGGGGCCGCCAGCCATGGCAGCGATCGCGGCGGTGGGTGACGATGGAGCCATGCCCGAGGGTGACGCGGTCCGTCGCACCGCACGGCGGCTGGACGCCGCACTGGCCGGGGGAACGCTGCTCCGCGCTGAGTTGCGGGTACCCCGGTTCGCCACGGTCGACCTGCGGGGCATGGCGGTGCTCGGCACGCACGTGGTCGGCAAGCACATGCTCACGCGTCTGGCCGGCGAGCAGCGGGCGTGGACGCTGCACCACCACCTGCGCATGGACGGCACGTGGCGAATCGGACCGCCGGGGCGGCCCGGTGCACCCGGACACCAGATCCGGGTCTGGCTCGGCACCCGGGATGCGCAGGCCGTCGGCGTCCGCGTGCACATGGTCGAGGTCCGGCCGACCCCCGACGAGCAGGCCTGGGTGGGCCACCTGGGGCCGGACATCATGGCCGACGGGTTCGACGCGCACGGGGCGGCCCAGCGCCTGGCCGCAGCGGACCGGCCGTTCGTGGAGTCCCTGCTCGACCAACGACTCGTGTGCGGGATGGGGACCATCTGGGCCTCGGAGCTGGCCGCGGCCGCGCACGCCCACCCGCACTCACCCACCTCCGCGGTGGCCGGTCTTCCGGAGGCGCTGACCACCATCCGAGCCCGGATGCTCCGCGCCGTCGCTGCATCCTCCGGGGCACCCAGGCGCGAGCTGCGCGTGTTCGAGCGGACCGGCCGGCCGTGCCGGGCGTGCGGGACGCCCATCCGGGCGGGGCGGGTTGGCACCGCGCCGATGGACCGTCCCACGTACTGGTGCCCGGCGTGTCAGCCGTTGGCGACCTGAGTGGAATTCTGGGGCTGCGGATAGGGTGAGCCGACTACCCCGAGGAGGATCGGATGGCCGCCCCGCTGCACCAGGGATTCCACCTCATGGCCAAGCCGACGGGTGCGATCTGCAACCTGGACTGCGAGTACTGCTTCTTCCTGTCCAAGGAACAGCTCTACGAGGACAGCGACTTCCGGATGTCGCCGGCGGTGCAGCAGGCCTACCTGGAGCAGCTGTTCGAGAGCCACCCGCCTGATGCCGAGGTGATGGTGTCCTACCAGGGTGGCGAGCCGACCATGATGGGCCTGGACTTCTTCGCACGGTCCGTCGAGCTGGCCGCACGGCTGGCTGGCCCCGGCCAGCAGGTGCAGCACACGATCCAGACCAACGGGACCCTCCTGGACGACGCGTGGGGCAGCTTCCTGGCTGACAACGGCTTCCTCGTGGGGCTCTCGATCGATGGGCCCCGCGCGATGCACGACGCCTATCGGGTCGACAAGGGCGGCAAGCCGACATTCGATCGTGTCCTGCACGGCTGGGAGGTGCTGCGTCGCCATGGCGTGGAGTGGAACGCGCTGACGACTGTCAACGCCGCCAACGCCGATCACGGCCTCGAGGTGTACCGGTTCCTGCGCGATGACCTGGGTGCGGCGTTCATCCAGTTCATCCCGATCGTGGAGCGGATGACACCCGAGATGCTGCCGATGGCCGACTCCGGGTGGGGGGTGCGGGCCAAGGACCGACCGCTCTACCGTCAGGCCGGCTCGGCGGTGACTCATCGCAGCGTGACGGGGGACCAGTACGGCCGGTTCCTCATCGACGTGTTCGAGGAGTGGGGCCGCCGCGACGTGGGCGACGTCTTCGTGCAGATGTTCGACACCGCGCTGGCCCACTGGTTGGGCATGGACCAGGCCGGGGTGTGCGTGCACGCCCGGACCTGCGGTTCGGCCCTCGCGCTGGAGCACAACGGCGACCTGTACTCCTGCGACCACTACGTGGAGCCCGAGTACCTCTTGGGCAACGTCGCCGAGGAACGCGTGCTGCTCGATCTCGTGGTCTCGCCCGCTCAGCAGTCCTTCGGCAACGCCAAGCTCGACACCCTGCCCCAGTACTGCCTGGACTGCGAGGTCCGGTTCGCCTGCAACGGTGGCTGCCCGAAGGACCGGTTCGCCACCACCCCGGACGGCGAACCCGGCCTGCACCACCTGTGCGCCGGGTACAAGGCCTTCTTCGGCCACATCGACGCCCCGATGCGGTTGATGGCCGATCAGCTGCGGGCAGGCAGGGACGCCACCGCACTGCGCGAGTGGTACGCGACGGCCGACGCCCAGCGGGGCCGCAACGACCCGTGCACGTGTGGCAGCGGCCGCAAGTGGAAGCGCTGCCACGGAGCCCCGAGCGCCCAGCAGGGGTCGTAGGTCTCTGGCGCGCAGCGCGTCACAGCGGCAGCATGGCCCCATGGCCGAGGGTCCGGACCGTCTGCATGCCATCGATGCCCTCTGGCTGGAGATGGAGGGGGACGGCCCGCCGATCGCGATCGGGACGGTCGCGGTGTGCGCGGGTCCTGTCCCCGGCGACGACGAGGTGCACAGGATGCTCGCCGACCGGATCGAGCGCATGCCACGGCTGCACCAGGGTCTGTCCGATCAGGGCTCCGGCCTGCGCCGCCCGGTCTGGGTCGAGGCGCAGGGGTGGGCGCTTGCCGATCACGTGCACCATCTCGATGCGGCCCCGAGCGGAGCGCATCCGGGCCTGGATGCGGCGGTCAGCCACATCATGGCCCAGCCCCTGCCCGTGGACCGGCCGTTGTGGGACATGTGGGTCGTCGACGGGCTGGACGACGGGCTGGCCGATGGGCTGGCCGATGGGCCGGACGACGGGCTGGACGGCGGGTGGGCACTGGTCTGGCGGGTCCACCACACGGTCGTCGACGGCGTGGGGGCGTTGAGCCTGCTCGGCCATGGGTTCGACGTCGCGCCGTCGGGTGGCCAGTCGTTGGCCGAGGCCATGCTCACCGCCGCACGCGGGTCGCCCGCGCAGCCGCCGAATCCGACGACTCCCGATCGCGAGCCAGGGTTGCGCAGCGGACTGGCAGCAGGGCTCGGACACGCCCTGGGCGCCGTTCGTGATGCTGCCCCGCACATCGTGCCGGCTGCCGCTGCGCTCGTGCCGCACCCGCCCAGTCCATTGGCGGGCCGGGTCGGCGACGGACGGAGGTGGGTCTCGGCCGATGTGCCGCTGGACGACGTCAAGGTTGTGGGCCGGGCCTTCGGCGCAACGGTGAACGAGGTGGTCCTGGCGCTGGTCACCGCCGGGTTCCGCGACCTCCTCCTCGCGCGCGGCGAACCCGCCAGCGGGCGAGTCGTGCGCAATCTGGTCCCGGTGTCGATGCGACCGCCTGGGGACGGCAGCGCCCACAACAAGGTCAGCGCGATGCTGGGGAACCTCCCGGTCGGCGTGGCGGATCCCGTCGAGCGGCTGCAGGCCGCCCGCCATGAGGTGGAGCACGGCCGCGAAGCGGGGACCCCGCTGCTCGGATCCTTCCTCCTGGACCTGGTCGACCGGACCGTGCCCGCGGGGGTCCAGGACGTCGCTGTGGCCAGCGCCGGCCGGTTCGCCCCGGCATGGTTCATCGACACGTTGACGACCAACGTGCCCGGACCGCAGTTCCCCGTGTACCTGTGCGGTCGGCGCGTCGCGGCCATGTACCCGCTGATCCCGGTCGCCGGTCACACGTGCATCACGACCGGCATCTTCAGCTACGACGGGACCCTCAACATCGGTGTGACTGGTGACGCCGACCAGGCCGGCGACGTCGACATCCTGGCCCGCGGGATCGCTCGAGCCGCCGATGAACTGGTCGAGCGGGTCGGGGCGCGCCGGGCGTGAGCCTGCTCGTGGGCCGGTCGGCGGCTAGCGTGTCGCCATGGTCTCCAGCTCCGCGACAACCGTCTCCGAGTACCTCGACGAGCTGCCTCCCGATCGAGCTGCGCTGATCGCCGAGGTCAGGGACCTGGTCAACGCAAACGTCCCGCCCGGCTACGTCGAGCAGATGGGCTTCGGGATGATCACGTGGGCGGTTCCGCTGGAGGTCTACCCGGACACGTACAACCGCAAGCCGCTGGCCTACCTGGCCCTGGCTGCGCAGAAGAACTACACCTCGTTGTACCTGATGGGCGTCTACGCGGACTCCGCGGACGAGGCGCACCTGCGTGCCCGGTGGGAGGCCCGCGGCACCACGCTGGACATGGGCAAGAGCTGCCTGCGCTTCAGGCGCATGGAGGACCTCCACCTGGACCTGCTGGCCGAGGTGATCGGCGCTGTTCCCGTGGAGGACTTCGTCGCTCGCACCAAGGAGGCACACTCCGGCCGACGGTGACCCCCGGGCTACTGCCGCTCCGGAAGCAGGACCCCGGGGTTGAGGATGGCGTCCGGATCGAGGTGCGCCTTGATTGCGCGCAGCAGTTCCACGCCCGCCGGGCCGACCTCTGCATCCAGCCACGGGGAGTGGTCCGACCCGACGCCATGGTGATGGGTGATCGTCGCCCCGCCAGCGACGATCGCCTCGGAGGCCGCAGCCTTGGCGGCCCGCCACCGATCGGCCTGGTCGGGGCCTGCCGACGCCAGGGCGGTCAGGTAGAGGCTCGCTCCCGTCTCGTACACGTGCGACACGTGCGACATCACGTAGCAGCGACCCAGGCAGTCCGACAGGGCCCCGGTCACCGACTCGCGCAATGCAGCCAGTTCGCTCCAGCTGGTCGCGGTCTCCAGGGTCTCCACGAGGTAGCCCTGGTCCATCAGGGTGTCGCGCAGGTAGGGCCCCTCGAACCGATGGCGCACCCACGACTTCCCGGCACCCCTGCCCAGAGTCGCGGCGCCGTGGCGGCGCAGGATGCCGAAGGCCATCGAGCGACGGGCCCGCACCTGGGCTGCGGAGGACCCGTCCCACCCGAGGATCGCCATGCAGCCGTCGCTCACCCGGCGCACCTTCAGGTAGCCGTCCATCGCGCGGGCGGTACGGCCGGTCGGACCACTCATCCGAAGCGTCGCGCGGGTCTCGGCGAGGTCCGACAGGCGCATCACATCAGCACTGGCGCGGGCCTGGGCCAGCTCACGGAACGCAGCCACGCCGGCGTCGAGATCGGGCAGCATCACCGCCTCGAACCAGCGGGTGGAGGGAAGCCGGCGCACGCGCACCGTGACCTCGGTGATGACACCCAGGACTCCCTCGCTGCCCAGGAACAGGGAGCGCAGGTCCGGCCCTGCGGCCGATGAGGGGCCACGACCCAGGCGCATGGACCCGCGCGGTGTGGCCACGACCATCGACTGCACAGTGGCATCGCTTCGCCCGTACCCGGTGGAGGATTGCCCGGCCGACCGGGTTGCGGCGTACCCGCCGATGGTGGCGCGTTCCCAGGACTGCGGCACGTGGCCCCATGTCAGCCCACGTGCCCCCAGCAGCCGCTCGAGGGCAGGTCCGGTCATCCCGGGTTGGACCCGCGCTGTGCCCGAGACGTGGTCGACGTCCAGGAGTTCGGCCATCCGGTCGAAGCTGATCGCGACCACCACGGAGCGCGTGCCCCCGTCAGGCCGAACCCCTCCGACGACGCTCGTGCCACCGCCGAAGGGCACCAGCGTGGCCCCGCAGCTGGCCGCCGCAGCCAGCAGTGCGACCACCTCGTCGTGCGAGCCGGGACTGACCACGGCGTCGGGGACCTCCGGGTGCGCCTGGGTGCGCCGCTCCAGCAGGTCGGTGTAGGACAGCCCGCCGGCGTGTGCCAGCCGACCCTCCCGATCGGTGTGGACGTGCTGCTCTCCGACCGCGCTGGCCAGCGCTGCCGCAGCCTGCGCGTCCAGCCGCGAGGGCCGGGGCTGGACCTCCGACAGGGCGACCGGTGCCGTCGGGCGCGCGGGCCCGAGCACCTCGACGATGTAGTCCGCCGCCCGCGGGTCGAGTGCATGCGAGCGGCCGGCCGGACCCCATCGGGCGTATCTGTCCGCCAATGCTCCGATCATGCTGACGATGTTACAGACAGCTCCTAAGTGTCACATCAGGGGGCTCGCATGCTGGTGTACCGATGGTTGTAGAGTGACATTCATGGGGTCTGTGTCACAGTTGTCGCAGCGCCGCACGGGGGTGTCTGCTGCTGATGACCCGGTGCTGGGCGCCGCCCATGAGGCAATCCTCGAGATCGGCCTGGGGCGACTGACCCTCGCCGAGGTCGCCCGTCGTGCCGGTGTCAGCCGGATGACCGTCTACCGCCGCTATGACGACCTCGATCGGTTGGTCAGTGCCCTGCTGGTCGTGGAGTTCGGTGCGGTCATCGCCGAGGCGGCCGAGCGCGCCCGCCGGGAGTCCGACGGTCGGTCCCAGTTGGTGCGCGAGGTCCTGCACGTGACCCGCAGCACGGCCGACCATCCCCTGATGCGCCGCATCCTCGAGCTCGACCCGCAGATGCTCATGCCGCTGGTCGTTGATCGGCTGGGCAGCTCGCACCGGATCGCCCTCGACCGGCTCCGCGGGCTGCTGGCCGCTGGTCAGGCTGATGGATCGGTGGCCGTCGGTGATGTCGAGGCGATGGCGCTGCAGGTGATGAGCATGGCCGCGATCCACGTGTTCTCGGCGCGCGCCTACGACAGCGTCGACCCACGTGGGCGTCGCTGGGCAGAGCTTGAGCGATCCCTCGACGGGTACCTGCACCCGTATGACGGGTCCACTCAATCCGGACGGCGGCGTTGATGGCCCGGCCGGCCGCGCTGCCGCGGCGTCCGGTGGCCGACGGCAGCCCGATCGCGTACCTGCCGCCGGGTGACCCGACCACACTGCTGACCGGAGACCGACGGGAGCGCTGGCGCGACAGCCTGGAGCAGGGCCGTGCCCTGGACGTGCTGGTGGTGGGCGGCGGTATCACCGGGGTCGGTGTTGCCCTTGACGCGGCCTCCCGTGGCCTGCGGGTGGCCCTCGTCGAGCGTGACGACCTCGCGTCCGGGACCTCACGCTGGTCCAGCAAGCTGGTCCACGGTGGCCTGCGCTACCTCGCCTCCGGCCAGGTCGGGGTCGCGTGGGAGAGCGCTCGGGAGCGGGCGGTGCTCTCCGGCGTGGTGGCACCGCACCTGATCCGCGCGCTGCCGCAGGTCATCCCCTTCTCCGACGCCCCCGATGAGCCCGACCACCGTCTCGTCCGCGGCGGGCTGACAGCCGCGGACGTGCTTCGCGCAGCTGCCCGCACGCCACGGGGGATGCTGCCCAGGGCTCGGCCCCTCGACCCCGCGGAGGCGATCGCACTCGTGCCGTCGCTGTCAGCGGACCGGGTCCGGGGCGCCATGGTCCTGTGGGACTGCCAGCTCGAGGATGACGCCCGCCTGGTTGTGTCGGTCGCGCGCACCGCCGCGGGGTACGGGGCCGCGATCCTGACCCGCACCGAGGTGCTGTCCATCGCTGCCGGCGAGGCGGTGCTGCGTGATGCCATCGACGGGTCGACCTACAGCGTCCGCGCGACGCACGTCGTCAACGCCACGGGTGCCTGGGCCGACGAGCTCGACGACTCGGTGCAGTTGGTTCCCTCCCGGGGCAGTCATGTCGTGGTCCGCTCGGAGCGTCTGGGGGATCCCCGGGCCGCGCTCACGGTCCCGGTTCCGGGCACCACCGGTCGCTACGTCTTCGCGCTCCCGCAGTCCGAGGGGCTGACGTTCATCGGCCTCACCGACGTGGCCATGACCGGCCCGGTTCCGCGCGTGCCCACGGCAACGCAGGAGGAGATCGACTGGATCCTGGCCACGATCTCCCCCTGGTTGGCCGAGGGGCTGACCCGCGACGACGTGATCGGCTCCTTCGCGGGCGTCCGTCCGCTGGCGGCGCCGGCCGACGACGCGCCGAGCACCACCGGCGCTGACCTGTCCAGGCGGCACGTGGTGCGTGACCACGGCGACGGCCGGATCACCGTGACCGGTGGCAAGCTCACCACCTATCGGCGAATGGCCCAGGACGTCGTGGACCTCATCACCGACGTGCCGTGTCGAACCACGCACATCGCCCTGGTCGGTGCTGGGCCGGCTGGCGACCCGGCACCGAGCGGGCCACCCATCCCGCAGCGGCTGGTCCGGCGGTATGGCGCCGAGGCTGGCGTGGTCTGGGCGCTGGGGGACCTGCACCCGCAGCTGCGGGCACCGATCGCCGATGGTGTGGCTGTTCACGGGGTCGAGCTCGTCTTCGGGGTGCAGGCGGAGGGGGCTCTGGACGTTGCTGATCTGCTGCAGCGGCGCGCCAGGACCTTGCCGGCCGACCCAGACCTGGCCGAGGCCGCCACGGCGGCGACATCTGCGGCCGCAGCCGCCTTCGGCTGATCCAGGCCAACGACTCGATCCGGGCTGGCCCGTCGGCACGAACACACCCAGCTCGTCCGTAGACTGGCTGGGACCGGATGGTGGTTCGATGATGGGAGACCGTGATGGGCGAGGGCTCGCAACCTGATGGCAGGCAACGTCTTGCGGCGGTGGTGGCACTGGTGGCCGGAGCCCTGGCCCTGGTGGCTGTCATGGCGTTCACCCTCGGGAGCCTCGGCAACGTGCTGCTGTCATTGGTGGGCGTGGCGATCGCGGTGACCGGCGGGTGGTACTTCGTCGCGCACCGGGGGACGCCGCGTGTGGTTGCGGCCGTCATCGCACTGCTGGGCGCCGGGATGGCGCTCCTGGCGCTGCTGGCAGCTCGTTCCGCGCTCTGGGGCCTGCTGATCGCCGGTGTCCTGCTGGCCATCTCCGTCTACGGCGCCCAGATCGCGACCAGGACCCGAGTCGACTCGGTCACGGCTGCCGAGTTGGGGACTGCGCACCCCGCCGCCCAGCACCCGGTTCTGATCATGAACCCCTGGTCGGGCGGCGGCAAGGTCGCCACGTTCAATCTCGTCGACGAGTGCATGGCTCGCGGCATCGAGCCGGTGGTCCTGGCCAAGGGCGACGACCTCGTGCAGCTCGCCGAGGACGCGATCGCCCGGGGAGCAGACGTCATCGGCATGGCGGGCGGCGATGGGTCGCAGGCCCTGGTGGCCACCGTGGCCATGAAGCACGGGCTGCCCCATGTCGTGATCCCGGCGGGGACGCGCAACCACCTCGCACTCGATCTCGGCCTTGATCGCGATGACGTGGTCGGTGCGCTCGAGGCCTATGTCGGGGGCATCCCGCGGACCATCGACCTGGCGACCGTCAATGGTCGAGTGTTCGTGAACAACGTCTCCATGGGCCTGTACGCGGACATCGTGGCGTCCGACGCCTACCGCGATGCCAAGCTGCGCACCGCCCTGGACACGCTGCCGGACCTGCTCGGCCCGAACGCCGACTCGCTGGACCTGCACTTCGTGGATGGCGACGGTGCCCAGCACGACACCGCCGACGTGGTGCTCGTGTCGAACAACCCCTACGTCCTCGACAGCCTCGGGGGAGTGGGCACGCGCGCCCGCATGGACACCGGTGAGCTCGGGGTCATGTCGCTGACCGTGACCAGCGCGACCGACGCGCGCCGCTTCCTGGCCATGGAGACGGCCGGACAGGTGCGCAAGTTCTCCGGCTGGCAGGAGTGGTCCACGCCTAACTTCCAGGTGGACTCGAGTGGCCCGGTCGCGCTTGGCGTCGATGGCGAGGCGCTGACGATGGACCCTCCGGTCGAGTTCCGGATCCTGCCGGCGGCGCTCACGGTGCTGCTGCCGCCGCAGGCCCCCGGTCGGTCCCCGGCCGCTCGCAGGACGTCGACCTCGACCACGCAGGTGTGGGACGTCGCCCTCGGCCGTTCCTGATCCATCGGTCCAGCCGGCCCGTCGCGCGGTCAGCCCGCGGCCGACCCCGACAGGTGGGTCCCGGGCGGGAGCGCGAACTCCTGCACAGGACCCGGCCGCCATCCATCGGAATCTGACAGGTGCTGGGTCACGGTCACGGTGCTGGCGGTGATGTCGAGCTGCGACCAGGAGCGCAGGGACCCACGGGTCCGGTGACTGGTGGCCGTGCCGGCGATGTTCTCGATGATCGGCCTGGTCCGGTCCCCGGAGCCGACATCCAGCACCCGGACCGAGGGCACGTGGGTGTGACCCGCAAGGACGATGTCAACCTCGGCTTCAACCAGCGCCTTCTCGAAGTCATCCCCACCGGCGATCGACGCCGCCTGGTCCGAGCTCGGCGGGTGGTGCAGCGCCACGATCCGGACCGTGCCGGTCGGGGCGCCTGCGAAGGTGCTGATCACCAGCGCCGACTGCCGATCGGAGATCCGTCCGGACTTCCACCGCCACCGGGGCATGGAGTCCAGGCCCTGGATCCTGACCATGCCGATGTCCAGGATCGGGTCGAAGTCCCCGCTGACCTGGGACCGGAACTTGTCGTAGGGGGAGGCCAGCCGGCGGAACGGGTTGGTCAGTGGGATGTCGTGATTGCCCATCACGACCACGGCAGGCGCCGGGAACTCATCGATGACCTGCCGCGCTCGGACCAGCTCATGGGTGCGGGCGCGCATTGTCAGGTCGCCGGTGACCACGGTGGCCACCACCCCGGCAGCGTGCAGGTCGGCAGCCAGCCCGTCGAGGGCCACATCGTCGGTGGCCCCGACGTGGATGTCCGACACGTGTCCCAGGCGGATCGAGTCCCCGGGCGGGGGTGCCATGGAACCTCCTCCACTGTGCAGGTGCTCAGGATACGCCGCTCGGGCGGCGCACATCTCGGGGCGGATGGGCGTGGACGATCCGGGGGCGCGTAGCGTGTGGGAATGGCCACCACTGCAGTCCGAGGAACTGATGCCGCAGATCCCGCGAACCCCCACCGGGCGGTCGATCCCGATGTCCGCGCGGCCACCGGTGGCCTGCGTGGGCACGTGCCGGCTGCCCTCGTCGAGTCGCTGCTCAGCTCGGTTCGAGCCACCGGCGGACTGACCGAGGAGACGGTGGCCCCGTTCACCGGCGAGCACCTCTTCACGTACCCGATCTCGACCGAGGCCGACGTCGAGCAGGCCTTCAGCAGCGCTCGGGTGGCCCAGGCCGAGTGGGCCGCACGGCCAGTCAGCGAGCGGGCCGCCATCATCGGCAAGGTCCACCACATGGCACTGCAGCGCCAGGACGAGCTGATGGACCTGCTCCAGCTCGAGGCCGGGAAGACCCGGTACGACGCGTTCGCGGAGACCGCGGCGGTCGCGGTGTACGCCCGCTACATCTCCAGGACAGCACCGCAGCTGCTGGGCCAACACCGGCGCCGGGGCATCATCCCGCTGGTCACCAAGGCCTACGAGTTGCGCCACCCCAGGGGAGTCGTCGGCCTGGTCACCGCCTGGAACTACCCCGCCGTCTTCGCCTCGGCAGATGGCTTCGCCGCCGTCGTCGGCGGGAACGCGGTCGTGCACCGCCCGGACGTGCAGGCCAGCCTGTCGGCGATCTGGGTCCGCAGCCTGGCCGTCGAGGCCGGCGTGCCCGACGACGTGTGGCAGATCGTCCTCGGTCCCGGGCGCTCCGTCGGCAAGGCGGTCGTCGACCGGGCCGACGCCGTTGCCTTCACCGGCTCGACGGACGCGGGACGCGCGATCGCCATCCAGGTCGCGCCCCGGCTGGTCTACACGTCCTTCGAGCTCGGCGGGAAGAACCCGTTCATCGTCATGGCGGATGCCGACATCGAGCGCGCCGTTGACGCGGTGATCCGTGCGTGCTTCATCGGCGCCGGGCAGACCTGCGTGGGCCCGGAGCGGATCCTCGTGCACTCCTCGATCCGCGCCACGTTCCAGACGGCCCTGGTCGCGCGGGTTCGGGCGATGCGCATCGGTGTCGGCATGGAGTTCGGCTTCGAGATGGGATCGTTGATCGACCAGGCCCAGCTCGACAGCGTGCAACGGCACGTGGATGACGCCGTGGCGAAGGGCGCCGAGATCCTCGTCGGCGGGGTCCCACGCCCGGACATCGGCCCGTTCTTCTTCGCCCCCACGATCGTGGCCGGTGTGTCCACGGACATGGACCTGTGCACCGAGGAGACCTTCGGGCCGGTCGTCGCGCTCTCCGAGTTCGAGTCCACGGATGAGGCCATCGAGATGGCCAACGACACCGAGTACGGGCTGCACGCGGTCATCTGGAGCCGGGATGTGCGCGCGGCCGAGGCGATGGCGGCGCGGATCAAGGCCGGCACCATCGAGATCAACGATGGGATCGCCGCCACGTGGGGCAGCGCCGATGTCCTGCAGGGCGGGATGAAGTCCTCGGGGATGGGCCGGCGAAACGGCAAGTACGGGATCCTGCGCTTCACCGAGCCGCAGTCGATCGTGATCCAGCGACTGCACGGCGTGCACCCGCCCGGGTCGATGACCCACGAGCTGTTCTCGGCCGTCATGACCCATTCGCTCAAGGCGATGCACCGCCTGCCCCGCGCCTGACGTTGCGGGCCCCACGCGCGCCGGCCCGCCGCGCCCGCCCGCCGTGGTAGTCGATTCGCTGCAGTGAATGGGCCGAACTGACTACCACGACGGAAGTCGGGCGGGTCGCGTCTGGGTGGCGGCGGGCTGGCGGCTCCTAGACTCGGTGCCGTGACCTCGTGGACCCCGCTGCTCGCTGGGGTCGCGGCGGGTCTGGGCATCGCGCTGCCGCTGGGTGCGATCGGGGTGCTGATCGTCCGGGAGGGCGTGGAACGCGGCGTTCGCGTCGCTGGTGTCGCCGCGCTGGCCGTGGCCTGCGTTGACCTGAGCTATGCAGTGGTCGCCGTCGTGCTCGGTACCCGAGTTGCGCAGGCCCTGGCCGGGGCCGAGCGGCTGGTGCAGATCGTCGGGGCGGGGGCGCTGGCCATCGTGGTGGTGGTCGGCGTGCGTGACCTGCTCCGCACCGCCAGGGCAGCACCGCCGGAGCCGCCGGAGCCCCCGGAACCCCCGGAGCCGCCGAAGGATGCTCGGACCAGCACGGCCGGGACGACGCGCGGGATCTACCGGCGGACCTTCCTGCGCTTCCTCAGCCTCACGGCGATCAATCCGATGACTGCGGTCTACTTCGTCGCCCTGACAGCGGGCCTCTCGCAGCGACTGGCCGGTCCCGGTGCCGGAGCCGCGTTCGCGATCGGGGTGTTCCTCGGGTCGTTGGCCTGGCAGGAGACACTCGCTGTTGGCGGCGCCACCGCGGGGGCCCGGATGTCCGACCGGATCCGGCTGGGAGTCTCCCTGCTCGGCTACGCGATCGTGACCGGCTACGCGATCAAGCTCGCCCTGGGCGGCTGAGCAGCGTGCACCCATCCCTGAGGTAGTCGATTCGGCGCATCCGATGGGCCGAATCGACTACCACGGCGGGCCGGGAGAACTCGGCTCTCGGTCCGCAGTCCTCGGTCCTCGGTCCTCGGCCCTCGGTCCTCAGTCCTCAGCCGTGGGCCAGTCGGCCAACGTGTCGATGTACATCTGGCGCACCTCGGCGACGCGCTCGTTGAGATCCTCGGCCGTCCAATCGTCGGTGGGTATCGGCGGCAGGACCGCGACATCGACCGTGCCCGGGTGGATGGCCATCGAGTGCGCGGCCATGATCTCCCCGCAGTTGCGCATCACGATCGGGACGATCGGCACCCCGGCCTGCATGGCCATGTGGAACGGACCCTTCTTGAACGGCAGCAGCCGCGGGGTCGGCGCACGGGTTCCCTCAGGTGCGATGGCGATGGACTTCCCGCCGCGCAGCGCGTCGACGGCCGGCTCGAGGCCCTGCCGGGCCTTGGCGCTGTCTGTGCGGTCGATATAGGCCACGTCCGCGAGGAAGCCGACGGGCGCGAACACCGGGTCGCGCTCGAGGGACTTCTTGGCCACGCCGGTGAAGTCCTTGCGCAGCAGTGCCCCGAGCACGAAGGCATCGAGCTGGCTCTGGTGGTTGAACAGGAACACCGCTGGGCGGGCTGCCCACACGTTGTCCTCGCCGACCACACGCAGCCGAACGCCGGCGGTCGCCAGGCCCAGGTCACATCCCACGCTGGCCGCGACGTTCGCCCCGAGGCTGCGGCTGCGGTTCAGGACCGCCAACGCACCCGCGGCCCCCACGCTGCCCGCGAAGACACCGATGGCGGCCACGCTGCGGACCACATCCACCGGTCCCGTCGATCGGGCCTCGACCAGTCGGGCGACCGGCCACGACCGGTCGGCGGCGATCTCCTCCAGGCTTTCGTCGGGATTCAGGGCGCACGGCCGGCCGACGGTTTCCAGGAAGGGCACGTCCTCGCCGCCGTTGGAGTAGCCGAACGACTCATCGAGGTCGATCTCGTGGGCCTCGGAGAACTCCACCACGGCATCGGACTTGCCCTCGCCCCACCGGATCGGGCTGGCCAGCGCTCCGGTGTACAGGCCCTCGGCATCCACTTCGAGCTCGGTGCACAGGATGTGATCGATGCCCAGGTCGTCGGCGGTCGCCTGGATCTGGGGGCGGGTCGCGGATGAGGCGACAACGACCGTGTGGTGCTTGCGCAGGTGGGCGTCGATCAGCGTGCGGGCGTCCGGGTAGATCATCTCGGCGATGTTGGCCGCGAAGACGGTCCGGGCCCAGCGCTCGACCTCCTCGGCCGACCGGCCAGCCTGGCCCTGCGCCCCGAGGTTCATCAACTCGGTGACGTCGTGACCGCGGCGCTCGACGTTGACGCCCTCGGCGACCGTGCGCATGAGCTCCCTCGTGGAGATCTCACGGCGCTTGAGCCGGTAGGTGAAGAACGCGGCGGCCGAGTAGCCGGCGATCAGGGTCCCGTCGAAGTCGAAGAACGCGCCGACCTGGGGTCCCTCGGGAGAGTTGTCGATCTCCTCCACGAGCCATTCGATGTCAGCCATGTGAACCTCTCTGGGTCCTGGGGGAGCGCTCGGTCATGAGGGGCTGGCCGGCGGCTTGGGCGATGGCCCGCAATGCGTCCAGCCGGCGGGTGATCTCATGGAGCTCGTCGGCGAACGCCCGGCGCTCCTGTTCCAGATCCGGGTCGTCCGAGGCCATGAGCCCCATCTTGTCGGCCAGTTGGATGGCATTGCGGAAGTAGTCGGCGGACACCGACTCCGGGGTCGTGAGCTGACGTTGCAGCCAGCGTTGCTGGGCCACCCCGATGCTGCGCTGCACCAGCGAGGCCGACTCGGCTGGGAGCCTGCCGAGGAGGGCAAGCTCATCGGCCAGAACGCTGTAGGCCTCGAGGAACGGCCCGATCACCCGGTGCGCGACGAGCATGTCCTGGTCGGCCATCTCAGCCAGGACCTGGTCCGGGCTGTAGGTGTGGTCCTGCCATCCCGGGTTGATCAGCGTGGTCTCGGCGGCCACCTGGTCGGAGAACTCGCGCGTGGACGGGAAGAAGAACTCGAACCTGAGGAGCTCCTTGAGCCGGCGCGCGTTCTGCCACGTCGCATCCGGGATGTCGGGAGCGTGGTCCTCAGCCGCCTGCAGGGCGGCGAGCTCTGCGATCGCCCGGGTGAGGAAGAAGTGGATGATCGTGTTGCGGTAGAACGCCGCCTCATGCTGCTTGCCCGGGGCGATGGCGTAGACGGGTTCGGATCCTCCGCTGTAGACGGACACGACCCCCTCGCTGACCAGCCGGTCGAGCACCTCGCGCATCTTGCCGAACTCGTTGAGGTCCGGCCAGGCGGTCATCGGCAGCCCCCGCCGCTGGATGTAGGCGATCAGGGGCAGCAGGATCTGGCGGCCCTCCTGTGCGGTGATCGACCGGTCGCCGTTGTCCAGCAGGGCGAAGGTGAGCAGCGCCCCCGGCGTGATGGGCGTGGCGGCGTTGATCCTGTTGGCATTCTCGATGGCCACCTTGGACACAGCCAGCCGCGGACGCAGGTTCCCCTCGTCATCGGCTGTGAGCGCCACGGCATCACCCAGGGACAGCGGCTCGCCGAACCTCAGGTACGCACGGCCGAGGCGGCGGGACTGCGAGGAGGCGAACTGGTACATCCACTTGAGGCTCTCGGGCTTCTTCGCGCCGCCCATCTCCTCGGCGGAGATCGCCCCCACCTCATGCTGCTGGTCGTAGATGATGGAGGTCGGGATGACCAGCACGTCGCGCTCGGGATGTTCGCCGTAGGCGTCCATGACGTAGCTGAGGATGCCCAAGCGCGGTGGGCGCAGCTTCCCGGTGCGGGTCCGCCCACCCTCGATGTACCACTCGAGGTTCTGGCGCTGCACCATCAGGTGCGACAGGTAGGCCTTGAGCGTCGCGCGGTAGACGTGGTCGTCGCGGAACTCCCGGCGGATGAACACGATGCCGTTGCGCTGGCCGATCTCGGAGAACGGCCAGATGGCCAGGTTCGCCCCACCGAGGACGTTGTTGGGTGGGAAGCCGTGCTGGGACAGGGCCGAGCGCAGGATCATCGGGTCAAGGTAGGAGCGGTGGTTCGGTAGGAAGATCAGCGACGCAGACTCGTTGAGCTGGCGGAGGCGCTCGACCTCCTCGCGGCTGTAGTCCACCCGGTAGGCCCGACTGAGCCATGTGCAGAAGCGGTCCCACACTGACCGGCTGAGGTCGCCCGGGTGCACCTCCATCTCCTCGAGATCGGCCTGGGCCTCCTCGCGGATGGCTGCCAGCGGCGTGCCTGATTCGTCAGCCAGCGTCTGCAGGGTCGCGATGAACTCCGGGGAGTCCAGGACTTCGTTCATGGCGGCTCCGATCGACACGTGCACAGTTGCCTTGAGGCTAGTCGCGTGGTGGGCTGGTCGCAGGTTGAGTCCGTGGGTTGAGCCCGGGGGCCACATGGACCGCCGTACTGCACCTCGCCGTGGCCTCGCGTGGGCCAGGACCGGCGCCGCGGTCGAGGCCGAGGTGTCGCGGGGATCCGGGTGATCGGTCGCTGCACCGCGCAGGAGCCCGGGGCTGGGCCTACGATCTGGTCAACGCCCTGCCGTCTGCCGAGGAGGCCATCGAGCATGCCTGACGAGCCAGTCCCCGCCGCCGACCTCGACGCCGCGATGGCCGCACTCGCGGCACGCCACCCGGAGGTGGACTCCGGTCTCGACGATCGTGCCCGGGCCCGGCTCGCCGCCGTCCTGGCCGATCCGGCTGGTGAGTCATGGATGGACGGGGCCGGGCTGTTGGACGGCGACTCCTGCGGCTACCCAGTGACCGGCGGGCTCTACGACGTGAAGAGTGACCTCGGTGCGCTGCCGGCAGTGGCCGCCGACCCGGGCGTCCGTGATCGGGTCATGGCCCGGCTCACCCAGGAGTGGTCCGACGACTACGTGCTGACCGGTCGCGCCCGGCTGGACCGCCCATGGCAGTCCTACGTCGCCGAGGAGGCCGCCCGGTAGGGCTCCCGGTCGCATCGCTCAGGCAGGATGAGCGCATGCCACAGGCCCGGATCCGCGCTCTGCGTGCCGCGGACGTTGCCGAGGCGCTCGAGATGTTCGCCCAGGTGGCTGCCGAGGGGATCTGGCTCGGGACGCAGGCCGGCTTCGACCGACACATGCGACGTCAGGCGTGGCTCGACGGGCTGGCCGATCCTGCGGTGCGCAGCCTCGTGGTCGAGGAGGTCGGCCCGACTCGGCTCGTCGGTCAGGGGACCGTGCGGGTCGCCGGCTATGGGGTCGCTGAGCTGGGGATGAGCCTCGCGGCCGACGCCCGTGGGCGAGGGCTCGGCGGAGCGCTGCTCGACGAACTCATGGTCGGCGCCGGGGAACTCGGTGCGCACAAGGTGGCACTGCAGGTCTGGCCGCACAACGAGCCTGCGATCCGCTTGTACCTGTCGCGTGGGTTCGTCGTCGAGGGTCGGATCCGGTCGCACTACCGGCGCGCGTCCGGCCAGGTGTGGGACGCGATCCTGATGGGTCGGCTCCTCGACGTGCTGCCCGCGAACAGCACGCACGGATCGGGGCGCCCGGATGCGCCCTGCCTCCCCGAGTCGATCCCGATCACCGACCCAGGAGGTCCAGGGCGTCAAGGCAGCGGTACGCGCAATCAGCGTCCGTGAGCTCCCCGGCGCGCACGTGGGCGACGAAGTCGGCGATGTCGAGCTCAACGGCCCTGCTGAACTCGTCACCAGCCTGGATCGGATCTGCGACCCACCGGCACCCCCGGGCCACTGCGGCGTACCTGCGAATCGTCGAGAAGCCGGCCAGCCACGAGCTGCCCACGACCTCAACCGATGCCGCTGCGTACCCGGTCTCCTCGAGCAGCTCACGCGCCGCCGCGGCAGCGATCTCCTCCCCGGAGTCGACCATGCCGCCCGGGAGCTCGTCGATGACCGCACCGGGCCCGGGCCGGAACTGGCGGGCAAGCACGACCCGGCCGTCCTCGGTGAGGGCCACCACGGCCACCGTTCGACCGCCGAGCAGGACGTCCCAGCGGGTGTCGCGACCGTCGGGGAGCCGGTACTGACGTGACTCGATCCGGAGGAAGCCGCGGTAGGCCTCCGCGGAGTCCACGGGGGTCCACTCCAGCGCGTCATCCATGCGTCGCATCCTGCCAGCCCCCAGCACCCCAGCACCCCGCCTCAGGCTTCGGTGATGCTGCGGAACCTGCGCAGCCGGAGGCTGTTGGTGACGACGAACACCGACGAGAACGCCATCGCAGCTCCGGCGATGAACGGGTTGAGCAGGCCCAGCATCGCCATCGGAATCGCGGCCACGTTGTAGGCGAACGCCCAGAAGAGGTTGCCCTTGATGATCCGCAGGGTTCGACGTGACAGCCGGATGGCGTCCACGGCTGCCCGCGGATCGCCACGCACGAGTGTCAGGTCCGCGGCGGCGATCGCCACGTCGGTCCCGGTGCCCATCGCGATGCCGAGGTCAGCGGTCGCCAGCGCCGCAGCATCGTTGACCCCGTCGCCGACCATGGCGACCACGCGCCCGTCGGCCTGCAGGGCGCGAACGGCCTCAACCTTGCCCTCTGGAAGCACCTGCGCGATCACCTCTGCGACGCCGACCTCGTCGGCGATGGCGCGGGCTGCGCGCTCGTTGTCCCCGGTGAGCAGGACCGGCGAGAGCCCGAGCCCGCGAAGCTCCCCCACAGCCTGCGCCGAGGTCGGCTTCACCGTGTCCGCGACCTCGATCACGCCCCGCGCGGCACCGTCCCAGCCGACCACCACCACGGTCTGGCCCAGGCCCTGGCCGACCCGCACCTGCTCGGCGAGGTCAGCGGGCAGGCTCATCGCCCACTCATCGGCCAACCATTCCGGCCGGCCCGCCACGACGTGCCGCTCGCCGACCAACGCCTGCACTCCCAGCCCGGGGGTCGCCCGGAATCCCGCCACGCTCGGGGCACCGGACCCGGAACCGGACCCGACGCCGACGCCTGCCCCACGGTCCCCGGGGCCGCCCTCGGTCCCGACGCTGCGCAGCGGGGCCTCCGCACTCGACCCGGCCAGCCGGGCCGCTGCGGTGATCGCCTCCCCGACCGGATGCTCGGAGCCCTCCTCCACCGCACCGGCCAGGGCCAGAACCAGGCCGGGGTCGCTGTCGCCCGTCGCGTACACCCCCGCCACCTGCATCTGTCCCGAGGTCAGGGTGCCGGTCTTGTCCAGCACGATCGTGTCGACGCGGCGGGTTGACTCGAGCACCTCGGGCCCGCGGATCAGGATCCCCATCTGGGCGCCCCGACCCGTGCCCACGAGCAGCGCGGTGGGTGTGGCCAGCCCGAGTGCGCATGGGCAGGCGATGATCAGCACGGCCACCGCGGCGCTGAAGGCAGCCTGGGGCGAGTTCCCGAGGGCCAGCCAGGCCACCAGCGTGAGCAGGCTCAGAGCGATGACCACCGGCACGAACACGGCCGAGACCCGGTCAGCCAGTCGTTGGACGGGTGCCTTGCCGGCCTGCGCGGCGGAGACCAGCTGGGCCATCTGGGCCAGTTGGGTGTCGGCGCCCACCCGGGTCGCGACCACCACGAGTCGCCCGCCGGCGTTCATGGTCGCACCGACCACGGGATCCCCGGGGCCGACCTCGACCGGGACCGGCTCTCCGGTCAGCATCGAGGCGTCGATGGCCGACGTGCCCGAGACGACGGTGCCGTCCGTGGCCACCTTCTCCCCGGGACGGACCAGGAACTCGTCACCCACCTGCAGGTCGGCAACCGGAATCCGCTGCTCGACCCCGCCGCGAAGCACCGCCACGTCCTTGGCGCCCATGTCCAGCAGGGCCCGCAGGGCCTCGCCGGAGCTGCGCTTGGCCCGCGCCTCGAGGAAGCGCCCCAGGAGCACGAAGGTCGTGACGGCTGCGGCGGTCTCGAGGTAGATGTGCGGGATGGCATCGTCCGGGTGGGTCAGGATCGACCCGGTCATCGTCATCCCGGTGATCCCCGCGCCGCCGAGGAACAGCGCCCACAGCGAGTAGATGTAGGCCGCGGTCACGCCGATGCTGATGAGCGTGTCCATCGTGGTCGCGCCATGCCTGGCGTTGACGAACGCCGCTCGGTGGAAGGGCCAGGCGCCCCAGACGACGACCGGCGAAGCCAGTGCCAGGGCCGCCCACTGCCAGTAGGTGAACTGCAGTGCCGGGATCATGGACAGCACGACCACGGGCACGGTCAGCGCGGCGCTGATCTGCAGCCGCTGGCGCAGCGAGACCAGCTCGGGGTCCGGGGCCTGCGCCTCGTCGGAGTCCACAGCAGCCCGTTCCGCCGGCGTCTCCGGCAGGGTCGCGGTGTAGCCGGTGGCCTCCACGGTGGCGATCGCCGCGGCCACGTCGGTGCCCTCCGGCAGGCTCACCCGGGCCTGCTCGGTCGCGTAGTTCACCGACGCCTCGACCCCCGGCATCCGGTTGAGCTTCTTCTCGACCCGCGCGGCGCACGAGGCGCACGTCATCCCACCGATGTCCAGCTCGAGGACAGTCGGCGCACCGGCGATCGAGGTGGCCACGTTGTCCGGCGCGGCGTTGGCGGTCATGATCGAACCAGTCGTGCGATCGCCGTCGAGGCTTCCTTGAGCTTCGCGTCGCCGACCTCGCCACCCTCGGCCACCGCGTGGGCGACACAGTGCGACAGGTGGTCGTCGAGCAGCAGGAGCGCGACCGACTCCAGCGCCTTGGTGGTGGCAGACACCTGGGTCAGGACATCGATGCAGTACGTGTCCTGCTCGACCATGCGATGCAGCCCGCGGACCTGGCCCTCGATGCGACGCAGGCGCTTCAGGACGTCGTCCTTGTCCGCTGTGTACCCAGGGGGGGTATGTTCAGTCATCCGCCTAGGGTACCCCTATGGGGTATGTCGAGCAAGGCTGCCCCGTTCAGGGGATCGCGGTCGGAGTCATCGTCGCGGCACCTCAGGCCAGCGGATCGGGCCACTGCGCCTGCGTGAGGAAGCCCTCGTCGAGCCCTGGCCAGGCGTCGGCGCCCGCGCGCGTTGAGTCAGCCTGGCCCGGATCGGGGGCGCCGCTCCCGGGAGCGAACTGCACGACAGCCTCCGCCTCCTGCCCGGCCGCGATCTGGATGGTGTGGCCGGTCGGGGCGCCAGCCCAACTCGTGATCCAGCGCGGCGGCAGGTACCCGGGGTTCTGCGCGCCGGGGCTGATGCTCACGGCGTACTCGCCGGGTGGCACCGGTCCCACCCGCAGGCTGATCGGTTCGCCCGGAAGCCCGAGGTCGTCGCCGGGCCGGTGCGCGAAGTACTGGCCGTACATCTTGCCCACGGTCTTGAGCCACACGATCGCCCGCAGGGGTTCCGTGCGACTGGTCCCGCTGACTCGGACGGTGAGGTGAGCCGCCCTGACCAGGATGATGTCCACGTCATCGATCACGTCCCCCGCCTCGACGTTCAGGGTGGTCGTCGGCGCCGCAGCGCCCCCACTGTGGAACCACCTGCTGAGCAGCCCCTGACCTGGCACCGCCTCAAGCCGCAGTCCGGTGCCGGGAGCCACCCCGACCAGTCGGTACGCACCCGAGCCGTCGGTGCTGGCCTCCGCCACGCACGTGGGCGAGCAACCGACGACACGTACCAGGGCCCGCGCAACCGGCGCACCTGAGTCGTCGAGCACCCGGCCGCGGATCTCGGCGCCCGGGCGCAGGCCGATGACCGTGCCCACGGTGTCCAACGAGCCGTCGACGCGCAGGTCATTGCCCATCGGCGCGTCGCCGGGGGAGACGTAGGAACTGCCCGGCGGAGGTTCGACGGACAGGTCGATGGGCACGGGCGGGAGCCCCGAGATCGAGAAGGTGCCGGTCACGTCAGTGGTCACGTCGGTCCCCAGGGCTGTGGCGGAGGGGTCGTCCGCGAGGGTCGCAGTGATCCGCGCCCCGTCGATCGGTGCGCCGGTGATGGCGTCGTGGACCTGCCCGGCCGTTGAGCCGCCACGGGGCAGCTCCAGGTCAGCTGACACCTGCTGGCCGGTGAGCTCGATGATCCCGGCGCTGGCAGATGAGTAGGCCTGCGGCCAATAGGTCGTGACGTACTGGCCGGACAGCGGACTCATCACGTGGATCTTGACGAAAGCGGCGTCCACGGCAGTGAACTCGTAGCGCCCCGACCCATCGGTGATGGCCACCAGGGGCGCCCCCTCCTGGTTCCCGGCGCCGGTCACGGGCGTGAGGGTCACCCACACGTTGGCCAATCCCGTGCCGGAGCCGGTGACGATGCCTGACACGCTGCCGACCGGTTCGGCCGAGGCAGGTGTGACCGGCAGCAGGCTGACGATCACGGTCAGCAGGGCGGCCACGATCATCAGTCGCGGGGCCCGGCGTCGGCGGATCATCGGCGCGATCACGTCACTGGGCTCGGATCATCGACGCCCCAGTCATCAACCGGGTCCGGCGCCCCGGCGTCGGACCCACTGACCGCCGACGTCGTTGCGCGACTGGCATGAGCACTCCTGAGATCGATCCCGCTGCCAGCATGCGCCACGGGAGCGACCCCCGCAACGGGAGCCGATCAGCGCTCCTCGGGGCCTGCCACGGAGCGCACCGCGCCGCGGACCACGAGCCGTTCCAGCATGACCTCGGTGGCAGCGGCAATCGAGTCCACGGCAGCCTCGAAGGCCTCGGCGTTGTGCGGTGCCGGCGTTCGGAAGCCGCTGACCTTGCGCACGTACTGCAGCGCTGCCGCGCGGACCTCCTCGGCCGTGGGGTCTTCGTGGAACGGGGGGCGCAGGGTCTGGATGCTCCGGCACATGCCGCCCAGTGTGCGCCCGGCCTGTGGCTCGGGGCCAGTGCGACCTCGCAGTGGCTAGTCTGGGGACGTGGCTGAGATCGTGTCGCCCGTCCCGCTGTGCACCCCGGCGGGTCGGCTCAACCCCGCCGCCGTTGGCTGGAGTCGGCGTCCGCTGCACACCGCGAACCTGCGTGGCTGGGGCCGGACCAAGCGCTGGGAGTACTGGGGGATCGTGACTCCCGCCGTGATCGTCGGGCTGACCATCTCCTCGCTGGACTACCTCGGGCTGCTGTCCATCTACGTGTTCGACCGACGCACCGGCAGGGAGCTGATGCGCACGTCCCTGGACCCGCTGGCGCGGGGCGTCGAGCTCGGCGATCGCAGCGGTGTCGGCATCGCCCGGGGCAGCTCCGGCGGGCTGGCGCTGACCTTCGCCAGCTCGGCCGCTGGTACCCGCCTGACGGCCACTGCGTCGGGGATGAGCCTGGACGCTCACGTCGGACCAGGGCGGGAGAGCCTCGGGGTGGTGGTCCCGTGGTCTGACCGGCTCTTCCAGTACACGGTCAAGGACGTTGGCCGGTCGGTCGAGGGGTCGCTTCGACTCGACGACGAGGTGATCACCTTCGGCGGTGACGATGGCTCCTTCGCCGTCCTCGATCATGGCCGTGGTCGCTGGCCATACTCGATGACCTGGAACTGGGCGGCCGGATCCGGGCAGGTGGCGGGTCGTCGCATCGGGCTGCAGCTCGGCGGGACGTGGACTGACGGCACCGGCAGCACGGAGAACGCCCTGTTCGTCGATGGCCGAATGCACAAGATCGGGGAGGATCTGTCCTGGACCTACGACCGGGGCGACTGGATGGCGCCCTGGCAGATCCGAGGTGCTCGCGTGGACGTGTCCTTCGCGCCGTTCCACGAGCGCGACGAGCGCACGAATGCCCTGGTGGTCGCCTCGGAGATCCACCAGTGCTTCGGGGTGTTCACCGGGTGGGTCGCCGACGACTCCGGGCAGCGCATCCCGGTTGACGGGATCGTCGGCTGGGCAGAGGAGGCTCGCAACCGCTGGTGACCCGCCCCTCATCTCATCCGCGCACGAAGGACACCGATTCGCGCCGCCTCAAAAGGCATCCCAGCGTACCGCGCGTGATCGGCACCGAAAGGGCGGTGGCTCAGGGCCCAAACGGTGCCTGCGGTGCGCGGTTGGCGGCGAGCACGGTATCGACCCCCTCCACACCGTGCCCATCGTGTGCGGTTGGCGGCCCGCGATGCGGTGGCCCATCCACGCCACGCCCTTCGTGCGCGTGGGCCGGTCCGGGGCGTAGGGTCGGCCAGTGATCGACCTCCTGCGCCAGCAGCTCCAGCCCTACCGGCGCGACTTGGCGATCGTCGTCGGCCTGCTGGTCCTGCAGGTCCTGGGCACCCTGTACCTCCCGGACCTCAACGCCGACATCATCAACAACGGCGTGGCCCAGGGTGACACCTCCTACATCCTGCGCGTGGGCGCCTGGATGCTGTTCGTGGCCCTGCTCGTGGGTGTCACCGCCATCGTCGGGGTCTACTTCGCGTCCCGGACCTCGATGTCGGTCGGCCGTGACATCCGAGGGCGCCTGTTCAGCTCCGTGCAGCAGTTCTCCCTGCGGGAGATGAACACCTTCGGAGCCCCGACGCTGATCACCCGCAACACCAATGACGTCCAGCAGGTGCAGATGTTCCTGCAGATGGCGCTGACGGTCATGGTGACCGCACCGCTCATGGCGGTCGGTGGGGTGATCATGGCCTACCGCCAGGACGGTCCGCTGTCGCTGCTGCTGCTGGTCATCGTGCCGATCATGATGGTCGTGATCGGTGCGGTCATGGTGCGCGCGGTCCCCCTGTTCCGCGCGATGCAGGTCAAGATCGACCGGATCAACCTGATCCTGCGCGAGAACCTGTCCGGAATCCGGGTGATCCGTGCGTTCGTGCGCACGAAGCACGAGGAGGTCCGGTTCGCCGAGGCCAACGCCGACCTGACCCAGACCACCCTGAGCGTCAACAGGCTCTTCGCGCTGATGATGCCGGTGCTGATGCTGATCATGAACCTGTCGAGCGTGGCGGTCGTCTGGTTCGGGGGCCAGCGGATCGCCTCCGGGGACATGCCGATCGGCAACCTGATGGCGTTCCTGGCCTATCTCATGCAGATCCTGATGTCGGTGATGATGGCCACGATGGTGCTGGTCATGTGGCCACGCGCCGCGGCCTCATCGGAGCGGATCAATGAGGTGCTCGATGTTGAGGCCGTCATCCTGGACCCCGAGGTGGCCGAGCCCGGCCAGCCCATGATGCGCGGGACGGTCGAGTTCCGCGATGTCGACTTCGGCTACCCCGGGGCGGCGGAGCCGGTCCTGCGCGCGGTCTCGTTCACGGCGAGCCCGGGGCAGATGACCGCGATCATCGGTTCCACCGGCTCGGGCAAGTCAACGCTGATCAACCTGATCCCCCGGCTCTACGACGTGACCGGTGGGACGGTCCTGGTCGACGGCGTGGAAGTGCGCGAGTGGGACCGCTCGGCCCTCTGGGCCACGATGGGGCTGATCCCGCAGAAGGCGTTCCTGTTCTCCGGGACGATCGCCGACAACCTGCGCTTCGGCGCCCCGGACGCCACCGAGGAGCAGATGTGGCGGGCCCTGGAGATCGCCCAGGGCGCGGACTTCGTGCGGGACCTGCCCGAGGGCCTCGACGCCCCCATCGAGCAGGGTGGCGTGAACGTCTCCGGCGGCCAGCGCCAGCGGCTGGCGATCGCCCGAGCCCTGATCCGCGAGCCATCCGTCTACGTCTTCGACGACTCCTTCTCCGCCCTGGACTACGCCACGGATGCGCGCCTGCGGGCGGCGCTGCGGGAGCCGACCAGGGACGCCTGCGTGCTGGTCGTCGCCCAGCGGGTGGCCACGATCCGGAACGCCGACCAGATCCTCGTCCTCGACGAGGGCGCACTGGTCGGGGTCGGGACCCACGACGTGCTGATGGCAACCTGCCCGACCTACTCCGAGATCGTGCTGTCCCAGCTCTCGGCCGAGGAGGCCGCGTGAGCGCCCGCAGCGCCCCGGCCGCGCCCCGCCCCGGGGGTCCGGGCGCACCCGGTGGCGGCGGGCCGATGGGCGGGCTGTTCGTCCAGGCGCAGAAGTCGACCGACTTCACCGGGACGGTCCGCCGATTGGCGCACCGGTTGCGTCCGTACGCGGTGCTCATCGGCGCCGTCATCCTGATGACCGTCGGCAGCGTCATCCTCGCGGTGATGGGACCGAAGTTGCTGGGCAACGCGACGACGATGATCTTCGAGGGCTACGTCTCCTCCGAGCTGCCCGCGGGCGTGCCGGTCGACGTGCTCGTCGCGGAGCTGAACGCTGAAGGGAGCACAGACCAGGCGAACATGCTCGCGGCCATGGATGTGGTCCCCGGACAGGGCGTGGACTTCACCGAGTTGGCCCGCCTGCTCACCCTCGTCGCGCTGCTGTACCTGGTCTCCTCGCTGCTGAGCTGGGCCAGCGCCTACATCATGGCCGGCGTCACCCAGTCGACGATCTATCGCCTGCGTGAGGAGGTCGACGCCAAGATCGGCCGGCTGCCGCTGAACTACTTCGACACCCACCCGCGGGGTGACCTGCTCTCCCGGGTGACCAACGACATCGACAACATCTCCAACACCCTGCAACAGGTGCTGACCCAGCTGATCACCTCCGTCCTGACCGTGATCGGCGTCCTGGCGATCATGTTCTGGATGTCACCGCTGCTGGCATTGGTCTCGCTGCTGACCGTCCCGCTGTCGTTCGTCGTCACGATGGCGATCGCCAAGCGGTCGCAGAAGCAGTTCGCCTCCCAGTGGGAGTGGACCGGTGCCCTCAACGGGCACGTCGAGCAGATGTACACCGGTCACGAGCTGGTCAAGGTGTTCGGCCACTCCGGCAAGGCGGTGGCGGAGTTCGACGAGCTCAACGAGCGGATGTACTCCGCGAGCTTCAAGGCCCAGTTCATCTCGGGCATCATCCAGCCGGCGATGATGTTCATCTCCAACTTGAACTACGTGCTGATCTCGGTGATCGGCGGCCTCCAGGTGGCTGCGGGAGCGATGCCGCTCGGTGACGTGCAGGCGTTCATCCAGTACGCCCGGCAGTTCCAGATGCCGATCACGCAGATCGCCGCCGTGGTCAACCTGATGCAGTCCGGGGTGGCCTCCGCGGAGCGGGTGTTCGATTTCCTCGACGCCGAGGACGAGACTCCGGACCCGGCCGATGTCCAGTTCCCGGACCCGTTGCGGGGCCAGGTGGTCTTCGATGACGTGGCGTTCCAGTACGTCCCGGACGCGCCGTTGATCCAGGACATGAACCTGGTGGTCCTGCCGGGAGAGTCGTGCGCGATCGTGGGGCCCACCGGGGCGGGCAAGACCACGCTGGTGAACCTGCTCATGCGGTTCTACGACGTGGACGCGGGACGGATCTCCCTCGACGGGGTCGACATCATGGCCATGTCCCGCGACGACCTGCGCGCAAGCTTCGGGATGGTCCTGCAGGACACCTGGCTGTTCGGCGGCACGATCCGGGAGAACATCGCCTACGGGGCGGCGGACGCCAGCGATGAGGATGTCCTGGCGGCGGCGCAGGCGGCCTACGTGGACCACTTCGTGCGGACGCTTCCTGATGGGTACGACACAGTGCTCGACGACGAGGCGTCCAACGTGTCGGCCGGCGAGAAGCAGCTCATCACGATCGCGCGAGCCTTCCTGAGCGACCCGGCGATCCTGATCCTCGATGAGGCGACCTCGTCGGTGGACACCCGCACCGAGGTGCTGGTCCAGAAGGCGATGGCCCGACTGCGCCACGGCCGCACGTCGTTCATCATCGCCCACCGGCTGAGCACCATCCGCGACGCCGACACGATCCTGGTGATGGAGTCCGGCGCGATTGTCGAGCAGGGCAACCACGAGGCACTGATGGACGCCGGAGGGGCCTACGCGCGGCTCTACCAGAGCCAGTTCTCGGCGGCGATCGTCGAGTAGGCCCGGCCAGTGGTTCCGCGCTCTGCGGAGCCGCTCAGGGCAGCAGGATGGTCGCCGTGCCCTTGTCGAGGTCGATCCGGCTGCGCGGCGGCGCCCCGTCGGCGTCCTCCTCGGTCACGAGCGCCTCATGGGCGCGCTGCTCGATCTCGTGCTTCTTGGAGGGGTAGAGCGCCTCCTGGAGGACATCGAAGCCGGTTGACGACATCGCCGAGCCGCGCCCACTGCGGCGCTTGGCGCTCAGCATCTCCAGGATGCCGAGCACCGTCAGCAGCAGCACGAGCGCGGGCAGGGTCATCGCGAGCAGGAATCCCATGGCTGTCCTCCTCACCGGTGTCTGCACCACCAGTGTCTCGCTGCTCGGGTCCGCGCCGCAACCTCCGTCACCGGCGACAGGCGGGTGCTTCCCTGACAGGATCGGGGCATGCGCATCCTCATCATCGGCGGGACCACGTTCGTCGGGCGGCACCTGGTGGCCGAAGCGATTGCACGCGGGCATACGGTCACGGTCCTGCACCGTGGCATCGCCTGCGCCGGAGCCCCGGGTGCCGAGCACCTGCACGCGGACCGCAACGGCGACCTGGGGGTCCTTGCGGATCGTCGGTGGGACGCCACGGTGGATGTGTGCGCCTACTGGCCCAAGCAGGTCCGTCAACTCGCCGACGCACTCGGCGGCCGGGGTGGGCGGCACCTGTTCGTCTCCACGGTCTCGGTCTACGCCGATTCCCCGGAACCGGAGCTCGACGAGGAATCGGTGCTGCAGGCGCCGCTGGGCCTCGACGGCGACCTCCCGCCCATCGACGGATCCACCTACGGCGGGCTGAAGGTCGGCTGCGAGCACGTCGCCCAGCAGCGCTACGCCGGCGAGCTGCTCGTCATCCGCCCGACGTACATCATCGGCCCGTATGATCCGACTGCCCGATTCCCCTACTGGGTCGATCGGCTCGCCCGCGGCGGAACCGTCCTGTGCCCGGGCAATCCCGAGGCGCCCTTCCAGAGCGTGGACGCCCGTGACCTGGCGAGCTTCAGCCTGCGGCTGCTCGAGACCGGGGATGAGGGCACCTTCCATGTGATGAACCCCGCACCGCCGTACTCATTCGCCCAGATGCTCGAGGAGGTGCGCGCGGCGCTCGCGCCCCCGGGCACGCAGTTGGAGTGGATCCCGTCGAGCTGGTTGGTCGAGCGGGGCGTGACTCCGGCCATGCTGCCGATGTGGGGCGGGAGCGACGATCCGGAGTTCGGGCTGGCCATGGACCCGGACCGCGCGATCGCGGCCGGGCTGCACTCCCGGCCGCTGGGCCAGACGGCGGCTGACACCCTGAGGTGGTCAACTGACCCGTCGTCGGGGTGGGCTGGTCGCGGCGGGCACCTGGATCCCAGCAGGGAGCAGGAACTGCTCAGCGAGTGGTCAGGTCGATAGCCGCCTCGTCGGCGAGCGCCTTGCGGCGAGCGCGATGTGCGGGCTCGACGACCAGCCAGGACAGCCAGATCACGACCAGCACCATCGGCCAGCCCAGGGCGACCTTCGCCAGGCCGAGCGCCACGGTCATCCCGGACAGCCACAGCGGCGTCATCACCACCACTCGCACGAGGAACGACACCACCCAGATCCAGCTGGCACGGCAGTAGGCCGTGAGCATCACCGGATCGGTGCGCCAGGCCGACGAGCGGGTCAGCGCGCCCACCGTGAGCCCGAGGAACGGCCGCTTGATCCAGATCGACACCGCCCAGGCCAGCGCTGCCCCGGCATTGGCCAGCAGGCTGGGCAGGAAGTAGTCCTCAGGTCGACCCGTCCGGGAGGCGACGAACGCCGCCAGGGCCACGGCGCCGAAGCCGGCCAGCGCATGGCGCAGGGTGTCGCGGTGGGCCAGCCGGAGCGCGGTGACGACCACGCCGGCAGCAAGCGCGGCCAGGAGTGCGGTTGTCAGGGTGGAGCCGGAGGCCACATAGGTGCCCACGAAGACCAGGGGTGGCAGTCCGGAGTCGACGACGCCGCGGCGCCCACCGAAGGCGTCCATCAGCGAGACCTCCGCGAGGTCCTGCGTCGGTTGCGCCTCGGTCATGCTGACAAGGGTACGGGCGATGCGGCAGGGGGACATCCCGTTCCCGCGACTGGCGTGGCCGGCGACTAAGGCTGACCTGCGCGATCGGGCGCTTATGCCGACGGAGTAGGCTTTTCCCTAAGCCCCCGGGGGTATCCCACCTGATTCAGGAGACTGTCATGTCCGCTCCGCGTCACCGTTCCGCCATCGCCGCTGCCGTCCTCATGGTCGGCATGCTGTCCGCCTGTGCCTCCGACTCCGATGGTGCTGACGCCGCGACCGAGGCGGCCGGCGGGCAGGCCGTTGCCTGCCCCATCACCGTCGCCGATCCGTGGGTCAAGGCCACGGACACCGAGATGACCGGTGCGTTCGGCGTCCTGACCAACAACGGGGACAGCGAGATGACGATCGTCTCGGCGACCAGCCCGTCGGCCGGCAAGATGGAGATCCACGAGGTCGTCGACAAGGACGGCGAGATGGTCATGCAGCAGATCGACGGGGGGCTGGTCATCGCCGCCGGCGGGACTGCCGAGCTCGCCCCGGGGCAGAACCACATGATGCTCATGATGCTGCCCGCGCCGATCGAGGCAGGGGAGACCGTCGAGATCACCATGACGTGTGCTGATGGCGGCACCGCGCCGTACAGTGGCGTGGCGAAGCCCTTCGATGGTGGTGAAGAGTCCTACGAGCCCGGCATGGAGGGCGAGGGCATGGAGGGCGAGGACATGGACGCCTCGGCCAGCCCCGAGAGCTGATCGGAGACCTGTGAGCAGCACGCCGACGCGCCCCGAGGGTGCGCACGCCGCTCCCCGTGGGGTCAGTCGCCGTGCCCTCCTGGGCCGGCTGGCGCTCGGCGGCGTGGGTGCCGCGATCGCCTCGACTGCAGCGGCGCCGGCGGTCGCGGTCGCCCCGGCCGCTGACCCGGCGCCGTCCGGGAGCGAGGGACAGGTGCCCGCACTCGGCGACGCTGTGGAGCCGTTCCGCGGTCCGCACCAGGCCGGGATCGCCACCCCGATGCAGGCCACGGCCACCTTCGTCGCGCTCGACCTGCGCGATGACGTCGACCGCGACGCCCTGATCCGGATGATGGTCCTGCTGACCGACGACATCGACCGGCTCTCGCAGGGCACTGCCGCCCTGGCTGATCCGCAGCCGGAGCTGGCGACGGTCCCGGCCAGGCTCACGGTCACTGTCGGGTACGGCCGTGGCGCGCTTGTGGCTGCAGGGCTGGAGGATCAGGCACCAGCCTGGTTGGCCGCCGGCCTGCCGGAGTTCAGCATCGACAAGCTCCAGAAGCGCTGGAGTGACGGTGACCTGATCCTGCAGGTCGCGGCTGAGGACCCGGTCACCGTGTCCCACGCCCTGCGCGTGCTCCTGACCGATGCCGCCCCGTTCGCCACCGTGCGCTGGGTCCAGTCGGGTTTCCACCGGCCCGCCAACACGACCCCTGGTGGCACGGGCCGCAACCTGATGGGTCAGGTCGACGGAACGGTGAACCCGACGTCGGGCACCGAGGACTTCGACGACGTGGTGTGGGTGCCGGACGGCCCGTCGTGGCTGGTTGGCGGCACCGCGATGCTCGTGCGGCGGATCGCGATGGACCTCAGGACCTGGGGTGCCATGGACGTCGCCGGCAAGGAGGAGTCGATCGGCCGGCGCCTGTCCGACGGGGCGCCGCTGACCGGTGGTGACGAGTTCACCGCCCCGGACTACGAGGCCGTCGACGAGAACGGCTTCCTGGTCATCCCGCCCACCGCGCACATGCGCTGTGCGCACGCCCTGGCCCCCGCCGAGCGGATCCTGCGCCGGCCCTACAACTACGACGACGGCATAGCCAAGGACGGTTCGGCCGACGCCGGCCTGATCTTCGCGGCCTACATGGCCGATCCGATGGCGCAGTACGTGCCCATCCAGAAGCGCCTGGCCGCCGCGGACGTGCTCAACGTGTGGACCACCCCGATCGGCTCGGCCCTGTTCGCCGTCCCCCGCGGCGTCCAGGAGGGCGAGTACATCGGCCAGGCCCTCCTGGGCTGAGCGCGGCGCCAGCAGCCCCCACGACAGCCGGGGGGTGCTCGACGATCAGTGCTCGGAGCTGTCGCCGTGGCCCGTGCCCGCGCGATCCTCGACGTTGTCGGTGAACGAGCCCGCGTGCGCCCGCTTGGACGGATCCCGGCGCACCGCCACGATGCTCGCGACCGTGGTCACGGTCAGCACGACAGCGATGAACACCAGGGAGAGCACGATTGAGATCTCCGGCACCGACGGCCAGATCCCGTGCGCCCAGTGCAGCGAGAGCTTGATGCCGATGAACACCAGGATCATCGCGAGCCCGGTGGACAGGTAGATCAACCGGTCGAGCAGGCCATCAACGAGGAAGAACAGGGCACGCAGGCCCAGCAGTGCGAAGGCATTGGCCACGAACACGATGTAGGGCTCGTTGGTGACGCCGTACACGGCGGGGATCGAGTCGAGTGCGAACAGGATGTCCGTGGAGGCGATCGCGACGAACGCGATGAACAGCGGCGTGGCCATCCGGACGCCGTTGTCACGGACGAAGAAGTGCCCCTCGCGGTAGTCCTCGGTCACGGGGATCCGGCGCTTGGTGGCCCGGACCAGCGCGTTGTCCTGGACGTCGGGGTCCTGGTCGCGGTGTTGGTAGAGCTTGATCCCGGTGATGATGAGGATCGCGCCGAAGACCAGGAACATGAACGAGAAGTAGGCCAGCAGGGTCGCGCCGATCGCGATGAAGATGGCACGCAGCACCAGCGCCAGCGCGATGCCCAGGGTGAGCAGCTTGTGCCGGTGCTCGGCGGGGACCGCGAACGCCGACATGATGATCACGAAGACGAACAGGTTGTCGATCGACAGGGTCTTCTCGACGATGTAGCCCGCGAAGTACTCGGCGCCGTAGGGCGAGCCGGCCCACCATGCGAAGACCAGCCCGAAGAAGATCGCCACCGAGATGTAGAACACCGACCAGCCGACGGCCTCCTTGAACCCCACAGCGTGCGGGTTGCGGCCGCTGATGACCAGGTCGAAGGTGAACAGCGCGACGATGACCCCGAGGGTCAGCGCCCAGACCTGGATCGGGATGTCAAGCGTCGGGCCGGAGCCGGAGGACTCGGCCAGTCGAACGGCGGCCGGGGCGAGTGAGGGCATGACTGGAATCGTAGTGAGAACCGGTCGGCCCCGCCGGTGCACCGCGCCACGGGCACCGCAGCCGCACTCACCTCTTGGGCTCGATCAGGCCAGCAGCCCGTCCCAGACCGGGCTGTCGGAGACGAACTCGACCAGCTTGTCCACGTTGCCCTTGGGGGTCAGGATCGTGAAGTACTGGTCCTTGATCGTGGGGGCCAGCTTGATCGCCTCGACGAACGCCGCACGCTCCAGCGGGTTCTCCTTGACGAAGCGCAGGAACCCGGTCTCGGCCAGCACGGCCACCACGTCGTCCAGGCGGGGATGCTCCTGCAGCCACATCGTGCCGATGGACGCCACGCCGACCTGCAGGCCGTGCATGCTCGGCCGGTCAGCCACCTTCTCGTAGGCGTGCGAGATCAGGTGCTCACTTCCGGACGCCGGTCGCGACGAGCCGGAGACCTCCATCGCCACCCCGCTCATCACGAGACCGCCGGCCATGAGCTTGATGAAGTCCAGGTCGCCGATGGACTTGTCCGGATGGTGGACGAAGTTCTCCACGCTCTGCAGGGCGATCAGCACGGCGAAGTCGTTGACCTGCTCGCCGGTCTCCCAGTAGGCCAACTTCCAGTCGTGCACGGCGGAGTACTTGCTGAGCAGGTCACCCACCCCGGAGTGGGTGAACCGTGGCGGGCTGTTGGCGATCACGGACGTGTCGAGCACCACCCCGAACGGGATGTTGGCCGGGCAGCTGACGCGTTTGCCGGCGACCTTGAGGCTCGCCCCCGGGGACGAGAAGCCGTCGTTGCTCAGCGCCGTCGGCACGGCGATCACCGGCTTCTTCGTCAGGAAGCCCGCGTACTTCGCGTAGTCGATGGCCATCCCGCCACCGACCGCCACGATGGCATCGGTGGTGCGCGGCAGCGAGAACGCGCTGGTCACGACGGCTTCGATGTCGTTGGTCGTGACGGTCTCGGTGTAGCGGGTCTTGATCTCCGAACTGTCCAGCGAGATCTCGACGGTCTGCCCCAGCATGTCGGCGATGCCCTCGCCGTAGAACAGGGCGATCCGGTGGAAGTCGTTGCGCCGCAGGTACTTGCCCAGTTTGTACAGGGTGTTGGGCTTGACCCGCAGCAGCGTGGGGATCTGGATCGCGGTGGAGGTCGTCACGTGACTGCCCCCGCTTCCAGGCCGCCGGCCAGTGCCTCCCAGTCGATCGAGGCGACTGAGTCGAACACGTGGTCCGGTCGGTAGGGGAAGTGCTCGACCGTGGCCCGGTCCGACACCCCGGACAGCACCAGCGCGGTCCTCATCCCGGCCTCGAGCCCACCCACGATGTCGGTGTCCATCCGGTCGCCGATCATCACGCAGTCCTCGGCGTGCGCACCGAGCATCTGCCGGGCGTAGATCATCATCAGGGAGTTCGGCTTGCCGACGATGTAGGCCTTCCGGCCGGTGGCCGCCTCGATCGAGGCCAGGATCGCCCCTGCGGCCGGTTCGGTCCCGCCCTCCACCGGGTCGATCAGGTCGGGGTTGGTGCCGATGAACCGGGCGCCACCGTCGATGAGCTGTGCGGCCTTGCGCATCGTGGCGAACGTGAAGTTGGCGGTCTTGCCGACGACGACGTAGTCCGGATGGCTCTCGGTGATCGAGTAGCCGACCTTGTAGAGCTCGGCGGTCAGGCCGCTGCCGCCGACGACATAGGCCGTCGAGTGCGGTCGCTGTGCGTGCAGGAACTGCGCCGTCGCGATCGCCGCGGTGATGAAGTTGGCCTCGGTCAGCCCGTGGATCCCCATCCCCTCGAGCTTGCGCTTGAGATCCAGCGGGGTCTGCTCGGAGTTGTTGGTCAGGAACAGGAAGGGGATGTCGTTGGCTCGCATGTGGGCGACGAACTCCTGGGCGCCGGGGATGAGCTCCTTGCCCCGGTAGATGACCCCATCCATGTCCGAGATCACGCTGAGCCGGCCCATGTGCATCCCTTCCGCAGGTGTGCCCATCAGGCTAGTCGGGAGGGGGAGTCCCGCGCGTGGGGGACAGCGGCCCGCGCGGGTGCCACGCGGTCAGGGGGGACCCCCTTGACAGCAAGTTACTGACGGGTAGTAGTCTGTTGACACTTGCTCAATAGGCCGGATCGACCACGTGATGGGTGATCCGTTGGGCATCACCACGACAGCAACGAGGAGACGATGCAGGCGTGATTTCCGAGGCATACATCTACGAGGCGATTCGTACCCCGCGCGGCAAGGCCAAGAATGGCGCCCTGCACGGGACCAAGCCGGTCACCATGCTGACCGACCTGATCCACGAGATCCTGGATCGGAATCCGGGGCTGGATCCCCTGCTGGTCGAGGACATCGTCGTCGGCTGCGTCACCCCTGTCGGCGATCAGGGCGCGAACATCGCCCGTACCGCCGCGATCGCATCGGGCCTGCCGGATGCCGCCGGCGCTGGCGTCACGATCAACAGGTTCTGCGCGTCCGCCCTGGAGGCGGTCAACCTCACCGCTGCCAAGATCCGCTCGGGCTGGGAGTCCGTGGCGATCGCCGGTGGCGTGGAGGCCATGAGCCGCGTGCCCATGGGCATGGACGGTGGAGCCTGGGCGATGGACCCGGAGACCGCCTACGACACGTACTTCGTGCCCCAGGGCATCAGCGCTGACCTCATCGCCACGGTCGAGGGCTTCTC
>JAQBEX010000034.1:0-8544 GCA_032123675.1 Actinomycetes bacterium
ACTGCGGAGCAGCACGTCCCGCACTGGCGACCGCCTGCTCGAGGTACTCCTGGCCGTAGTGGGCCAGCTCGGCATCCGCGTGCGCCGTGTTGAAGGCGACCACCTCGGCGACCGAGGCCACGGCTGAGCCGGGCCGGGAGCCGAGATACGCGTCGAGGTCGTCGGACATCTCGTGCACGAGGACCGTGATCTCGTCGGCCCCCACCTGGTCGTCCTTGTCGGGCAGGCCGATAGCGACAACGGCGATCCCGGCCGCCCGGATCAGGCCCAGGGTGTGGGCGAACAGCCCGTCGGTCTCCGGGTCGCCGGTCAGCCACACGGCGGGCGCACCGAGGACGTACCGCCGGACCGGCGGGGCGAAGTCACTGCCGGAGCCCTCCCGGCCGCCGGCGGTGGGCACCCCTGAGTCATGGCTGCCGGTGAGGACCGCCAGCAGCGCCTCGACGTCGGCAATGCTGCGGCCCATGGGGCCCGGCGAGTCCTGGCTCGCGGAGATCGGGGCGACCCCATCAATCGGAACCGTTCCCACTGTGGGCTTGATCCCGACGACCCCGCACAGGGCGGCTGGGCAGGTGATGGACCCGTCGGTCTCCGTGCCCACGGCCAGGGGTGCGTAGCGCGCAGCCAGAGCGGCGCCGGACCCGGACGAGGAACCGCCGGCCGACCGACCGGCGCGCCACGGGTTGTCGGTGAGCCCACCCGCGCCCGACCAGCCGCTCGTGGAGTGCTTCCCCCGGAAGTTCGCCCACTCCGAGAGGTTCGCCGCCGCCAGGATGACCATCCCCGCGGCACGCAACCGGGTGACCAGGCCGGCATCACGTCCGGCCGGGGAACCGGCCAGGGCCAGCGAACCCACGGTGCCCGGCAGACCGACTGCCTCGATGTTGTCCTTGATGATCACCGGGATGCCGTCCAGGGAGCTCAGCGGCGCACCGGAAGCGCGGCGCGCATCCGCAGCCCGCGCCTGCTCGAGTGCCTGCGGATGCACGGCGATCAACGCGTGCAACGTCGGCTCCCGCTGGGCAATCCGCGCCAACAGGTGCTCGACGAGGGCAAGGCTGGTCAGCTCCCCGTCAGCCATGAGCCCGGCCGCCTCGAGTGCCCCCAGATCGTGCAGCGGGGCAGGCATCACACGGGGGTCCAGTGCTCGACCGTGGGCGGTTCGGCGAAGAACGGTCCGATCAGTGCGCGCCACTGATCGAACAGCGCACTGCCGCGGAACCCCTCGGTGTGGTCCTCGAGGGTTGCCCACGTGATCTCGATCAGGAACGTCGAGGGGCGCTCGATCCCCCGATGGACCCGGATGTCCTGCCAGCCCGGTGCCTCGGCCAGGACGTTCTTCGCCTGCTCCAGTGCGGCGAGGAACTCCTCCTCGCGGCCGGGTGCCACGCTCATGATCGCGGATTCCAAGATCACCGGGGCCTCCTACGACCTCGTAGCCGAAGGCACGATCCAACCACAGTCGATGGGTCGAGGGCCATGCCACGGCGAGCCGGGCGGCCCCTGCCCAGCCTCCCGGTGACCGACAACGACGCGGTCAGGTGATCACCCGCAGGCCTACTGCCCATCCGACTCCTCGGAGCGGTTGGCGGACGGCTGCCACGACAGGGTGCCCAGGACCTCACGCAACGGCATCCACCACTGGTCCCGGGGCCGCCGGTTCTCCATGTCGTAGACGTCGGACACGCGGGTCAGCGGCTCGGTGCGCTTCCTGCCGTCACCGCTGGAGGCGTAGTGCCAGTCGGAACGGCCGGCGAGCACCTGCCCGGTAAGCCAGTCCACGCAGAATGCCGCGAGCCCTGCGGCATGGGCCCGGTCGAACGGCGTCGGTGAGCCGCCCTGCTGGAGATGGCCGACAATCATCGAGCGGACGCTGAACAGCCCGTTGGACTCCTCGGTGAACAGTTGCCGGAGGAACTCCGTCGTGTAGCCGGGGCTGGCCTCCTCGTTGCGGATCGCGAGGTGGAACGTGCGCCCCGTGCGGAACCCGTCGACCATGTCGGACACATCGACGTTCAGCCGGGCCAGCGTGGGCGGGTCCTCGTTGAGGTACACCTCCTCGGCGCCGACCGAGAGCCCGGACATGAAGGCCAGGAACCCACACTTGCGGCCCATCGTCTCCACGATGAAGGCCCGTCGGGTGGCGCTCGCTGCCTGCCTGATGCGATCGATGTCACGCACGATCTCGTTGAGAGCGGTGTCCGCGCCCACGGTCATCTCCCAGCCGGGGAGGTTGTTGTCGATGGTCGCCGGCAGGCAGATCGCCGGGATGGCCAGCCCGGGGTGCAGATCCTGCTTGCCCGCCAGCCGATAGGCCGCCATGTACGCGCGGTGCCCGCCCACGACGAGCAGCGCATCGATGCTGTTGCGCTCCAGAGCGGCGCCAACCTCGACGTACTCCTCGTCCGTGGTGGGCGTGGACCTGCTGGTTCCCAACTCCGCCCCACCGAGCCCGGCCCAGCCTTCGACTGCCTCCCACGTCATCGGCTGGACCTTGTCGGTCAGGAGCCCGGGGAAGCCGTTGCGGATCCCGACAATGTCATGACCGCGCGAGATCCCGAACCTGACTGCGGCACTGACGGCCGAGTTCATGCCCGGGGCGAGTCCACCCGCATGGATGATCCCGATGGTCGTGCCCTGGCTGGGGAACATCGGCTGGGGCCGGGCGATCCCTTCGAAGACCCGGACCATCTCAGTGAAGGAAGTCCCCCTGGCCGCCATGGCGGCCCCGTAGTCCCCGGCGTCGATGAGGGCGGGGACCGCCTTCGTCGCCGCGACCGCCTCCATCAGCGGCGTCCGCACGACCCTGTTGTTGTGCACCCCGATGAGTTGGGAGACGTACGCGGAGTCGGCGTCGAGCACCTCATTGGCCGCTGCGTGGCCCACCAGGGTCGGCATCCAACGGTCGTAGGCGCTGGGCGTGCCACCGCGCTGGACGTGGCCGAGGATCGTCACGCGGGTGTCCTCGCCGGCCCGCTCGGTGATCACGTCGGCGACCATCTGGGCGCTGATCGGCTGGCCCGCCTGATCGATCACTCCCTCGGCCACGAGGACGAGGTTGTCCCGGCGACCGGCGGCCCGCCCGGCTGCGAGCCGGGCGATGAGATCGTCCTGCCACCCCGGGCCCGGACGGACCTCGGGGATCAGGATGTAGTCCGCACCGCCAGCGATGCCACACATGACGGTCAGGTAGCCGCAGTGCCGACCCATCACCTCGACCACGAACGAGCGCTGGTGGCTGGCCGCGGTGGAACCCAGCGCATCCACCGCCTCAATGATCCGGTGCATGGCCGAGTCGGCCCCGATGGTCTTGTCGGTGCCCACCATGTCGTTGTCGATGGAGCCGACGGCACCGGCAATGATCAGGTCCGCGTGCGCCTCGGCCTGCTCGGCGGAGATCTGTCCGGTGGCCGCCAACTCGGACAGCAGCCCGGACCACTCGGCGCGGAAGATGTCGGTCCCGGTCAGGGAGCCATCACCGCCAACCACGACGAGCCGGTCGATCCCGCGCTCGATCAGGTTGCGCGCTGCCCGCAACCGGCCCGAGCGTTCGCGGAAGTCCGCGGACCTGGCCGTGCCGATCACGGTGCCACCCAGGTGCATGATCCCGCTGACCGAGTCCCAGTCGGCCTTCCGCAGCCGGTCGCCACCGTCGACCAACCCCTGCAGCCCCTCGTAGACGGTGTACGCGTCGGCGCCACGACTCAACGTCGTACGTACCACGGCGCGAACCGTCGCGTTCATCCCCTGCGAGTCTCCGCCGGAGGTGAGCACGGCGACGGCCGGACGACGGACAGCGGGGGAATCGGACATGTGGACCTCCCGGATCGGCGTTGGTCCCACACTATTGACGTGGCGTGCGGGCTGCCCGGCGACCGGGGGGCTCAGGCCCACCCGAGGTCATGCAGGCGGTCGTCTTCGATCCCGAAGTGGTGGGCGACTTCATGGATCACGGTGATCCGGACCTCATCGACCACCTCGTGGGCGTCCCGGCACATGCGCAGGATGGGCAGCCGATAGATGGTGATGCGGTCAGGTAGGACGCCCGTGTACCAGCCACCGCGCTCGGTCAGCGGGGTCCCCTCGTAGAGCCCGAGCACGCTCCGCGAACCGGGTTCGACGTCATCAGCCACCAGGACCACGCAGTTGCTCATGAGCTCGGCCAGCTCGGCGGGGATCATGTCCAGCGCCTCGGAGACGAGGTCGTCGAACCGGTCCGGCGGGACGTCCAGCATTGCCCGATCATCGCAGGGAGCGCACGCACGCGCAGGACAGCGCCCGTGGAGGTGTCATGCCGGCGGCGCCACGCGACTGGCGACTGGTCGCGCCCGTCGCCACCCGGGCCCTGATCCCCGCCTGGTCCGGGCCAGCACGCCCCCCGGGTTCCCTCCGGAGCACTGACAGGAGCAGAGTGGGAGGTGCACCCGAGGACAAGGAGACGACGCGATGAAGGCATCCGTAGGCGATCGAATCGTCATGGCGGGCGAGCAGGTTGACCGGCCGACCAGGGACGGCGAGATCCTTGAGGTCCGCGGCGACAACGGCTCCCCGCCGTTCCTCGTCCGCTGGAGCGACGGGCACACCGGCCTGATCTACCCCGGACCCGGCTCCGTACTGGGCGTGCAGAGCGCCGGGGCGGTGGCGGCTCAGGAGGCTACCGACCCCACGACGGCAGGGGACCACGCACTTGGTGAGCCGACTGCGGCCCATCAGTGGAGCGTTCGCATCTCGGTCTTCGAGGGCGACGACACCACAGTACGAGCCGTCCTGGTGGCCGACCCGCTGGGCGACGTGAGCGCCACGGGAGTTAGCCATCGGCGGGCGCAGGATCCCCCGATGGCCCAGATCGGCGACAGGTTGGCCGTTGCCAGGGCCCTGCGCCACCTGGCCGACCAGTTGATCGAGCAGGCGAGTTCCGACATCGAGGCGTCAACAGGGGAGGACGGTGTCACCGTCACACCGACGTGACCCCCAGTGCGGCCGGGCACGGCGATCGGTGAGTGCGGTCACCCCGCTGGGAAGCGGTAGACCGACGTCTGCTCACGGACCGCTCCCGTAATCAGTTCGGCAGACCAAGGCGGGGGTGTCATGACTGCCCCTTCGCCGTCGCGGCCGCCTTCTGCTGCGCCTTGAAGGCGCGGACCTCGGCGAGTGAGGCTCCATCAACGACGTCAGCGACCGACCGGCGTGATCCGTCCTCGGCGTACGCACCTGCGGCCTCGCGCCATCCCTGGGGCCTGACCCCGCGCTGCTTGCCCAACAGCGCGACAAAGATGCGCGCCTTCTGGTCCCCGAAACCAGGCAGGGCGCGAAGCCGGCGCAGCAGGTCGGCGCCGGAGGTTGCCGTGGTCCACAGCGCAGCCGTGTCTGCGTCGTACTCGTCGACCACCACTCGAGCCAACGATTGGATCCGCCCAGCCATGGAGCCGGGATACCGATGAACCGCCGGGGGTCCCGCGGCCAGGGCGGCGAAGGCCTCGGGCTCGAAGTCAGCGATCGCCCGGGGATCGAGGCGGTCGGTGCCCAATCGCTGCGCGAGCAGAATCGGCCCCGCGAACGCCCGCTCCATAGGGAACTGCTGGTCGAGCAGCATGCCGGTCAGAAGTGCGAACGGGTCCCGTGAGAGCAGCTCGTCGGCGGCGGGCTCCTGTGCTAGCCGCAGGGCCGGTGCGCCACCCCGGCCGCGCGACTCGTCAGCGGTCATCGACGCACATCAAGGTAGTCCCGTCCATCACCGCAGGGTAGCGCCGTGCGCCGACGCACGCCCCCAGGGAAGCCGGGGGCCTCAGTCATGTGTGGAGGTGCCGGGATCCGTCGCAGCCCCACCAAGAGACATGGCGCGACGGATCCCGACGTGCAGTCCAGCACACATGACGAAGGCCCCCGGGAACAGCCGGGGGCCTTCGTCTTGTGTGGAGGTGCCGGGAATCGAACCCGGGTCCGTCGGTGCTCCTCCGGGTCTTCTCCGGGCGCAGCCACGCTGATGTGGTCTCAACCTCCGCGCTTCGTGTGGCACTGCGCGGTAGCACGGTCCAGCAACTGTTGGTTGTTCCGTCCCACCCCGTTACCGGGCGGGTTGGTGAGTCTCCTCAATGACGGCGAATTCGGGGCGGAGACACCCCCGGTTCACCGGTCGCGAATCGCTCAGGCCGCGAGGGCCATGCTCGAGCGTGCGACAGTTGCGTTGTTGTTCGCAATTGTTTTTTGGCAGGTCGTTCTCGAGATAACTGCCATCCTCGGCCCGCTTCTCCCGTCGATCACAGCCGACGTCGAAACCTGTCACCCCCCTGTTGAGTTGTCCCCGGCGAACCGGTTGATTCAAGGATACGGCCCCGCCGCAGCCCCTGTCACCTCCCCAGTCCGGCTAGGACCGGCCCTTGAGGTGGCGACCCATCTCCTTGGCGATATGACGCTGGGCATCGCGCTCGGCCAGCGTCTGGCGCTTGTCGTAGGACTTCTTGCCGCGGGCCAGGGCGAGCTCCACCTTGGCGTAGCCGTCCTTGAAGTACAGCGAGAGCGGGACGAGCGTGTACCCGCTCTCCTTGAGCTTGCGTTCCAGCCGCTCGAGCTCGGCCCGCTTCATGAGCAGCTTGCGGACCCGCCGGGGAGAGTGGTTCGTCCACGTTCCATGTGTGTACGGCGGGATGTGCAGGGAGTGCAGGAACAGCTCGCCGTCACTGAACTGCCCGAACGCGTCGACGATGCTGGCTCGCCCGGCGCGCAACGACTTGACCTCAGTGCCGACCAGCACGATCCCAGCCTCGTAGGTCGCGTCGATGTGGTAGTCGTGGCGAGCCTTCTTGTTCTGGGCGACCAGCTGCCGCCCCTGCTCACGCGACATCAGCAGCGAACCGGGACCTTGTCGCCGCCGAACCAGCCGAGTGGGTCATAGGGCTTGCCCCCGATGTGGATCTCGAAGTGCAGGTGCGGGCCAGTGGAGTAGCCGGTGCTGCCGACGTACCCGATGACGTCACCCTTGCGGACCTTCTTGCCCTCACTGGCGCCGAAGCGCGACTGGTGGGCGTACATCGAGAACAGCCCGTTGCCGTGGGAGATGAGCGTGTGGTTGCCGTACGGCCCGCCCGTGGCATTCGACACGACAATCCCGGCCGCGATGCTCCGGATCGGGGTCCCGCTCGGAACGCCCATGTCGACTCCGGTGTGACAGGACCGGTAGCCGTACACGGGGTGGACGCGCGGCCCGACTCCCTGGCCGATCCTGGTGTTCGAGATCGGCCACTGGAATCCCTCGACATCCGTGGGGACGTAGCTGAGGCTCCCCCCCTTCGCAAGGCGCGCAGCCTCAGCTGCAGCCTGCTGGGCAAGAAGAGCTGCGATGCGCTGCTGCTCGGCCTGGTAGGACTTGTACTGCTTGAGCACCTTCGCGCGCTCCGCAGACGCGACATCCAGGGCGGTCGCCTTCTGGGCGACGAGGAGATCGACCTTCAACTTGGCGGCCGCTGCGCGGTCTCGGGAGATGTTGGCCTTGCTCAGGGCGACCGCCGCCAACTGGCGCTTCTCGTCGACCTGCTGGCGCAGGAGTTCGAGCCGGGCCTCTTTCAGCGCCAACTCAGCACGGACCTCAGCCATCCGCGACAGGGTCAGGTTGTTCACCCGGGACACGGCATCGATCGCTGCCGCGCGGTCGGCCAGCTCGAGCGCGGAGTCTGCGGTGATGAGCAGGTCGAAGTCCGCAAAGGCGCCGTTCTGATAGACCTCGCGGGCCATGTTGCCCACGCGGCTCTGGAGGTCCTGGATCTGGAACTCGACCTCAGCGCGCTCCTGCTCCGCGCGGATCGCCGCGGCAGTCGCCTGCTCCAACTCAGCCTGAGCAGCCCTGTCGGCCTCCTCAGCAGCCGCCGCCTCGGCACGCGCTGCGGTCAACTCACGGCGTGCTGCGGGCAGAAGGTCGCGGACCTCCTGCAGATCACCGATCGCGCCTTCAACCCTGGCGTTGGCCGCACGCAGGTCATCTCCGGACTCGGCTACTGCGGCGTCGATCTTCTTCTTGTCCTCGTCCGTGTCGGCGATCGCGGCTCCGAGGGTAGACACGGAGAGCGTGACGGCGAGTGCCGAGGCAACCACGGCTGCCCGAAACCTCCGCATTCGTCCACCCCTCATGCCTCATCGCGCCCACAACTGTGTACGTATCTCACAGCGTACCTCGATCACGCGATCTGTCCATGTCATCGACCCGAATGGACCAGCCCTGCGCCCGGTCCGCCCCCCACGTCGCGCGCTCAGACGCGCAGGTACCGGCGCAGCGTCACCAGTGCCGCGACGGACGCCAGCGTCACACCGGTGATGAACACGACGATCGACACCTGGCCCCAGACGTCCCACCCGACGAAGTTCGTGAACTGGAAGCTGGGTGTGAGCACGCCATCGACGAGGACGGCCTTGAGCATCGCCAGCAGCCCGATCGCGACGAGCGCCCCGACGGTCGCGGCGAGTGCGGCCTCGAGCAGGAACGGCAGTTGGATGTAGAAGTTCGACGCCCCGACCAGCCGCATGATCCCGGTCTCGCGCCGGCGGCTGAAGGCT
>JAQBEX010000035.1:0-24556 GCA_032123675.1 Actinomycetes bacterium
GCCTGATCCTCGCGGCGATCGCCGGTGGTGCGACCCAGATCTTCATCAACGTGCTGTTCACCACCGGTCTGCGGGCGCCAGCGGCACCGGGATCGATCTTCGCCGTCTATGCTCAGACCCCCTCGGGTGACTTCGTGGCCGTCACCCTGTCGGTGATCGGTGGCATCGCGGTCAGCTTCGTGGTGGCCGGGTTCCTGCTCAAGACGGACAAGGGCGACTGGGATGAGGGCGACCTGGAGGTCGCCACCCAGAGCATGGTGGACATGAAGGGCAAGGAGTCCGTCGCGTCGGCGATGGTCAGTGGGTCCGGCCGGGCGCACAGCGGGCCGATCACGAGCATCGTGTTCGCCTGCGACGCGGGTATGGGATCCTCGGCAATGGGAGCATCCGTCCTGCGCAAGAAGATCAAGGATGCGGGGCACCCCGACGTGACCGTGATCAACAAGGCGATCGCCGATCTCAACGACTCCTACGACCTGGTGGTGACCCATCAGGACCTGGCGGCCCGGACCAAGCCGAAGACCCCCTCGGCCATCCTGGTCACGGTGGACAACTTCATGGCCAGCCCGCGCTACGACGACATCGTGATGATGATCGATGAGGCGAAGCGCACTGTGCCGGCTCAGGTCGGTGCGGGGGCTGCCGGTGCGGGTGCCGCTGTGGTGACTGCCCAGCCGGGGCTGCGGACGCTGCTTCCCGACTCGGCGATCGTCCTGAGCGGGACGGCACGCACCCGCGACGACGCGATCAACGAGGCCGGCCAGCTGCTGGTCGCCACGGGAGCTGTCCAGCCGGCCTACATCGAGTCGATGTTCGACCGTGAGAAGTCGGTCTCGACCTACGTGGGCAACCACCTGGCCATCCCGCACGGCACGAACGAGGCCAAGCTCTCGATCAACGCCACCGGGTTGTCGTTCATCCGCTACCCGGATGGGATCGACTGGAACGGCGACGGTGAGCTCGCCCGGTTCGTGGTCGGGATCGCCGGAGCCGGTGATGACCACCTGACGCTGCTCGGCAGCATCGCTCACGTGTTCCTCGACGAGGACAAGCTGGCAGCTCTCGACGCCGCCACGAGCAAGGCGGATGTGGCAGCGGTCCTGGACAGCGTGCAGTTGGCCTGACCCGCGATTGGCGTGACGGCGGCCATCCCAAGCCGGCCGCCGTCACACCAGCGCCTGATCCGGCCAGCCCCACGACAACAATGAACCCAAGCCCGAACACCACGACGAAGAGGAACTGAGCATGTTGGTTGCCCGCTACTACGCCCCCGGGGACGTCCGCATGGAGGACATGCCCGAGCCGACACCAGGCCCGAAGGAGGTCAAGCTCCGGGTGCGCGCCAACTCGATCTGCGGGACGGACGCGAAGATCTTCCAGCATGGTCACCACCGTCTGGACCCGCCCCGGGTCCTCGGCCACGAGTTGGCCGGGGAGGTCGTCGAGGTGGGCCCGGAGGCTGTCGGCGGCTGGTCCGTCGGTGACCGAGTCCAGGTGATCGCCGCCGTCCCCTGCGGCGAGTGCGACTACTGCGAGCGGGGATGGCAGACGATCTGCCCCACCCAGAAGGCCGTCGGCTACCACTGGGACGGCGGGCTCGCGAAGTACATCATCATCCCGGAGGAGGTCCTCAAAGTCGATGGCCTGAACCCCATCGCCGACCACGTCTCCTTCGCGGAGGCCTCGGTCGCCGAGCCGTTCGCCTGCGCCCTGAACGCCCAGGAGCTGGCCAACGTCGGCGAAGGAGATGTCGTTGCCGTCGTGGGCGCCGGACCGATCGGGTGCATCCATGTGCGCCTGGCCCGCGCCCGCGGGGCCACGGAGGTCTACCTCATCGAGCTGTCCCGGGAGCGCCTGGACCTGTCGGCGCAGCGGGTCAAGCCCGACGCCGCCATCTGCGCGGCCGAGGCCGACCCGGTGGCTGAGGTGCTGCGCCTGACCGAGGGCCGGGGCGTGGACGTCGTGATCACCGCGGCCGGCTCGGGCAAGGTGCAGGAGGATGCCCTTCAGATGGCCGCACTGAGGGGTCGGATCAGCCTGTTCGGTGGGCTGCCCAAGGACAAGCCGACCATCACCTTCGATTCCAACGTGGTGCATTACCGCGAGTTGACAGTGATCGGGGCCAATGGCTCCAGCCCGGCCCACAACCGCAAGGCCCTGGAGTACATCGCCTCCGGTGCGGTGCCGGTGGCCGACCTCATCACCGATCGGCTGCCGCTCGAGCAGTTCGCCGACGGAGTGCAGGCCGTGATCGGCGGGACGGCCATCAAGGTGACCATCGAACCGTGATCACCGTGAGCCGGGAGGGGCGCCGCCCGCGGCACGAGCCCTTCCCGGCTCACCCCGGTGGCCCCTCCCATACAGCTGTCGCCGAGATCGAGGCGACCGGACCCCAGGTGGTACCCGCATGATCGTCACAGTCACCCTCAACCCGAGCCTCGACCGCACCCTGTCGGTGTCGTCCCTGGTCCGCGGGGAGGTCGTCAGAGCCGACTCGACCCAGGAGGATCCGGCCGGCAAGGGAGTCAACGTCGCGCGGGCGCTGTCCGCGCACGGGACCGAGGCGGTTGCCGTCCTGCCCGCCGGCGGCTCGATCGGCCGGGGCCTCGTCGGGCTGCTGGCCGAGCAGGGCTTCGCGAGCAGGGCGATCCCCATCGCTGGGACCACCCGTGCGAACGTGACGGTCGTCGAGCCCGATGGCACCACGACCAAGCTGAACGAGCCCGGCCCGCAGCTCTCAGCCGCCGAGCTGGACGCCTTGGTGGCGGCCACTGCGGAGCTCGCCACCTCGGCCAGCTGGGTGGTGCTCGCCGGCAGCCTGCCGGCAGGGGTCCAGACCGGCATCATCGACCGCCTGGCCGAGGTCACCCGAGCCGCCGGCGCGCGATTCGCCCTCGACGCCAGTGGCGCCGCGCTGGCCGATGGGCTTGCCTGCGGGCCCGACCTGATCAAGCCCAACGGCGAGGAGCTCGGCGAGATCCTGGGCCGTGACCTGACCACGCTCGCCGAGGTCCTCGACGGCTGCACGGAGGCGATGGACCGCGGGGCCGCGGCCGTGATCTGCAGCTTGGGACAGGACGGGGCGGTGCTCGTCGACCACGACGGGCGCTGGGCGGCCACGGGGCCGCGGGTCGATGTCCTGAGCACCGTGGGCGCGGGGGACAGCCTGCTCGCGGGGTTCCTGCATGCTGGCGGCTCCGGGCCGCAGGCCCTGCGCGTCGGCGTCGCCTGGGCCACCGCGGCGGTCGGAACCCCGGGAACGGGTGTGCCCAGAGCCGAGCTGATCGATGTCTCGCGGGTCGAGGTCAGGCAACTGCCGTGACGGTGCTCCGGGCTACGTCGAGGCCACCTGGTCGCGTCGCCGCCTGAGCAGCACGCCGGTAGCGATCTCCAGCACGCAGAGCGCCGCGAGCCGAACCGTCCGCCCATCGGCGGTGTCGGCCGCGGCGTCCACCTCGGCGATGTCCAGGCTGACCACGCGGGGATCCGTCGCGGCTGCCCGGGCTGCGGCTCGAAGTTGCGCGGCGCTGATCCCGCCGGGCAGCGATGCCGGGCAGGCCGGGGCCACGGCTCGGTCGCAGACGTCCACATCGAGGTCGACATGCACCCGGCCCCGCGGGCCGCTGCCGGCGATCTCCAGGGCCTGGGCCATCACATCGGCCATGCTCCGGCGCTCCAGCTCGTCGCGTCCGATCACGGTGATCCCGAACTGCCGGGCCCTGGCTGCGTAGATCATGGAGTTGGCGTGGTCGCTGATGCCGATCTGCACGATGCGCCGCCCGTCGAGGCCGGACTCGACCAGCCGGCGCACCGGTGAGCCGTTGGACCGTCCGTCGCGCAGGTCGTGGTGGGCGTCGAGGGTGATCAGCCCGTCTGCGCCAGCCCCGTGCGCCACGGCGAACGTGATGGAGTTGTCCCCGCCGAGGGCCAGGACCGGGATGTGCCCGAACAGCCGGACGGCGTCAATCGTGTCGCGCTCCCCCTGGACAGTGTCCGGGTCGGTCTGGTCGCCGAGGTCCACGAGCATCAGGTCACGCAGGTCGACCTGGGCTGAGGTGACGTACGTCGAGTACCGCGCCAGGGCGGCGCGGATCGCGGCCGGGGTCGTGTCGGCGCTGGTGGCAGACAACGACGTCGCGTGGGCCGGGACACCCAGCAGGACCAGCTCGGGTCGGCGCGGGGATCGGTCGCGCGGCCAGCGGTGCTCCTCGGTGCACGCCTCGATCCAGGCTGAGGCACGTGGCCAGTTCGGATCCTCAGCCATTGTCGCGCTCCAGTCCCGCATCGGGCCCGCCCGGGCCGGGCCGTGCGCGCTGCCCGGCTCGCCACACAGCAGAAATGAGGTCCACGCCCGGACGGTAGGCCAGGTGGACGTAGGAGGGCGCGGCCAGGGCGACGAGGTCGGCAGCGCCGCCCACCGTGATCCGCCCGACGTCGTCGCGGCGCAGCGCGCGAGCACCACCGACGGTGGCGGCCGTCAACGCCTCGGCCACGGTCATCCGCATCTCGCGCACGGCCAGGGCGATGCACAGCGGCATCGACGTGGTGAAGGAGGTGCCCGGGTTGCAGTCGGTGGCCAGGGCGACGGTGGCTCCGGCGTCGAGCAGCCGACGGGCGTCCGGATAGACCGACCGCGTCCCGAACTCCGCGCCAGGCAGGAGGGTGGCCACGGTGCTGGATTCGGCGAGGACCCCGACGTCGGTGTCGGACAGGTGCGTGCAGTGGTCTGCGGATGCCGCCCCGTGGGCCACGGCGAGCGCGACCCCCGGCCCGGGACCGAGCTGGTTCGCGTGCACCCGCAGCCCCATCCCGGCGGTCGCGGCCTGCTCGAGCAGGACGTGCGTCTCGACGGCGTCGAATGCCCCGCGGTCGCAGAACACGTCCACCCAGCGGGCGTACGGCCGGCAGGCGTCGAGCATCGGCCCGGTGAGCAGGTCCAAGTACCCGCTGCGATCGTCGGCGTACTCCGCGGGCACCACATGGGCGCCGAGCAGGGTGACCTCATCGGTGAACTCAGCGGCGATCCGGCAGGCACGAAGCTCGTCGGCGACAGTCAGCCCGTACCCGGACTTGATCTCGAACGTGGTGCTACCGGAACGGACCAGCTCGGCGACCAGCCCCGCTGCCCCAGCGCGCAGCTGGTCCTCGGATGCCGCCCGGGTCGCCGCGACCGTCGATCGGATCCCGCCGGCGGCGTACGGCTGGCCGGCCATCCGGGCAGCGAACTCCACCGATCGGTCCCCGGCGAAGACCAGGTGCGCATGGGAGTCCACGAAGCCGGGCAGGACGGTCCCGCCCCCGACGTCGTGGCGCTGGTCCGCGGCTGGCGCCCTGCCCGCGGGGCCGAGCCAGGCGATCCGGCCGCCCTCGACGACAATCGCGGCGTCGGTGCGCACACCCAGAGCCCACTCGTCGCGGCCTGCTGTGGGGGTCGGGCCCTGCGGGTCGTTGGTGACCAGCATGCCGATCCTGTCGATCAGGAGGGTGCTCACGGCGGTGGGGCCTGCTGCGCCGACGCCTCGTGCATGGGGATCCGCAGGTCGTGGGCCTCGGCGACCCGGGCTGCGCTGTTGTAGCCGGCATCCGTGTGCCGGATCACCCCCATGCCCGGATCGTTGGACAGCACCCGCGCCAGCTTCTCCGCGGCCAGGGAGGTGCCATCGGCGACCGACACTTGACCGGCGTGGATCGATCGCCCGATCCCGACCCCGCCGCCGTGGTGGATCGACACCCAGGTCGCCCCCGAGGCCGTGTTGACCAGGGCGTTGAGCAGGGGCCAGTCGGCGATGGCATCCGAGCCGTCGAGCATGGACTCGGTCTCCCGGTAGGGCGACGCGACCGATCCTGTGTCCAAGTGGTCGCGCCCGATCACGATCGGGGCGCTGATCGCCCCGGAGGCCACCAGCGAGTTGAACTCCAGGCCAGCACGGTCACGCTCGCCCAGCCCCAGCCAGCAGATCCGGGCGGGTAGGCCCTGGGGGCCGATCCGCTGGCCGGCCGCACGGATCCACCGGGCCAGCGGCTCGTTGTCGGGGAACAGCCGCAGGACGGCGGCGTCCGTGGTGGCGATGTCCGCCGGGTCGCCGGACAGTGCCACCCAGCGGAACGGTCCCTTCCCTTCGCAGAAGAGCGGCCTGATGTAGGCCGGCACGAAGCCGGGGAAGTCGAAGGCCCGGTCGTACCCGGCCAGCTCCGCCTCGCCGCGGATGGAGTTCCCGTAGTCGAACACCTCGGCCCCGGCGTCCATGAATCCGACCATTGCCTCGACGTGCCGGGCCATCGACTCGCGCGCCCGGGTCGTGAACGCCTCGGGATCGGCGCCCGCGAGCTCGTGCCACTCCTCGAGGCTCACTCCGATCGGGCAGTACGACAGTGGGTCGTGCGCCGAGGTCTGGTCGGTCACGATGTCGATCTCGACCCCGCGGCGCAGCAGCTCGGGCAGGATCTCGGCGGCGTTGCCGACGACTCCGACGCTGTGACCCCGCCGTTCAGCTCGGGCTGCGAGGGCCCGGTCCACCGCCACGTCGAGGTCGTCGGTCCACTCGTCGAGGTAGCGATGCTCGACCCGGCGGGCCAGTCGCGTGGCGTCCACGTCGACGATCAGGCAGGCCCCCTCGTTCATGGTCACGGCCAACGGTTGGGCGCCGCCCATGCCGCCGCATCCGGCGGTCAGGGTCAGGGTGCCGGCAAGCGTTCCGCCGAAGCTCTTGGCGGCCACGGCGGCGAACGTCTCGTAGGTGCCCTGGACGATGCCCTGCGTGCCGATGTAGATCCACGACCCGGCGGTCATCTGCCCGTACATGGTCAGGCCGAGGGCCTCGAGCCGGCGGAACTCCGGCCAGGTGGCCCAGTCCCCGACGAGGTTCGAGTTGGCGATCAGGACCCGCGGGGCCCACTCGTGGGTGCGCATCACACCGACCGGCCGTCCGGACTGGACCAGCATGGTCTCGTCGTTGCGCAGGGTCGTCAGCGTGCGGACCAGGGCGTGGAAGCTGGGCCAGTCGCGCGCCGCCCGGCCCGTCCCGCCGTAGACCACGAGCGAGTCCGGGTGCTCGGCGACCTCTGGGTCGAGGTTGTTCTGCAGCATCCGCAGCGCAGCCTCCTGTGGCCAGCCCAGGGCCGTGCGGGTCGTCCCCCGAGGCGCGCGAACCGGGACCGGGGTGCCGAGGTCGTGGGTCATGGTCGTCTCCTGTCCTGCCGACTCAGTCCAACGGGCCGACGACGGCCGCCACCGCGTCGAGCAGTGCGCCTGAGGCGATCAGTGTGTCGGCGGCGTGGATCTCCTCGGCGACGATCCGGTCCGGGCCCGGACCGGCGACCACGGTGCGCACCGCGGCCAGGGCGGCGCCGGTGCCCGCAGCCGGGGTGGCCGGGGCCCGCAGGTCCAGTGCACGGGCGGAGGTGATCAGCTCGATCGCCAGCACCTGGCGCAGCCCGGCCACTGCCGAGACCAGCTTCCGTCCGCTGGCCCAGCCCATCGACACGTGGTCCTCCTGCATCGCCGAGCTGGGGATCGAGTCGACGCTGGCCGGCGCAGCCTGCCGCTTGAGCTCCGAGACGATCCCGGCCGCGGTGTACTGGGCGATCATGTAACCGGAGTCGACGCCGACCTCGTGGGCGAGGAAGGCGGGCAGCCCCTGGTTCCGCGAGCGATCCAGGAGCCGGTCGGTGCGTCGCTCGCTGATCGAGGCCAGGTCGGCCACAGGGATGGCCAGGTAGTCCAGAACGTGGGCCACTGGGGCGCCGTGGAAGTTGCCGTTCGACTCGACCCGCCCGTCCTCGGTGACCACCGGGTTGTCGATGATCGAGACCAGCTCCCGCTCTGCGACTGTTCGCGCGTGCACCATGGTGTCGCGCGCGGAACCGGCCACCTGCGGGGCGCACCGCAGCGAATAGGCGTCCTGGACGATGTGCGCGGAGTCGTTGCGGTGGCTGGCGACGATGGGCGATCCGGCGAGCAGCCGACGAAGGTTGGCCGCAGACGCACCCTGACCCGGGTGCGGGCGCATGCCGACGAGGTCGGCCGCGAACGCCCGGTCGGTGCCCAGCAGGGCCTCGGTGCTCATCGCCGCGGTGATGTCGGCAGCGCGGACCAGGTCCTCGAGGTCGGCCAGCGCCAGGGCCAGCATCCCGAGCATCCCGTCGGTGCCGTTGATGAGGGCCAGACCCTCCTTCTCCGCGAGGACCACCGGCTCCAGCCCGGCTTCCGACAGCACCCCGGCCGCTGGTCGGGTGGTTCCGTCCGGGGTCACGACCACACCCTCGCCCTGGAGCACGATGGCCACGTGGGCCAGCGGGGCGAGATCGCCGCTGCACCCCAGCGACCCGTACTCGTGGACGGCTGGGACGACGCCGGCGTTGAGCAGGCCGGCGAGGGCAACCACCAGCTCCGGGCGAACGCCGGTCCGACCCGTGCTGAGTGTCTGCAGCCGCAGCGCCATCATCGCCCGCACCACATCCGGTTCCACGAGCGGTCCGGTGCCCGCGGCATGCGAGCGCGTCAGGCTGACCTGCAGGGCGGCCCGGCGCGCCGGGGCGATGGCCACCGTGGCCAGAGCGCCGAAGCCGGTGGAGACCCCGTAGGTCGGCTTCGGGCGGCCCGCCAGGTCCTCGATGTGGCGCCGACCGGCAGCGACCCGGCTCAGGGTGTCCGACGTGAGGATGATCCCTCGGCCGTGCCGTGCGATCGCGGGGAGGTCGTCGAGTGCCAGCAGCGTGATGTCCAAGTCCGGCAGCTCAGCCGAGGGGGTCATGGGCCATTGCTAGCACCGAATCGCCCGGAGGCGCTGGTTGGGCGGCGCGAGACCGGCGCTGTGTCACTTGGCCCTGAGGTAGAGCACCTTCTGGTTCGAGCCGGGCGAGCGCCGCTCCTCGGTGGTGAAGAGGTCGGTTCGCGCGCGCACCAGGTCGGAGAGCTTCTTGTAGCCGTAGAGCCGGGGGTCGAAGTCGGGCTGGAGCTTGTTCAGGTAGTTGCCGAACGTGCCCAGGTGCGCCCAGCCCTCGTCGTCCACGGATTGCTCGAGGGCGGTGAGCACGAACTTCTTGGGCAGCTTGGGCCGTGGGGCCGGCTCCGCTGGTGCCGTGGCCTGGGTGGTTCCACTGCTTGGTTGCTCAGCGGCTTCGGGCTCCTCGCTGCCGCCGGAGCGCAGGACCTCGACGAAGACGAAGCGATGGCAGGCGTTGCGGAAGGCCTCCGGGGTCTTGCGCTCCCCGAAGCCGAACACCATCAACCCCTCCTCGCGCAGTCGCATCGCGAGCCCGGTGAAGTCGCTGTCGCTGGTGACCAGCGCGAAGCCGTCGAAGTTGCCGGTGTAGAGCAGGTCCATCGCGTCGATGATCAGCGTGCTGTCGGTGGCGTTCTTCCCTGTCGAGTAGGCGAACTGCTGCACCGGCTTGATCGCGTTGCGCTGCAGGACCTTCTTCCAGGAAGCACTCGTTGGGGCCGTGAAGTCCCCGTAGATCCGCCGCACGGTCGCGTCGCCGAACCGGGCAACCTCAGCGAGCAGTGGCTCGATCACCTTCGCCTGCGCGTTGTCGGCGTCGATCAGGACGGCCAGCCTCAGGTGGGTCTCGTCGTTCTCCGGACCGGCTGCGCGTCGCGTGGGAGTCACCATGCCGCCAGCCTGTCATGGCTCCCCGCAATCCCGGGGGTCCGTCCGACCGCGATCACGTGATCTCGGCAGGTTGTGGTGCTTCTAGGGTCGCGAACCTGCACGGATCGCGGACTGGGGAGTCGGTGGTGGCGGGCGAGTGGGTGGCGGGCGGGCGGGTGCCGGGTGAGTGGTGGGCGGGTCCGGGTTCCGTCAGCCTTGGTGTCTCACGATGTGATCGGAGTGCCCACGGAGCGGGATCGCAGGGTAGCCTTGCCTCCATGTATCGGGTGCTCCTGACCAAGCGGCGGGTCATTGACCACTGCCGCGTGGGCACCTGTCTGTGTCGAATGCCCTGAGTCACACCTGCTCGTCCTGACCCAGCTGCGCATCCACAGACCCCGGAGAGAACCATGAGCACCCTGCCCACGTCCACGTCCACGTCCACGTCCCTGCCCCCGTCCACGTCGACATCGACGAGCACGCCGTCGTCCACGTCTGCCCGCATCGAGCTGCGGTCGGCTGGCGGCATCGACCCCCGCGGCCCCCGGTTCGGCGCGACGATCACGACGGGCGTCCTGTCGGTGGCGCTCGTGCTGGCCTCGCCGGTGCTCCTTGCTGCCCAGGCGGTGGTCTTTGCGATCGGCGCGTTCGCCGGCCCGGCGCGCCAGCCGTACGGCCTGCTGTTCAAGCACTTCGTGCGACCCCGCCTCGCTGCGCCGGATTACCTCGAGGACCCGGCCGCGCCGCGGTTCGCACAGCTGTGCGGGTTGGCCTTCAGCATCATCGGGCTGGTCGGCTTCGCGGTGGGCGCCCAGTGGTTGGCACTGGCTGCGACGGGCCTCGCCCTCGGGGCGGCGTTCCTCAATGCGGCCTTCGACTTCTGCATCGGCTGCGAGATCTACCTGCGCTCCCAGCGCCTGCGCCGCCGCATCTGATCGTGCGCGGTGCCCCGGTCAGGCCGGGGCGCTGATCCCGGCCGCGTACACCAGTGCCTGGGCATCATCGGCGAGGACCTCGGCGACGAAGGTTGCCGCCCCGGCGAGCCGGACGCCCGGCAGCAGGTCTGCCTGGGTCAGGCCCCGTCGCGTCGCGCACTGCGTGCACACCGTGAGCGTTCCGCTGGCCAGGACGGAGTCCCGCAGGTCAGCCAGCGGCGCGGAGTGTGGCAGGACGAACGCCTCGGCCCGGCCGGGCGTAGCCATGAACGTGGCGTCCCCCGTGAGCCACAGGGAGACCGGGGCCCCGGCAGCCACGGCCGTGGCGGCGACCGTGAACGCCTGAGCGCACGGCTCCGGATCGAGGGTCATGCACTTGATCACCAGGGAACGGGTCATGGACCCACAGTGGCACCTGGCGCGTCAGCGGGCCACCGCGCACGCCCCGATCCTGCACGTGCGTGCCGTATCCGTGGCCGAGCCGATTGAACCTGGCCGGAGTCGCCGCCCGGCCACGCGCCGGCCGGCCGGGCCGGGTCTAGACTTCGGCGTGTGGAAAGCATCGAGATCTTCTTCAGCGCCCTGCTGGTGCTTGTCAGCATCCTGATCGTGTGGTTCGCCGGCTACGTCGTGTACAAGCTCTACTCGGGTCAGTCTTGAGCGAGTCCACGAAGCCGCCGGTCGAGCTGGCCCACCTCTCCTGGCTGATCGGTCGCTGGGGTGGCATCGGTGAGGGTGGCTACCCGACGGTTGAGCCATTCCGCTACGAGCAGGTTGTGGAGTTCGCCTGCGACGGGCGGCCCTTCCTGGAGTACCGCTCGGTGTCCTGGATCGTCGACGAGGACAACAATCGCCTGCGTCGCTCGGCCACCGAGTCCGGCTACTGGCGGCCCCTGCACGACAACGGCGTCGAGTTGCTGCTGGCCCACCCCACCGGCTTCGTCGAGGCGTGGGTCGGCCGCGTCGAGGTGACCGGCATCCACGATGCCGCGGTGATCGGTGCCCGGATCGAGCTCACCACCGATGCAGTCGTGCGCACCGAGTCGGCCAAGGACGTCAGTTCCGGGCATCGGTTGTACGGGCTCGTCGAGGGCAAGCTGCTGTCGACCTACGACATGGCGGCCATGGGCCATCCGCTGAGCAACCACCTGGCCATCGCGCTCGAGCCCATCCCCACCGGGCCCGCAGACTGATCGTGGCCGGGTCAGGTCCCGACTGGGACGTCCGGCTGCGTGCCACCGGCCTGCGCAGCACCGTCGCGCGCCGTGCCGTCCTGCAGGCCCTGCGCGAGGCCGGGCATGCCACGGTCGACCAGTTGTCCGGGGCTGTCCAGGGGACCGCCCCGGATGTGAGCCTGTCGACGATCTATCGCACGCTCGAGGTGCTCGACGAGGCGGGTCTGGTCACGCACACGCACCTGCACCATGGCTCGCCCACGTACCACTCGGTGGACGAGGAGCCGCACGTGCACCTGGTGTGCACGCGGTGCGGCGGCATCGACCAGCAGCCGATCGAGGTCGCCCAGTCCCTGGCGCAGCAGCTGCGGACGAGCGTTGGCTTCGCCGTCGACCTGACCCACCTGGCCGTGCACGGGCGGTGCGCGGCATGCACCGAGTCGGACTCCGATGAGAGTCCGGCCGTCGAGCCGGGAAGTCCTGGGGCGGTTTCGACGTTGGCCCAACCGTGAGCAGCCTGCGCGCCATCCCCGCCCCGCCCGGTTCCGTCGATGCGGCCGTTGCGTGGCACTACGGGGATCCCCTGGCTGAGCAGCGTGACCTGGCCGCCGGCATCGGGGTCGTCGACCTCAGCCACCGCGACGTCCTTGAGGTGTCCGGTGCGGACCGCCTCGCCTGGTTGCACAGCCTCACCACCGCGAACCTGCTCGACCTCGTGCCGGGCCAGTCCCGCCTGGTCCTCATCCTCAGTCCGCACGGTCATGTCGAGCATGAGCTGCACCTGGTCGAGACCGGCGACTCGGCGCTGGTCAGCGTCGAGCCGGGCATGGGGGCCAGCCTTGCTGCCTACCTGGACTCGATGCGCTTCATGATGCGGGTCGAGGTGACCATCCGCCCCGACCTGGCCGTTGTCTGGGAGCCCATCGGTGCGCCCGATCCGGACGGCCACCCGAGTTGGCTGGTCCCGGGCGAGTACTGGACCGGCGGCGATCCGACGCCGGCAGGGAGCGATCGGGGTGGCGCGCCCGACCGGTACGCCCCGACCCGACCGGCTGACTTCCCCGGCCGGGAGGTCCTGCTCGCCCGTGATCAGGCCATGGCGCGGATCCGCGGCGGGCGCCCGGCGGGGACGTGGGCGATGGAGGCACTGCGCACGGCGGCCGCCGTCCCGCGACTTGGCTTCGAGACCGATCACCGCACGCTTCCCCACGAGGTGGGCTGGATCGGGTCGGGGGTCCACCTGGCCAAGGGTTGCTACCGGGGTCAGGAGGCCGTCGCCCGAGTCCACAACCTGGGCCGGCCGCCACGCCGGCTCGCGCTGGCCCACCTGGACGGCGCCGCCGGAGTGCTGCCCGCGCATGGCGACGAGGTCCTGCTGGCCGAGCGTGTGGTCGGCTGGATCGGCACGGCGGCGCAGCACCATGAGCTCGGCCCGGTCGCGACCGTGGTCATCAAGCGCGCAGCGGACCCCGGGGCCGACCTGCTCATCCGGGCCGCTGACGGCGACGTGCTGGCGACCCAGCAGGTCGTGGTCGTGCCCTGACACGCACCGGCAGCCCACGATGGAGTGGTGCCATGATGTGGCCCATGAGCAGTCCGGCGCACGGTTCATGAAGGTCGTCATCCAGCGCGCCGACGGGGCCCGTGTCATCGTCGACGACGAGGTCGTCGGGAGCATCGACGGGCCGGGCCTGTGCGTCCTCGTCGGAGTCACCCACACCGACACCCAGCAGGTCGCGGCGAAGCTTGCCGACAAGGTCTACGACATGCGCCTCTTCGATGCGCAGGTGCTCAGCGAGCGACTGCCGGGGTGGCGCCCGCCGATCGGGAGCACGGCAGGAGAGGTGTCGGCGGCCGATGCCGCCCTGCCCGTGCTTGTCGTCAGTCAGTTCACGCTGTACGGCCAGACCCGCAAGGGCCGGCGGCCCACCTGGGAGCAGGCGGCTCCCGGAGCAGTCGCCGAGCCGCTGGTGCGGGCCTTCGTCGAGCAGTTGCGGGCTCGTGGGGCCACGGTGGCCCAGGGCCGGTTCGGCGCCATGATGCGCGTTGAGCTGGCCAACGACGGACCGGTGACGGTGATCGCGGAGCTCTGAGGTCCGCAGTTCTGCGGTCAGCGGCCCCAGAGCCGGCGGTTGGTCGGTCGTTCGGTCAGGGGGACCACCAGCCCGGTGATCACCGGTTCGGCCGGGTCGGGGACAGTGCTGTTGGAGGACTCCCGCAGTTGCTGCATGGGCGGGTCTTGAGTGCGCAGAGGTGCCAAGATGACGTCCATGGCCCCGACGACACTCATCACGGTCGCCCCGACCGGGGCAGAGGTCGACAAGGGAGCCCACCCGACCCTCCCGGTGACCCTCGATGAACTGGTGGTGGCCGCGATCTCGTGCCAGGACGTCGGTGCGGCGATGATCCACATCCACGTCCGCGACGACGATGGCCGGCCCACGCTCGACCTCGGCAGGTTGCGCGAGACGGTTGCAGCCGTCCGGGGATCGACCGACCTCATCGTCCAGCTGTCCACCGGAGGCGCCGTCACTGACTCCCTCGCGGACCGGTTGGCTGTGCTCGAGGCCGCCCCCGACTCGTGCTCGCTGACGACCGGCACCGTCAATTTTGGTGACGATGTCTTCGTCAACCCGTGGCCATTCGTCGCCGAGCTCTACCAGCGCACGCAGGCGCTGGGGATCCTGCCCGAGTTCGAGCTCTTCGAGTTGGGGCACGTGAGTGCGATGAATCGGCTGCTCGACGAGTTCGGCGCCCCCGCGGGTGGCGCGGTGCACGCTGACTTCGTGATGGGAGTTCCCGGTGGCATGCCCGGCACGGCGCAGGCCCTGGTCGCGGCGGTGGCCATGCTGCCCGCGGGCGCGACCTGGTCGGCCACCGGGATCGGCCGGTCGAGCCTCCCGGTGATGCTGGCAGCCCTGTCCCTGGGCGGCAACCTGCGGGTGGGCATGGAGGACACGGTCAACTACGGGCCCAAACAACCGGTCCGGGACAACGCCGAGCTCGTTGAGCGGGCTGCCAGGCTTGCGGCGGAGGCACTGCGCCCCGCAGCCTCGGCGGACCAGGCGCGGCGCCTCCTCCGCCTGCCCACGCAGGGATAGGGTCAACGCGATGGACGGTCAGGTGCTGCTTGCCAGGGTGACCCGCAACGGCTTCGTCGAATCCGTGCATGCGGGGCATGCCGTCCTCGTCGACCCCGACGGCGCGGTGATCAGCGCGTGGGGCCGTCCGCAGGACCCGGTCCTTCCCCGCTCGTCGAACAAGCCCCTGCAGGCCGTGGGCATGGTCGAGGCTGGTCTCGGGCTCTCGGGCCCCCAACTGGCCATCGCTGCCGCCTCGCACAGCGGTGAGTCGTTCCATCTCGCGACCGTGCGGGCGATCCTGGCCGAGGCAGGCCTGTCGGAGGATGACCTGGCCAACACCCCCGCCCTTCCCTATACGCAGGCCGCCCAGGTCGAGTGGATCCGGGCCGGCGGGGGCCCGACGTCGCTGACCCAGAACTGCTCGGGCAAGCATGCGGCCATGTTGCGGACCGCGCTGGCCATCGGTGCGCCGACAGCGGGCTACATCCAGCCCGATCACCCGGTCCAGCGGGCAGCTGCAGCTGGCATCGAGGCGATGTCCGGCGAGCGGATCGTCGCCACCGGGGTCGATGGCTGCGGTGCTCCGGTTGCGGCCATCAGCCTCGTCGGGCTGGCCCGGGCGTTCGCACGCATGGCGCTGGCTGCACCGGACAGCGCCGCGGGTCGGGTTGCCCGGGCGATGGCAGCCAATCCGGAGTACGTGGGCGGGACGGACCGGGACATCACGGCGTTCATGAGGGCCCAACCCGGGGCGATCGCCAAGGACGGCGCCGAATCGGTGCACGCCTTCGCCCTGCCCGACGGGCGTGCCGGTGCCCTCAAGGTTGCCGACGGCTCGGAGCGGGCGCGAGCAGCAGTGGCCGTTGCGCTCCTTCGCCATCTGGGCGCCGACGAGCGCGTCGTCGCGGCTGCGTCCCCGCCGCCGATCCTGGGAGGCGGCCAGCCCGTCGGGGCTGTCGAGGCCGTCATCTGAGGGCGGCTCCACGACATGCCAGAGGGGCCCGACCGTGCTGGTCGGGCCCCTCTGGGTGCGTCACATCCGGCCGCGTCAGCGGCGCGTGATCACTTGATGCGGTCAAGCACCTTGCGGTACAGCGCGGTGGCCTGCTCCTGGGCGTCGCCCACGAGCTCGCCGGCGTCGGCGCGCAGGTCGGCGACCTTGGGCAGCTCCACCTTGGGCAGCTCCACCTTCGCGACCCGCTCACGCACGTCGGCGATGTTCGGCAGCTCGATGCTCGAGACCTTGCCGCGGACGTCTGCGGAGGTGGGCACCTCGATCTTGGTCACGTAGCCCCGGATCTCCTCAACGCTCGGGACCTCGATCTTGGTCACGTAGCCGCGGATCTCCTCAACGCTGGGAACCTCGATCTTGCCGACCATCTCGCGGACCTCGTCGACGCTGGGAATGCGGCGCTCGGGCTTCGGGGCGATCTTTGCGGCGGCCGCCTTGCGGGCGTCGTTGGTCTTCTTCGTGGCGGTCTTCTTCGCCGTGGTGGTCTTCTTCGCCGTGGTGGTCTTCTTGGCCGCGGTCTTCTTGGCGGTGGTGGTCTTCTTGGCCGCGGTCTTCTTCGCCGTGGCGGTGGCCTCCTCGGCCTTCTGGACGGTGGCGGTGGCGGCCTCGGTCGCGTTCTCCAGGGTCTCCTGGACGGCCTCGGTCACGGGGGTCGTGTTCTCGGTCATGTGAGCTCCTCTGCATGGTTTTCCTCGGCCAGCTGCTGCTGGGCCGAGTTCTCGGTCTGGAAGGCTGCGTAGATCTCGAGCAGGGCCTTGCGCTGACGTTCTGTCAGCGTGTCGTCCTCGGCGATCGCGTCCATGACCGACTGGTCACCGCTGCGCTCCTCGAGGAGTCCTGCCCGCACGTACAACGTCTCCGCGGAGATGGTCAGCCCGGAGGCGATCCGGGCCAGGATCTCCGCACTTGGCTTGCGCAGTCCCCGCTCCACCTGACTCAGGTAGGGGTTGGAGATGTCCGCGGCCTTGGCCAGTTGGCGCAACGAGATCTGCGCGGAGCTCCGCTGTTCACGGATGTACTCCCCGAGCTTCGTCGTGTCGATCTTGGCCATGGATCAAGTATCAACGGCAGTGCTTGCAATTGCAAGCAGAAAGCAAGCGCGGGCGACGTGAGATGGCTCACCCAGTGGTCGTCGCCTACGCTGGGGTCATGAGCTTCCTCACGACAGGCATCTTGTTGGTCATCGGCCTTGGCACCCTCGTTGCCTCGGCGTGGGCGTTCATCGACTGCCTGCGGGCGCGGCCGGACGCCTTCCCCGCAATCGGGCGGCAGTCCAAGGGGATGTGGCTGGCCCTGACCGGGGGTGCCACCCTGGTGTCGCTGGCCACCTTCAGCCCGATCGGGATCCTCGGCATCGCCTCCATGGTCATCGCTGGGGTCTACCTGCTCGACATCCGGCCGAAGATCGTCGAGATCACCAGCGGCCGCTGACCCAGCGACGGGGACATACTGCAGGCCCGGGCGCGATCACCTCGCCCGGGCCTGCAGTATGTCCCCGTCGGCGCGGCCTACTTGCCCTGGTTCGCCACGGCGGCAGCGGCTGCTGCGGCGGCCTCCGGGTCCACGTACTCGCCACCGGGGACGGTGGGCCGCAGGTCCTCGTCGAGCCGGTACACCAGCGGGATCCCGGTCGGGATGTTCAGCTTGATGACCGCCTCGTCACTCATGCCCTCGAGGTGCTTGACCAGGCCGCGCAGCGAGTTGCCGTGCGCGCCGACCAGCACTGTCCGGCCGACCCGCAGGTCCGGCACGATGCCGTCGTACCAGTAGGGCAGCATCCGGGTCACGACGTCCTTGAGGCACTCAGCCGCGGGCCGGATCTCCGGTGCCAGGTCGGCGTAGCGGGGATCATGGGTCTGGGCGTGCGGGTCCTCCGGGTCGATCGGCGGCGGTGGCACGTCGTACGAGCGGCGCCACTCGGTGAACTTCTCCTCGCCGTACTTCTGCAGGGTCTCCTTCTTATCCTTGCCCTGCAGCGCGCCGTAGTGGCGCTCGTTGAGCCGCCACGACCGGCGTACCGGGACCCAGTGCCGCTCGCAGTTCTCGAGCGCGAGGTTCGTGGTGCGGATCGCCCTCTTCTGCAACGAGGTGTGGGCAACGTCGGGAAGGATGCCCTGCTCGAGCAGCATCTGGCCCCCCCGCATGGCTTCTGCCTCGCCCTTCTCGGTGAGGTTCACGTCCACCCATCCGGTGAACAGGTTCAGGGCATTCCATTCGCTCTCGCCGTGGCGGAGCAGGATCAAGGTGTAGGTCATGGGGCAATACTGGCCCAGCCGACCCGCCCCGCGCGCGGTGAACGAACTGCTCCGGGCGGAACCTCCGCACCCATCGGCAGCCGACTACACTTGGCCGCGATTGGTGAGCACAGCGCTGGCCGGCGTCATCGATGGTGGGCAGCGCGGAGCCGATGCCACGTCCCCGACCCACGTCAAGGGCAGACATGACCGACGACGCCACGCCAGGCAAGCCACTGACTCGGCGGCTGACCTCGGCGGCGGCGACCCTCGGGGTGGTGCTCGTGGTGCCGGTTGTGCTCGCCTTCCTCGTCGCGGGGCCACCGGCAGCCGGCGGGGCAGCCCTCGGTGCGCTGTTCGGATTCCTGCTCGCGCTGATGATGGGGTTGCGGCGCGCTGCCGCGTTCCTGGTCCCCATCCTGCTCGCCGCCAGCCTCGCGGCCATGCTCGTGGGAACGGTGTGGTGGGTGGTCGGTGTCGGCCTGATCGGCCTGCTGATGGGGGTGCTCTCCAGCCGGGGCCTGCTGCTGCCCATGGCGATGATGGGCATCGCGTGGAGCGTGACCCGGCCCACGGACCCGGCGTCAGACCTTGTCGTGCTGATGCTCTTCGCCGCGATCTCCGGCGTCTACGCGATCGCCGTCGCTCGACGGCTGGGCGTGCCGCTCAACGTCGACCAGCCACGGGTGCCGACCTCGCGAGCGACCCTCATGGGCGTCGGCCTCGGCCTGGCCGCCGTCCTGGCGGGGGTCGCCACTCAGAACTGGGACAACGACAATTCGTACTGGCTGCCCATGACGATCTTCGCCCTGGGTATTCCGGCCCCGGGGGTCGGACTCACGCAGCGGGCGGCAACCAGGGTCGTCGGCACTGCTGTTGGGGTGGCAGTCGCCATCACGGTCACGGTCGTCGTCGATGTCGCCCCGGTGGACTACCTGCTCGCCTTCTGCGCCATGGTCGTTGCCCTCGCCGTGCCGACTCCCCGATGGTTCAACGCCGCGTGCGTCTCGGGTGCCATCGTGCTCGGGCTGAGTCCCACATCGGAGTCGGTCGCGATCGGCGGATCGAGGCTCGGTGCCACGGCGCTGGCCGCCGTCATCGTCGTTGCGGTCGGTGGGGTGCTGGCCGTTGTGGCCTGGCTGATGCCCACCTCGCAGGACCAGAGGGCCCAACTCGATGACTTCGAGAAGGAGCGGGAAGAGGATTGCGAGCCGTCAGCCTGACGCGCCCAGGTGTGCGCCCTTGACTACTGCGTGTCGTCGGTGAGCTCGGCGAAGGCCTCAAGGTTGGCCGTCGACTCGCCCCGGGACTCCCGCCAGGCCCGCTCCTTGCGGATCGACGAGGCGAACCCCAGACGCAGGATGGTGTTGAACGAGTCATCCGCAGCGCGCAGCACCGAGCCGAGGAGTCGATCCAGATCCTCTGGACCGAGGCCCGCGGTCGGCACCCGACCCACGAGGTAGATGTCCCCGAGGCCGTCGAGGGCGAACGCGACCCCGAGCATTCGTGTGTTCTGCTGCAGCAGCCAGCGGTACACGCCCTCAGCATTCTCGTCCGGCTGGCGCGCGACGAAGGCGTTGATCGACAGCGCCTGCGGTCCCACAACCATGCTCACCGTCGTGCGTAGCTTGGCTCGCCCCGGGAGCACGATCACGAAGCGGTTCGGCTCGGGTCGGTCATGCTCGAGGCCCTCGGCGTCGAGCAGGTCGGCCAGCGCGCTGATCACCGCACTCGCTCGGGTCATCAGCCCGCCCACCCCAGCGCATCTCGGGGTGTGGCCAGCGCAGCGGAGTAGCTGGCCAGCAGGCCGTCCACCGTCGCATCCCAGGACAGTCGCTCGGCATGCGCCCGGGCACCTCTGGCGAGCCGCCCTCGGAGCGCGTCGTTGCCCAGGACGTCGCGCAGGGCGGCAGCCCAGTGGAGCGGATCGTGGCCGTCGACCAGCACTCCTGAGACCCCGTCGTCGACTGCGACCGGAAGGCCTCCCACGTTGGCGGCCAGGACTGGCGTCCCGCACGCCTGGGCCTCGACGGCCACGAGGCCGAAGGACTCCGAGTGCGACGGCACCACCACGAGGTCCGCAGCTGCGTACCGCAGGCGCAGCCGAGCCCGGTCGGTGGGGGCGTGGAAGGCCGCTGGGACACCCAGCTCGGCGGCGAGGTCAGCCAGTGCGGTGGGGTGCTCGGTACCTGACCCGGACGGGCCACCGCAGAACTCAAGCCGGACCCGGGCCGCCAGCGCGGGGTCCTCTCCGGCCATCTGGGCGGTGGCCCTGACGATCAGATCGGGTGCCTTGAGCGGCTGGATGCGGCCCACGAAGAGCACCACCAGCTCGTCGGGTCGGTAGCCCAGCGCGGCACGAGCGGCCTGTCGGTCGCGGCCGTGGAAGGCGTCGAGATCGACTCCCGGGGGGACGACATCGACCAATCGGGGGTCGGCGTCGTAGAGGGTCACCAGCTCAGCGCGCTCCGCCGCCGTGTTGGCCACCAGGCGGTCGGCGGCGTCGACGACCTGCTGCTCGCCGATGATCCGCAGTTCCGGCTCTGCCCGATCGTCGGGCGCAAGGCTCAGGTTCTTCACGCGACCCATCGTGTGCATCGTGTGGACCAGGGGCACGCCCCAGCGCTCCTTGGCGAGCCAGCCCACCTGCCCCGAGAGCCAGTAGTGGGAGTGGATCAGGTCGTACCAGCCCTCGCGTCGGGCTGCCTCCCGGCGCAGAACGCCCGCGGTCACGGCGCACAGCTGACCGGGCAGGTCCTCCTTGGGCAGTCCCTCGAACGGGCCGGCGACGACATTGTGGACCAGGACCCCGGGGGCCATCTCGACCTGGGCAGGCTGGTCGCCGGCGGTGGCCCGGGTGAACACCTCGACCGCAGTGCCGCGGGCGGCCAGCCGAGTGGCGACCTCCGCGATGTAGACGTTCATCCCACCGGCGTCGCCGATCCCTGGTTGGTCAGTCGGAGACGTGTGGACGCTGAGCATCGCCACGCGATGCGGCGTGTGGCGCAGGGGCAGGGGCAGGTCCACGGCGACAACGATCCCCGAGCCGGGAGTGTCGGGCAAATCGGCCCGCTGGTGCCCTGGCTGCCAACTACTGGGACGGGGGGCTCTCCAGTGAGGTCTCGGAGTACGCCTCGCCCGTGACGACATGCATGACGCGGCGGGCGATGCTCACCGCGTGGTCGGCATATCGCTCGTAGTAGCGCGACAGCAGAGTGGCATCGATGGCCGCCTCCACGCCGTGGGACCACGAGGGTGACAACACTGTGGTGAACAACTCGCGATGCAGCCGATCGACCTCTTCGTCGTACTTCTCGATGTCCGGTCCGAGGCTGAGGTCCTTGGTCGAGATGACCGCCGCCGTCTTGGCCGCGATCGCGTCCTCCAGGGCCCCGAGCTCGGCGAAGGTCGCGCGCAGCTCGTTCGGGATGCTGGAGTTCGGGTAGCGCAGCCGGGCCTGCTTGGCCACATGAACCGCCAGATCGCCCATCCGCTCGAGGGCGGAGGAGATTCGCAGGGAGCCGATCACCAGGCGCAGGTCGGTGGCGACCGGCTGCTGCAGCGCGGCGGCGTCATAGCAGCGTCGCTCCACCTCACTGGTGAGCTCGTCGAGGTGGTCGTCGCCGGAGATCACCGCCTCCGCTGTCGACAGGTCAGCGTTCAGCAGCGCCTGGGTTGCCTGGTTCATCGCTGCCCCGGCGGCGACCGCCATCTCCGCCAGAAGGTCACTGATCTCATCGAGCTGGTCGTGGAATGCTGCGCGCATGATTCCTCCTGGGTGGCAGTCTAGAACTGCGGACCCGGACCAGACCGCACCGACGTGGCGTGCTGGTGATCGTACGGTGAACAAGACGCCCCGGGCGGGTGAACAGGAACCACGGAACCGGCGTCCCCCTATCCTGACCTCGTGGTGACCGACTCCCGACGCGATCGCGCCGAGCCTCCGCCAGGTCGTCGGCGGCTCTTCGGCGTACCGGCGCTGGGGGCGCCGACGCGATCGACGGTGGCTGGGGGGTCCACGACCCCCCATGAGCGGGAACCGGCTGGCTCCGCTGTGAACGCTGGATCCGGCTCCCCGGCGAACACCCTCCCGGCGAACACCCTCCCGGCGGACATGGCCCGGGTTCTGGGAGCCCTGAGCACCCCCGCGCTGTGGGTCGACGCCGGGGGCCGAGTCCTGTGGGCCCATCCGAGCCTGGGCGCCCTGCGGGTGGTCCGGCGCAACCTGGTCAACGTCGCCGAGCTGGGACGGATGGTCCACCGGGCCCGGAGCACCGACCAACCCGCGAGCCGCGATCTCACAGTCCGGCGACCCGGGCGGCGACAGGCTCCGATCCGGTTGCACGTGCGGGTCGCCCCGATGGCCGACGGTGCGGTCCTGGTGCTGGTGGAGGACATCACCGAGGCCGAGCGCCTCGATCATGCCCGCCGCGACTTCGTTGCCAACGTGAGCCATGAGCTCAAGACCCCGATCGGCGCCCTGGCGCTGTTGGCCGAGGCTGTCACGCAGGCGGAGCAGGACCCGGTAGCCGTCGAGCGGTTCTCCGGGCGGATGCTGGCCGAGACGCGTCGGCTGACGACGTTGATCAACGACCTCATGGACCTCTCCCGACTTGAGGGCGTCGAGGCGCTGCCGCCGATGGAACCGGTGGACGTGGATGACGTCGTCGCCCAGGCCTGCGACGACACCCGCCTGCTGGCCCAGGACAAGAACATCTCCTTCCTCCGGGGCGGCGTGGGGGGTCTGCACGTCGAGGGTGTCGAGGAGCAGTTGGCCACCGCCGTGCGCAACCTCATCGTCAACGCCGTGAACTACAGCCCGTCGTCGACGAACGTTGCCGTCACCACCGGCGCGGTGAGTGGCTCGGTCACGATCGCCGTCACCGACCAGGGCATTGGGATCCCGCCGACCGAGCTCGACCGGATCTTCGAGCGCTTCTACCGAGTTGACCCCGCTCGCTCCCGGGACACCGGGGGCACCGGGCTGGGCCTGTCGATCGTCAAGCACGTGTGTGCCAACCACGGTGGTGACTGCGAGGTCTGGTCCAAGGTGGGCGAGGGCTCCACGTTCACCATCCGGTTGCCCGCCCTGGCCGCGCCGACGGCCCGTCCACGCAGGGCGGCCAGCAGCCGCAACCCCGCCGAATCAAAGGAGGCGACGTGACCCGGATCCTGGTGGTCGAGGACGAGGAGTCCTTCTCCGATGCGTTGAGCTTCATGCTGCGCAAGGAGGGGTTCACGGTGTCGATCGCAACCACGGGCCCCGATGCCCTCACGCAGTTCGAGCGCGAGCCCGCGGATCTGATCCTGCTCGACCTGATGCTGCCCGGGATGTCGGGGACCGACGTCTGCCGGACGATCCGCACCAGGTCACGGGTGCCCATCATCATGGTCACGGCCAAGGACTCGGAGATCGACAAGGTGCTCGGGCTCGAGCTCGGCGCCGACGACTATGTCACCAAGCCGTTCTCCAGCAGGGAGCTGGTTGCGCGGATCCGGGCCGTGCTGCGCCGCAATGTCGAGGACTTCAGCAACAGCCCGGTGGTCGAGGCCGGACCCGTCGTCATCGACCCCGAGCGGCACCTCGTCCTGGTCAAGGGCGAGCCGGTGAGCATGCCGCTCAAGGAGTTCGACCTGCTCGAGTACCTGGTGCGCAACGCCGGGCGGGTCCTGACCCGCGGCCAGCTGATCGACCGGGTCTGGGGCTTGGACTACGTGGGTGACACCAAGACCCTCGACGTGCACGTCAAGCGGCTGCGCGCCAAGGTCGAGGCGGACCCAGCCCATCCGGTGCACCTGCTGACGGTGCGCGGCTTGGGCTACAAGTTCGAGGAGTGAGTCAATCCCAGCGGCGCAGCCCGCAACCGACAGACCGCCGCGGGCGGGGCGCGGGGCGCGGGGTCGCTACTCCTGGGTCGCGGCCAGTGGGCCGTAGCCCTCGTAGTACCCGACAGCCGGCACGACCGCGACCCGACGGGTCGCGGAGCCGTCCCGCTCGAAGCTGAAGGTCACGGTGGCGTACGAGCCGGGGGGCACGTCGAGGTCGGACACGATGATCTGGTCGGTGGCGCTGCCACCGATCTGGACCGAGTTCCCCGGCGTCACGACGATGGGCTTCTTCTGCGTCGAGGTGCCGGTCGGGTCGATGCTCACGCTGACCAGCGCGTCGGGCACCTCGCCATTGTTGATGATGGTCATGGCCAGGGAGGCCACGCCGCTCTCGCCCAGGGGTCCGGTCACGAGGGTGGCGTTCTGGACGAGGATGGTGTCCCCGATACGCAGGTCAGTGCCGTTCCCGGTGGGTCCCTGGGTGTTCACGGTGTTGTCGAAACCTTGGTAGCAGCCGGCCGTGGGAAGCACGGCCATGAGGCACACGGCTAGGGCAGTCGCAGCACGGGATCGCATCACGGAGGCACCTTATCGGGTGATCACGATCACAGGGCCCCTGACCCCGGCGTGTTAGACTGGGGGTCCACTGAGAAGGGGTCTCCCGCACAATGACGTTCAAGGTTGGCGACACCGTC
>JAQBEX010000036.1:0-28374 GCA_032123675.1 Actinomycetes bacterium
TGCATCGAATTAAGCCGCATGCTCCGCCGCTTGTGCGGGCCCCCGTCAATTCCTTTGAGTTTTAGCCTTGCGGCCGTACTCCCCAGGCGGGGCGCTTAATGCGTTAGCTACGGCACGGAGTCGTGGAAACAACCCCACACCTAGCGCCCACCGTTTACGGCGTGGACTACCAGGGTATCTAATCCTGTTTGCTCCCCACGCTTTCGCTCCTCAGCGTCAGTTATGGCCCAGAAACCTGCCTTCGCCATCGGTGTTCTTCCTGATATCTGCGCATTCCACCGCTACACCAGGAGTTCCAGTTTCCCCTACCACACTCTAGTCTGCCCGTATCGAATGCAGGCCCAAGGTTAAGCCATTGGGTTTTCACATCCGACGCGACAGACCGCCTACGAGCTCTTTACGCCCAATAAATCCGGACAACGCTTGCACCCTACGTATTACCGCGGCTGCTGGCACGTAGTTAGCCGGTGCTTCTTCTGCTCCTACCGTCACTCTCGCTTCGTCGGAGCTGAAAGAGGTTTACAACCCGAAGGCCGTCATCCCTCACGCGGTGTTGCTGCGTCAGGCTTTCGCCCATTGCGCAATAGTCCCCACGGCTGCCTCCCGTAGGAGTCTGGGCCGTGTCTCAGTCCCAGTGTGGCCGGTCGCCCTCTCAGGCCGGCTACCCGTCGTCGCCTTGGTAGGCCATTACCCCACCAACAAGCTGATAGGCCGCGGGCCCATCCCTAGCCGAAAAACTTTCGACCTTCCCCGATGCCGGGGAAGATGATATCCGGTATTAGCACCTCTTTCGAGGAGTTATCCCAGAGCTAGGGGCAGGTTGCCCACGTGTTACTCACCCGTTCGCCACTGATCGCCATCCGAAGATGGGTCACCGTTCGACTTGCATGTGTAAAGCACGCCGCCAGCGTTCGTCCTGAGCCAGGATCAAACTCTCCGTTAAGTTTGCTACCAGGGCAAGCCCTGGAAACTTGTTAACCTCATTTGATCTCTGGCAAGACTTCAAGCTGTCTATGCTTGATGTCATTACCAAAGGAATTTCCGCCGTGTTCGACTGGCGTCGACCACGGACGGGGTTAAATAAATTGGCATTGACTTTCGGCACGCTGTTGAGTTCTCAAGGAGCGATCGCGCACCTTCGCGTTGGCTTGGCCTTCGCTTGGGGGCAACTCCACTAACTTAGCCGTTCGAAGTCCCGGAGTCAAATCCCGGTCCTGCGCTGCTGGGCCGCTCAGCGGCCTGGCTAGTCAGTACTTCTGTTGTTCCTGGGCCCAGCGCACGGCGAACCGTTCGTTGTCTGATCCAGGACCCTCTGCTCGGGACCGACCGGCCTGCCCATCCGGGACTTACTGGCCGTTCGTTCCGCCCTCGCGGTTGGTGAGATGAACTCTACGGCAGGTCTCTCGGATCGGTCAAATCTCGACCCGCTGAGCACGAGATCGCCTATGTGGTAGGCGTTTTCATGATTCCGAGCCCCCGTCAGGAGCCTCCGGGGCCGGGAGGAGTCGCACCCCGGAGACGGCGCGCCGCCCGCGTCGCACCACAAGCCAGCCATCCCCCAGCGTGTCGGCCGCTGAGTAGCTCTGCGTGTCATCGGCGATGCGCACGTTGTTCACCGACGCACCGCCCTCGGAGATCGTCCGTCGGGCAGCGCCCTTGGACGGCGCCAACCCTGCCGCGACCAGCAGGTCGATGCCGGCCACGGATCCGCCAGCGGGCACCTCGACCTCGCCGAACTCCGTCTCGCGCAGGGCGGCATCGAGTGCTCCGGCCGGGACCTCGCGCAGGTCCCCCGAGCCGAACAGGGCACGAGATGCGGCCTCGACAGCAGCCAACGCCTCGGCACCGTGGACCATCTCGGTCAACTCCTGGGCAAGCGCTCGCTGCGCGGTGCGGGCGGCTGGGCGCTCGGCGACCTCAACGTCCAGCGCTTCAATCTCGTCCCTGCCGCGGAAGGAGAACATGCGCAGGAAGCCTGAGACATCGCGATCGTCGGTATTGAGCCAGAACTGGTAGAACGCGTACGGACTGGTCAGCTGCGGATCCAGCCACACCGCCCCGCCCTCGGTCTTGCCGAACTTCGTCCCATCGGCCTTCATCATCAACGGGGTCGTCAGCCCATGCACGGACTCACCCTCAACCCGGCGCACGAGGTCGACACCGGCGACGATGTTGCCGAACTGGTCGGAGCCGCCGGTCTGGAGGCGGCATCCGTAGCGTCGGAACAACTCGACGTAGTCCATCGACTGCAGCAGCACATAGCTGAACTCGGTGTAGGAGATCCCCTGATCGGCCAGCCGACGGGAGACCGCCTCGCGGTCGAGCATGCGGTTGACGCTGAAGTGCTTGCCGATGTCGCGGAGGAACTCGATGACGGTCATCGGCGCGGTCCAGTCGTGGTTGTTGACCATCCGCGCGGCCGCCGGGCCGTCGAAGTCGAAGAAACGTTCGAGCTGCTCGCGGATCCGGTCGGACCACGCCGTGACGACATCCGCCTCGTTCAGTGCGCGTTCTGACGAGGGCTTGGGATCACCGATCATCCCGGTCGCGCCACCCACGAGGGCCAACGGAACGTGCCCGGCGAGCTGGAACCGGCGTGCGGTCAGCGTCTGCGCGAGGTGCCCGACATGCAGACTGGGCGCGGTCGGGTCGAAGCCGCAGTACAGGGTGATGGGTCCGGCGGCCAACTCCTCGCGCAGCGCGTCGATATCGGTGGACGACGCGATCAGCCCGCGCCACTGCAGCTCATCGATCACTGAGGCGCCGTCGAAGGTGGCGGGCTCCTGGTCAACCTGGTCTGAGGTCATGGGCGGCATTGTCCCGCATCAGTGCCGCACCCGGTGCAAGCATGGCCCCGTGACCACCTCCACCGCCGGCCCCGGACCCAGCGCCGGACCCAGCGCCATCCCCGCCGCCACCGTCGACCTGGAGTGGGAGCCCGTCGATCCCGATCAGGTCGTCGCCGGGAATCCACAGGTCGGTGTGGCCGAGATCGCTGCGCCGGCCGGGTTCGACGTCGGCGTCTGGGCGCACACCGCGGGGGTGAGCACCGATGTGGAGGCCGATGAGGTGTTCGTCGTGCTGTCCGGGCGCGCCACCATCGAGTTCACCGACGGAACGGTCCTGGAGGTCGGTCCCGGTGACGTCGGCATCCTGCCCGCGGGGGCGAGCAGTCGGTGGACCGTCCACGAGGACCTGCGCAAGGTCTACGTCCTGCGCTCGGAGGGCTGACACACTGCGCCGCGGCGGCCGCCCGTGGCCGTCACCGCCACGACAGGTCGCACCGTCATCGGGCTGACCGGCCTCGGGTCGCAGTCGGCTCAGACCCGGGGGACCGGGTTGTCCGCAGCCCACCGTGCCCATCCCGACGTCCGGGACGCCAGGTCCGACAGCTGCTCGCGCACCCGCACCGGGGCCGTCCCGCCGAATCTCGACCTCGCCTCCACGGCGGCCTGGGCGGAGAGCCGGTCGCGGACCTCCGGTCGCAGGGCCGGCGAGATGGCGGCCAGCTCGTCGTCAGTGAGATCCCAGAGCTCGACGCCGCGGGCCTCTGCCGCGCGCACGCACGCCCCGGAGATCTCGTGGGCCGCTCGGAAGGGCATGCCGTTGCCGACCAGCCACTCGGCCACCTCCGTGGCCAGGGCGAAGCCCTCTGGGGCGCTGGCGCCCATCCGCTCGGTGTCGAAGCGCAGGGTCGCCACGCTGCCTGCCATCGCGGGCAGCACCAGCAGCAGGGTGTCGACCGCGTCGAAGACCGGCTCCTTGTCCTCCTGCAGGTCGCGGTTGTAGGCGAACGGCAGGCCCTTGAGGGTGGCCAGCATCCCGGTCAGGTTGCCGATGAGTCGGCCGGACTTGCCGCGCGCCAGCTCAGCGATGTCCGGGTTCTTCTTCTGCGGCATGATCGAGGACCCCGTCGACCATGCGTCGTCAAGGGTCGCCCAGGCGAACTCACGGGACGCCCACAGGCAGATCTCCTCGCCCAGCCGGGACAGGTGCACCCCGACCATGGCCGACACGAAGAGGAACTCAGCCACGAAGTCACGGTCGCTCACGGCATCGATCGAGTTGGCGATCGGCTCGGTGAAGCCCAACTCGATCGCGACTGCATGCGGATCGAGCTCGAGCGCCGATCCGGCCAGCGCTCCGGCTCCGAGCGGGGACAGCGCCGCGCGACGATCCCAGTCAGCCAACCGGTCGAGATCCCGGCCGAAGGCATGTGCGTGCTTGGCCAACTCGTGGCCGAAGGACACCGGCTGGGCGTGCTGGAGGTGCGTGAAGCCCGGCGCGATCGTCTCGACGTTGGCCAGCGACTGGTCCGTGATCGCCTCGACGAGCAGCACCAGCGCAGCAGCGACTGCGCGAGCCTGATCGCGCAGGTAGAGCCGGAAGTCGGTGGCCACCTGGTCGTTGCGACTGCGACCGGCGCGCAACTTGCCGCCGACCGTTCCGAGCAGCTCGAGCAACCCGCGTTCGATCGCGGTGTGCACGTCCTCGTCGTCGGGCGTCGGCAGGAAGGAGCCATCGGCGACCCGCGCTCTCAGCGTCGCGAGCGCGCTGAGCACCTGGTCGTACTCGGCGTCGTCCAACAGGTCCGCCCGGCGCAGCACGCCGGCATGGGCCCGCGTCTGCAGCAGGTCGTAGCGGGCCAGCCGCCAGTCGAAGTGGATCGACAGGCTCAGGGCAGCCATCTCCGGCGAGGGACCACCGACGAATCGCCCACCCCACAGCCGGGTCGCCGCGGCCGGCTGCTCATCGGGAACCGATGAGCCGGCCGATGAGCCGGCCGATGAGCCGGCCGTTGAGCCGGCCGTTGAGTTGGCCGATGGGTCCGACGATGGGTCAGTCACTCCACGCTCCGGCCCAGGCGGAGGTCACGGGCCGCCGCCATCTTCGAGGGCAGCCCCCACAGCTCGATGAAGCCCTTCGCCAGCGACTGGTCGAACGTGTCACCGGTGTCGTAGGTCGCCATCCCGAAATCGTAGAGGGACTCCGGTGACCTGCGGCCGGTGACGGTGGCCCGGCCACCCTGCAGAGTCATTCGGACGTCACCGGTGACAGCCTCGTTCAGGTCGTCGAGGAAGCCGCTGAGCGCACGGCGCAGCGGGGAGAACCAGAGGCCGTCGTACACCAGCTCGGTCCAGCGCTGCGAGACGCCGCGGCCGAAGCGGGCCAGATCGCGCTCAACGGTCACCGCAGCCAACTCCTGGTGCGCGGCGATCAGGGCCATCGCGCCGGGTGCCTCGTAGACCTCACGGCTCTTGATGCCCACGAGCCGGTCCTCGACCATGTCCAGACGCCCCACGCCCTGGGCCCCGGCCCGGGTGTTCAGCTGCTCGATGGCCTCCAGCATCGTGACCGGCGTGCCGTCGATCGCGACCGGCACGCCGGCCGCGAAGGTGATGACGACCTCGTCGGGCTCGCGCGGCGTGTCGGGGTCGGAGGTGTAGGAGTAGATGTCCTCGATCGGGCCGTTCCAGACGTCCTCGAGGAAGCCGGTCTCGACCGCCCGGCCCCACACGTTCTGGTCGATCGAGTACGGCGACTTCTTCGTCACGTCGATCGGAAGGTTGTGGGCCTCGGCGTACTCGATGGCCTTGTCCCGGGTCAGGGCGAGGTCGCGGACGGGGGCGATGCAGGTGAGGTCCGGGGCGAGGTTGGTGATCCCCACCTCGAAGCGGACCTGATCGTTGCCCTTCCCGGTCGAGCCGTGGCTCACGACGGTGGCCCCGTGCTTGCGCGCCGTCGCGACCAGGTGCTTGACGATCGTGGGCCGGGAGAGCGCGGAGACCAGCGGGTACCGGTCCATGTACAGCGCGTCGGCCTTCAGTGCCGGCAGGCAGTAGTCGTCGGCGAACTCAGCGCGTGCATCGGCCACCTCGGACTCGACCGCCCCACATGCCAGCGCGCGCTCGCGGATGACCTCGAGGTCCTCGCCATCCTGCCCGACGTCGACCGCGCATGCGATCACCTCGGCACCGGTCTGCTCGGCAATCCATCCGATCGCCACGGAGGTGTCCAGCCCACCGGAGTAGGCCAGTACGACGCGGTCAGTCATGAGTGTCTCCATCGTTATGTGCGCGATCTTCGTGTGCGCGCGAGGTGGCCTGCGCGACTGGGATGAAGTATACGCATATACGCATGTCGCAGCCGAACCGGCCATGGAGTGGGTCGCGGCCGAGGGGTCAGCGCCGTGGATCGATGAGACCGAGGATGGCGCCGGCCACGTCGGCTCCCCCGCTGGGCTCGCGCGTGATCAGGATGACCGTGTCGTCGCCAGCGACGGTTCCGATCACGTCCGGCCAGTCGGAGCGGTCAATCGCGGACGCGAGGTACTGGGCCCCACCCGGCGGTGTGCGCAGCACAACGATGTTGGCGGAGCTGTCCACGGCGACCAGGACGTCCTGGGCCACCTTGGCCAGCCGGGCCATGGTGTCGGTGGCGGGCGCGTGCGGACGCGGGTCGCCACCCTCGGCAGGCACTGCGTAGACGTGTTCGCCGGCAGCGCTGGGAAACTTGACCGCACCCAGCTCGTCGAGGTCGCGCGAGAGCGTGGCCTGGGTGACGGTGAAGCCGTCGGCGGCAAGCAGGTCCGCGAGGGCGGCCTGCGACGCGACGGGGACCCTGTCGAGCACCTCCACGATGCGCCGATGTCGAGCCGCCTTCGTGTTCGGGATGGTCATGTCGGCACCTCCGGTGGGGCGTGACCGGCCGAGCCCTGCCCGGGGCCGTGGGGCCCTGCGTGGGCGTGCGCATGGGCGCCGGATGCGTGCTGCTCGCCTGAGGCTCGGATGCTGACCGCCTCGATCGCCAGGGCAATCACGCCGATCCCGAGCGCGACCTCGTCGGCGGTGATGTTCAACGCCGGCGCGAGCCGGATGACATCCGGGGCTGGTGTGTTGACCAGGACCCCGGCCTCACGTGCTGCGAGCTCGACGCCCTTGGCGACGGGGGCGTCCAGAACCACACCCAGCAGCAGCCCAGCTCCCCGAACCGCCTGCACGCCGACAGCACCGGTCAGGCCCGCGCGGAACTGCTGGCCCCGCTGCGCGACGTTGTCGAGAAGGTGCTCGGACTCGATCGTGTCCAGCACAGCCAGGGCCGCGGCCGCGCTGATCGGGTTCCCGCCGAACGTGGACCCGTGCGAGCCAGGCGTGAACGCCGGGGCACGGTCGCCCAGTCGGATCATCGCCCCGATGGGCAACCCGCCGCCGAGGCCCTTGGCAAGGGTGATGATGTCCGGCTGCACAGCGGCGGCCTCGGGGTCCTGATGCGCCAGCCAGCGACCGGTCCGTCCGACGCCCGTCTGGACCTCGTCGAGGATGAGCAGCGCGCCGACCGCCTCGGTGATCCGGCGCGCGGCAGTCAGGTATCCCGGCGGGGGCACGACCACTCCGGCCTCCCCCTGGATCGGTTCGAGGATGACCGCTGCGGTGCGCTCGTCGACGGCCGCCTGCAGGGCCTCGACATCTGCGAACGGGACGAAGTCGAGCTCGCCGGGCAGCGGACGGAACGGGTCGGCCTTGGCCGGCTGCCCGGTCAGCGCCAGCGCTCCCATGGTGCGGCCGTGGAACCCACCGGTCGCCGCGACCATCCGCGTGCGCCCGGTCAACCGCGCCAGCTTGAAGGCAGCCTCGTTGGCCTCCGCCCCAGAGTTGCACAGGAAGACCCGCGCACTGCGGCCATGCGGCTCGGCCATGGCAGCCAACCGCTCGGACAGGCGCAGCGCCGGGGCGTTGATCGCCAGGTTCGAGGTGTGCCCGAGGCGGGCCACCTGATCGGCGACAGCAGCCACGATCGCCGGGTGCGCGTGGCCGAGGGCGTTCACGGCGATGCCCCCGACGAGATCGAGGTAGCGGCGGTCGGAGTCATCGGTCACCCACGATCCAGCGCCGTGCATCAGTGCGATCGGCGGGGTGCCGTAGTTGTCCTGCATCGTGTCGCGCCACCGGGCCGCCAGCGGCTTGGGCTGGCTGGTCACGACGCGCCACCCGCGGCCAGGTCCACGTCGGGCAGGACCATCGTGCCGATCCCCTCCGTGGTGAAGATCTCCAGAAGCAGGCTGTGCGCCACCCGCCCATCGATCACGTGCGCACGTTCCACGCCACCCTCGACCGCGCGCAGGCACGCCTCCATCTTCGGGGCCATCCCCGAGTCCAGATCGGGAAGCAGCTCCTCGAGCTCGCTGGCGCGGATGTCGGCAATCAAGCTCGTGCGGTCCGGCCAGTCCGCGAACAGGCCCTCCACATCAGTGAGCACGATGAGCTTGTCGGCGCCGAGGGCGACGGCCAGTGCGGATGCAGCGGTGTCGGCGTTCACGTTGAGCACCTGGCCGTCAGCAGCGACTCCGATGGTCGAGATGACGGGGATGAACCCATCGTCGAGCAGGCTCGTCACGAACTCGGGTCGGACCCCCGTGACGTCGCCGACCAGCCCCACGTCGATCGGTTGCCCGTCGGAGCCGACGGTGCGCTGCTCGGCGGCGAACAGTGCAGCGTCCTCACCGGAGATGCCGACCGCGAGCGGGCTGTGGGCGTTGACCAACCCCACGAGGTCTCGCTGCACCTGCCCGGTGAGCACCATCCGGACGACCTCCATGACCTCCGGGGTGGTCACCCGCAGCCCGCCGCGGAACTCGCTGTCCACGCCGAGCCGGCTCAGCATCGCGTTGATCTGCGGACCACCGCCATGCACCACGACCGGTCGCAGCCCAGCGAGCCGGAGGAACACCACATCACCGGCGAACGCCTGCTGCAGATCATGGGAGGTCATCGCGTTGCCGCCGTACTTGATCACCACCGTTGCTCCGCGGAACTGCTCGAGCCAGGGCAGGGCCTCCGCCAGCACCTCAGCCTTGGCCAGGGCCTCACCGGTCGGGACGGGCCGGGACCTGCTCATCGGGACACCTCTCGGGGGCGTTCATCGCGCTGCGTTCATAGGGGGCGTTCATCGGGGGTCGACGGTGGGCGCTGATCAGGTGGAGTACGCGGAGTTCTCGTGGACGTACATGGCGGTCAGGTCGTTGGTCCACAACGTGGCCGACGCGTCACCGGTGCGCAGATCGATGCTGATCGTGACCTCCCGGCCCGACATGTCGACGTCGTTGCGGTCACCGAAGGCCGCGCCGTCGCGGCAGATCACCACGCCGTTGATGGCCACATCGATCGCATCGGGCTCGAACATGGCGTCAGTGGTGCCGACCGCTGAGATGATCCGACCCCAATTCGGGTCCTCCCCGTGGATCGCGCACTTGAGCAGGTTGCTGCGGGACACGGCCCGGGCCGCGGTGACCGCATCATCCTCGGTGTCCGCGTTCACCACGTCGATGCGGATGTCCTTCGAGGCGCCCTCAGCGTCACCGATCAGTTGACGGGCGAGGTCGGCGCATACTGCGGTGACCGCAGCGGCGAGCTCGTCGGGATCCGGGCGGATGCCGCTGGCCCCTGAGGAGAGCAACAGGACCGTGTCGTTGGTGGACATGGCCCCGTCGGAGTCGATCCGGTCGAAGGTGACCCGGGTGGCCGCGCGAAGGGCCGCATCCAGGGTGGCCGCATCCGCGACGGCATCGGTGGTCAGCACCACGAGCATCGTCGCCAGCCCAGGGGCGAGCATGCCCGCACCCTTGGCCATGCCGCCCACGGTCCAGCCCCCTCGATGGGGCACCGCGGCCAGCTTCGGCACGGAGTCGGTGGTCATGATCGCCTCGGCAGCGGCGTTGCCCCCCTCGGCAGACAGCGAGTGGCACGCGGCATCGGCGCCGGCCAGCAGGGCGGGCATCGGGAGGCGTTCCCCGATCAGTCCCGTCGAGCAGACCGCGACCTCGATTGGGGCCACCCCGAGCAGTTCTGCGACGTGCTCGGCGGTCCGGTGGGTGTCGGCGAACCCGGCTGGCCCTGTGCAGGCGTTCGCCCCTCCCGAGTTGAGGATGACCGCCTGGAACCGACCATCGAGGGTGCATTGGGCGGTCCAGAGCACCGGAGCGGCCTTGATCCGGTTGGATGTGAAGACCGCGGCGGCGTCGTGCCGCGGCCCATCATTGACCACGAGTGCGACATCGAGGCCGCCCGAGGACTTGAGCCCAGCCGCGACTCCCGCGGCGCGGAAGCCCGCGGCGGCCGTGACGCCGCGGCTGTGCAGCCCGCGCATCACCGATGGGTCGGTGCTCATGGTGCAACTCCGTTCACGGGGAGTCCGAACTCCTCGGGGAGCCCGAGGATCCGGTTGGCGTTCTGCAGCGCCTGGCCGGCGGCGCCCTTGACCAGGTTGTCCTCGGCCGCGATGACGGTGGTCCGTCCAGAGTGCGGGTCGACTGCCACCTGCAGGTGGATGCTGTTCGAGCCAAGGGTGTCGGCGGTTCGCGGCATCCGGCCAGCCGGGAGGACGTGGACGAATGGCTCGGAGTCGTACGCGGCGTGCAGCCCATCGCGGACCGTTGCCTCGTCCACTCCGGCGCCCGTGCGAGCCGTGCACGTTGCCAGGATCCCGCGGGGCATCGGTGCCAGCGTCGGACTGAACAGCATCGTGACCGCCTCCCCTGCTGCCGCGGACAGCGCCTGCTCCATCTCCGGGGTGTGCTGGTGGGCCCCGCCCACCTTGTAGGGGCTCATCGAGCCCATGATCTCGCTGGCCTGCAGCGACTCGCTCGCCTTCCGCCCCGCACCGGAGGTGCCCGATGCGGCCACCACCACGATGTCGTTCGGCTCCACCAGGCCCGCGGCCAGCAGGGGGGCCAACGACACGGCGACGGCAGTCGCGTAGCAGCCCGGATTCGCGACCCGGGTGGCCTCGGCCAGCACGGCACGCTGACCGGGCAGCTCGGGCAGGCCATAGGGCCACGCGCCGGCGTGCGGCGTGCCGCCGTAGTAGCGATCCCAGGCACCGCCATCGGAGAGCCGGTAGTCCGCGCCCAGGTCCACGACGGGCAGGCCGTCTGCGAGCCCGGCGACGATGGCAGCGGATTCCCCGTGCGGCAGCGCCATCAGGAGCAGGTCGGCATCGAGGAGCGCGTCGGCATCCGTGGGAACGAACCGCAGGCCGGACATGGACGCGAGCTGGGGGTGCGTGTCGGTCACGAGATGCCCGGCCCGGTTGCCCGCCGCCAGCGGACCGGGCCGCAGCTCGGGGTGCTCGGCGACGAGGCGCAGCAACTCACCGCCGGCGTATCCCGAGGCCCCGGCGATGGAGACGGTGTAAGCCATCCTGCGAGTATACGCATATACGGATAGAAGCGAGGTGGCGATCCCTCAGCCAGTGGACCCGGCCGCGGCGAGCAGCGCTTCCCGATCGTCTCGGACGTGGATGAACCTGCCGCTGAGCGCGTCGAACCGACCGCTGGCCAGCTCGGCCACGAGTCGGGTGGCCTCAGACACGGGCATGAAGGCCGAATCCGGCAGCGTCGCGAGGTCCGGCCGTCGCGCCACGAGCGCCTCCGGCCACTGCGTCATCTCGGTGCGGACCATCCCAGGGCTGATCGCAAACGCGCAGACCCCGGTGCCAGCCAACTCGGCGGACACGGAGGAGGCGAGGTGCGTGGCCGCCGCCTTGCTCGCGCCGTAGGCCGAGGTCCACGGCGAAGGGAACCGGCCCATCCCCGACGACACGATGATCACTCGACCGCTGCCTCGCTGGACCATGTTCGGCACGACACCACGAAGGGTCGTGAACACCCCGCGGACATTGACCTCCATGTCGTGCCACCACTGGTCGGGGTCGGCCTCCCACGTGGGGCCGACCGCCGTCAGCGCACCCGCGTTGGCCACCACGAGGTCAGGGGTGCGCCAGATGGTGGTCATGGCCGCCATCGCCTGCGCCATCGCCGTGCTGTCGGTCACGTCGGCGACCAGCGGCAGGACGCTCTCGGGCGAGGCCGCAGCCAGCGCGGCCAGCGCGTCAGCGTCGCGAGCGAGGGCAGCAACCCGCCAGCCACGGGCGATCAGGTCTTCGGCGATGGCTCGGCCGATCCCGCGGGATGCCCCTGTCACCAGGGCAATGGGCCGGTCGATCACGTCGAACCTCCATCTGCCGGGAACCCTCGGCACATCGTGGCACGCGCCGGGGCCGGCCGCGCCCTCCGCAGCCCCGGGCACGGATTTGACAAGCTTAGGTGCGGCTTAGTTAGGGTTTCCTTGCCTCATCCCCAGTCGTGCACCAGCGCGACCCGAAACCACTTCGGATTCCCCCAACCCAAGGAGCGCACGACGTGCTTGCCACCTACTTGATCGGTCTGCGAGAGGGCTTGGAGGCCGCGCTGATCATCAGCATCCTCGTGGCCTACCTGGTGCGGACCGACCGCCGATCCGCTCTACCGTGGGTGTGGGCCGGCGTAGCCATCGCTGTGGCCATGAGTGTCGGCGTGGCGCTGATCCTCAACCTGACCAGCTCGGTGCTGTCCGACACCGCCGAGGAGCTCTTCGCCGGGATCATGTCCTTCGTGGCGGTCGCCATGGTGACGTGGATGGTCTTCTGGATGAAGTCAGCCAGCCGGACCATCGCCAACGACCTGCGGGGCAGCCTCGACCAGGCCTTCGCGATGGGCGTCGGTGCGGTTGCGACGATGGCGTTCGTCTCGGTGGCTCGCGAGGGGCTCGAGACCGCAGTGTTCTTCTTCTCCCTGACCAACAGCACCGAGGGCGGGTTCCGGGCGATCGCCGGACTGGCCCTGGGGTTGGCGACGTCGGCCGCAATCGGATGGCTGCTCTACCGCGGCGCGGTCCGGATCAACCTGTCGACCTTCTTCCGGTACACCGGCCTGCTGCTCATCCTCGTGGCGGCGGGCGTGCTCACCTACGGCGTCCATGAGCTTCAGGAGGTCGGCGTGCTCCCGGGCGAGGACACCGTGGCCTTCGACGTCTCGGCGACGATCCCGGCCGACTCGTGGTACGGGTCGGTGCTGCGCGGGGTCCTCGGCTTCCGACCCGTGATGACAGTGCTCGAGGTGGCGGTGTGGGCCAGCTACGTGGGGATCACCACGTGGCTGTTCCTGCGCCCAGCCCGCCGGTCGGTTGCGAAGGCCACCGAGCGGGAGGCGGAGGTCACCGCCTGATCGGCGGGCCGAGCAGCATCGAGCGCGCCGCGGGTCACTGGGCCCGCAGGTCACTGGGCACGAAGCACCGCGCCACACTGCTGTTCGGCTGCGGCGAGTGCGTCCTGGCGCACCTGGCCCACCTCGGCGGCGGACAGGGTCCGATCGGGGGCGCGCATCCGCAGGGCGAAGGCCAGCGACGTGCGACCTGCTCCGACCTGCTCGCCTGAGTAGATGTCGAAGAGTCGCACGCTCTCGAGCAGCTCGCCACCGCCGGCGATCAGGGCGCGACGCACCTCGTCAGCGGGGACACCGGCCTCGACGACCACGGCGAGGTCCTCCTTGGCCACCGGCATGGTGGAGAAGCCCGGCGCCTGGACAGCCTCCGGGGCCGCAGCGAGCAGCGCATCGAGGTTGATCTCGAACGCGACGGTCCGAGCAGGGAGACCGAGGTCACCGACGACGCGCGGATGCAGCTCGCCGGCGTGCCCGATCACCTGCGAGCCAACCACGATGCTCGCGCACCGGCCCGGGTGCCACGGGGCGCTCGAGCCGGATCCGACCTCGACCTGCACGCCCAGCTCCTCGGCCAGGTCGCGCACGACCCCGATGGCATCGGACCAATCCGCAGCACGCCCGGGTGCCCACCAGCCGGCCCGGTCACGGTCCCCGGCCAGGATCCCGGCCGCCTGCCGCGGCTGGTCGGGCAGCAGCGCCTCGAGTCCGGCCACCTCCGCCACGCTCGGCCGACCGGCCACGGAGGGCCGCGGCGGCGCGTCGGACGTGCCCGTGCCGACGCCCCGGAACACCAGCCCGACCTCGAACAGACCCAGGTCAGCGGCGCCTCGGCCGAGGTTCCGGCGGGCTGCGATGACAAGCCCCGGCAGCAACGTGGTGCGCAGGAGCGGCGCCTCGTCGGACATCGGGTTGGCCAGCTCGACAAGCTCGGCACGCACGTCATCACCCTCGATGCCGAGTGCGTCAATCTCACCGCGGCCCACGAACGGATAGCTCAGCACCTCGACGAGGCCGCAACCGGCAAGAGTCCGGCCGACGCGACGGCGCAGCCGCTGTTCGCTCGTGAGCCCGTACCCGGCGGGCACCAGCGGGAGTGTCGAGGGGAGGTTCTGGTACCCCTCCAGGCGCACCACCTCCTCGACCAGGTCCGCCGGGTCCGTCAGGTCGGGCCGCCAGGTCGGCGGCGTCACGATCAGGGCCGGCCCCTCAGCGGTCAGCGTCGCGCCGATCGACTCGAGCCGCGTGATCGTTCGGTCGACGGAGATGGGCATCCCGGAGACGCGCTGCGGAAGGTCCGCCGCGATGGTCACCGGCTCGGTCGCGGCGACCTCGTCGACCCGCGAGGTGCCGACGTAGGTAGCGCCGCCGAGCTCGATCAGCAGGCTGGCGGCTCGCGCGGAGGCTATGGCCGGCAGCTCCGGGTCCACACCGCGCTCGAACCGGCGCGAGGCTTCGCTCGAGAGCTTGTGGCGGCGCGACATGCGGGCGACCTCGTGGGCCGAGAAGTGCACAGCCTCGATGGCGACGGAGTGGGACTCGTCGTCGATCTCCGACTCCAGGCCACCCATGGTGCCGGCCAGGGCCAGCGGGCCACGCTCGTCGGCGATGACCATGTCGGCGGCATCCAGGGTTCGCGACACGTGGTCGAGGGTCTCGAACCGCTCGCCCCCGGTGGCGCGGCGCACCGTCAGCGATCCGGAGAGCTTCGCCCGGTCGAACGCGTGCAACGGCTGGCCGAGCTCGAGCATCACGTAGTTGGTGACGTCCACGGCCAGCGACACTGGGCGCATCCCACATGCCACCAGCGAGCGACGCATCCACTGCGGGCTCGGCACCTGCGGGTCCAGGCCGGCGATGGATCGCAGCACGAACCGATCGGCGGTGCTCGGATCGCTGATCGAGCAGCCGTGCGGTGACTGCGCGGCTGGGGCCGGCAGCAGCGACTCGGGGTCGACCAGGGCAGGATCGGCGAACGGCAGGCCGTAGGCCGTGGCCACCTCGCGGGCGATCCCGCGGATGCTCAGTGCATAGCCGCGGTCGGGGGTGACGGCGATGTCGAGCACCTCGTCGCCCAGCCCGAGCACGTCGTAGCCGGACTCGCCGGCGGCGGCCGAGCCCGGCGGCAGCACGATGATCCCGTTGTGGTCGTCCCCGAGGGCGAGCTCACGCTCCGAGGCGATCATCCCGTCCGAGACGCGACCGTAGGTGGATCGCGACGCGATCTCGAAGCCACCGGGAAGCACTGCCCCGGGCAGGGCGACGATGACGAGATCACCCTCGGCGAAGTTGCGCGCGCCGCAGATGATCCCGCGCTCGGCGGTCACGACCCCGTCGAGCTCCTCGCCGTTCCCGGCACCGACCTCCACCCGGGCGAACCTGATGGGCTTCTTGAACTCAGTGAGCTCCTCGATGGACAGCACCCGGCCGACGACCAGGGGGCCGGTGACGTCGGCGCCCTGGACGTCGACGGTCTCCACCTCGAGCCCGGCTGCGATCAGGCGATCGGCCACGTCGCGACCACTCTGGTCAGCGGGCACGTCGACGTACTGACGGATCCAGCTCATGGGTGCGCGCATGGCCTCAGACCTCCGATCCGAAACCAGCGGTGAAGCGGACATCACCCTCGACCATGTCGCGCATGTCGGTGACGCCGTGCCGGAACATCAGCGTCCGCTCGATGCCCATCCCGAACGCGAAGCCGGTGTAGCGGTCGGCATCGATCCCACAGGAGGTCAGGACGCGCGGGTTGACCATGCCGCAGCCACCCCACTCGATCCAGCCCTCCGACGAGCAGGTCCGGCATGGGTTGGCCGGGTCGCCCACCGACGCGCCACGACACACGAAGCACTGCAGGTCGACCTCGGCGCTGGGTTCGGTGAACGGGAAGTAACTGGGTCGCAGCCGGGTGACCAGGCCGGCGCCGAACATCGCGGACGCGAAGTGGTCCAGCGTGCCCTTGAGGTCGGCCATCGTGATGCCCTCGTCGACCACGAGCCCCTCGACCTGGTGGAAGACGGGCGTGTGCGTCGCGTCCAGCTCGTCGGTGCGGTACACCCGGCCCGGGCAGATGACGTAGATCGGCAGCTCGCGGTCGAGCATGGAGCGGACCTGCACCGGTGAGGTGTGCGTGCGCAGGACCACACCACCCTCAGGGGATCCGACGAAGAAGGTGTCCTGCATCGACCGGGCCGGATGGTCCGGGGCGATGTTCAGGGCGTCGAAGTTGAACCATTCAGCCTCGACCTCGGGGCCCTCCGCGACCTCGTAGCCCATGGCCACGAACACGTCCTCGATCCGCTCCATCACGGTGGTCAGCGGGTGCCGGGCGCCGCGCGGGCGGCGATCGGTGGGAAGGGTGACGTCCACCGCTTCCTCGACGAGGACCCGTTCGTCCCGCTCGGCGGCCAGGACCACCTCGCGCTCCTCAAGGGCCTTCTTGACGACGGCGCGCGCCATGCCGACCCGCTTGCCGGCCTCGGCCTTGGCGGCCGGCGGCAGTGCGCCGATCTCCCGGTTGGCCAGGGCCAGCGGGGACCGGTCCCCCGCATGCTCGAGGCGGACCGCCTTCAACGCGTCCAGGTCGGGGGTGGCCGCGATGGCAGCGAGGGCGGCGTCACGCGCGGCGCTCACCGACTCCTCGGACAGGGCACTGACCTCGACCGGGTCATAGGTCTTGTTCGGCGCGGACATGGGGCCTTCCGGTGTGCAGTCGTCGATGGTCGTGGCGGAGGGTCCAGATTCTAGTCGCGCTTCGATGAGGTCCGGTCGCACCGCATGGGTAGCCCACGCAACCGGTCAGGTGAAGATCGACTCCGGTGCGCTCTCCAGTGCTCGACGCGCCGCCAGCCGCCCGGCCTCCTTCATCTCGTCGAGCATGTGGAACTCCAACACCCCCACGCCGTCGAAGTCGGGGCGGACGTGCAGATCGGCGAAGGAGCGGCGACGGGCGTCGTCGGCCTCGCTAAGCAGCATCACCTTGTACATGGTTTCGGTGAGCCCGGGCACCTCAGGTTGCACACCCGGCTCGAGGGATCGGACCGACGGCTCACTGACATCGACGGCGATCACCGGCCCTTCGCGATCTGCTGCCATCGCCTCCGTGGGGAGGTTGTCCATCAGCCCGCCGTCGAGCAGGAGCATCCCGTCGTGGACGACCGGCTCCATGAAGATCGGAAGGGCCATGCTCGAGCCGACGGCAAGCGCCAGCGGACCGCGGCGCAGATGGATCGGTCGCGCCGTGATCAAATCGACGCTGGTGGCGAAGAAGGAGCGCGGCAGGTCCTCGATCGACCCGGGGAGGTTGCGCTCCAACATCGCTCGGGCCCGCTTGCCGCGGATCAGTGAGGTGCGTGGGATCCGGTAGTCCCCGACAGGATTGCGCCTCACCCACTCCTCGAAGCAGCGCGCGTCGACCTCCTCCGGGGTGAGCCCCTGGGCCACCAGAGCGCCGATGAACGCGCCCATGCTCGTGCCGCCGATGCGATCGATGACGACGCCCGCGTCTCGCAGTTCCTCGAGCACCCCGATCTGGGTGAAGGATCGCGCACCACCTCCCGAGAGCACCAGCCCGACGGACCGTCCGGCCAGTCGGCGGGCCATCACCGCAACATCGCCGGGCCGCGGCACCCCGGGACGCACCCGGTAGGTCGCGCGGGGCGCCAGCATGTCGAGGGCGTGCTCGGCAACCGCACCCGGCGGGCCGAGGAGCACCACATCCATGCCAGGTGGGAGGGCCAAGCGGGTGAGAAGCTCAGCGTCCGGGGCCTCATCGACCACCAGCAGGACCCGATCGGCCTGCCGCAGACAACTCAACGTCCACTCCCCGTCCCCTGCACACCCGCCAGACAGAAGCACGCGCTGGCCCTGAGCCTCGGCGCGGTCCAGAAGGTCAGAAAGGGCCAGCCCCGGGCGATCCCCCGCAGGGACGATGTCCTCGGTCACGAAAGACACACCCACCAGGTCACCGAGGCGATCAGCCAACTCGCGGTCGATCCCAGCCTCGGCTGCCGATCCGTCCAGAGCGATCACCGCGATCGCCATCGGAACGCCCGATCCCGTCGCTGATCCGGTGTGCCCGGTGACCAACCATTGGCCAACCGTGCCCAGCAACGCGCGGGATGCCTCGGACGAGCCAGCAAGGATCGCCTCGAAGTCATCTCGGCCGACGCGGAGAAGGCGTGCGTCTCGCCGCGCCCGCACCGACGCCGTCCTCACCGAGTCTGCGATGAGGGCCAGCTCGCCAAGGGCCGTCCCGGAACCCAGCTCTCGCAGGACCACTGGCTCCCGGCCCGGAGACTCCTCGACGACCTCCACCCGCCCGCTGCGCACCACATAGAGCGCGTCGGCAACGTCGCCCTGCCGGTAGAGCCACTCGCCGGCCGGAACCGCGACCATCTGCGTTCGCCCGGCCATGGCCTGACGGGAATCGGCGGGCAACGAGGCAAACATGGGTACCTCAGCGAGGACATCGGCCACACTGCTGGGAGGGGCGGCCACGTGCGCAGCGACGGGCACTTGATGCGGATGGGCCCGGACCTGCCGATCAGGCGTGGGTCTCATGACCGGGTGTCGCGCCTCGTCCAGCCCCTCCGCGAAGTCCTCGACCGGCGCCACCGGATCGACTCGGCCGATCGCGAGTGCACCCAGCGCCACCATCGCGAAGCAAAGGGTGGCGAACCACCAGGCGCGGTCGAAGGCCCCCTGCACCTCTGGTGCAGTTGGTGTTCCGACCAGGGCAACCAGTACCGCGACCCCGAGGGCTGCACCGACTTGTCGAACCGAGCTGTTGAACGCGGCAGCCCCGGCGTATCGCCCGCCGGATGCACCGGCGACGGCGATTGCCCCGACAAGCGGGAACGTGACACCGATGCCGATGGCCAACACGACCGCGGCCGGCAGGTAGCCAGTCAGGTAGTTGGGCTCGGTGGAGAACCGGGCCGCGAGCATCAGCGGGCCGACAGCCCAGATCACAGCGCCAACGGCAATGAAGGGCCGGGGATCCCGATTCGCCGCCACCCTGCCCATGAGGGCCGCGGTGAGCGCAGCGACGAACGGGGCAGGGGTCCCGGCGAGTCCCGCGACGAACGCGGAGTAGCCCCACACCTCCATCAGGTACAGGATGTTTGCCAGCCCGAGTGCGAAGAACCCCGCACTGCCCACGATCGTGAGCAGGTTGGCAGCAGCAACGCTGCGCGACCTCAACAAATCTGCGTCCAGGATCGGCGAGGGATGCCGGCGGCTACGCCGCGCGACACCGACGGCAGCCGCCACCGCTCCAGCGAGTGCCACCGCCGTCGCGGCAGAGGTCCACCCCCAGGTGGGTCCCTGCACGATGGCCAGCGTGAGCAACCCCATGGCGGTCGCCAGCAGCAGGGCACCCAGCAGGTCGGGCATAGCACGGCGTCCCGGGGCTCGACTCTCAACCAGGTGTCGACGAGCCAACCACCACACCGCGAGGCCGATCGGGAGGTTGATGAGGAACACGAGCCGCCAGCTCGCCGCGCTGACCAGGAACCCGCCGATTGACGGGCCGATCCCGGCAGCCAGAGCGCCGGTCGCGCTCCACAGAGCGATTCCCTGAGTCCGTTGGTCCTCGGGAAACGCGTGCAGGATGAGGCCCAACGACGTTGGCACAAGCAGGGCGGCGCCGACCCCCTGCAGGCCTCGCGCGGCGATCAGGAAGTCGACCGATGGCGCGAGCGCACAGAGCACCGACGCGACGGTGAAGACGACGACACCCACCATGAAGAGTCGCCGCCTCCCCGCAATGTCTGCGAGGCGACCCGCCGGGATGAGCAGTGCCGCCAGGGCGATGTTGTAGACGTTGAAGACCCACGACAGGCTGCTCAACGAGGAGTCCGGGAACGACGCGAGCATGTCCGGGAAGGCGATTGACACGATCGTGCCGTCCAGGAAGGCCATGAAGACCCCCAGCGCGGCGACGACCAGCACCGCCTGAGGTGAGACGGCCCGGCGGACGCTAGGGAAGGTGATTTCAGGCACGGCGAACACTCCTGGCGGCACGGAACAGCGCGATCGGCAGCAGCACGACCAGCGTGAGAATGCAGGGCACGGCCAGCGGGATCAGGCCGAGGATCGCGACGAAGCTCAGGCCGAGGAGCGCACCGACGAACACCCCTCCCACCACCGTCTTGTTGTGCGGATACGGGTAGCGCGCCACGAGCAGGAGCGCCACCAGGGCCACGATCAACAGGGAGGGCACCGGTGGCGCCCCGAGCACGACAACGGCCAGAACGCAGTTGCCGCCGACAGGCGAGGGCATCCCCGTGAAGTCGGGCTTGCCGGTGTTGGCCCCCCCGGCAGATGCTGCGTCATGGGCCTGCTCAAGCCAGGACTGGCGCGCCAGGCGGACGATCGTTGCCGCGACGTACCCCGCGGCCACGGTCAGGGCGGGCAGGGCCCAGAACTGCAGCTCCTGCAGCGCCACGACGAGGAGCATCGCCGGGAGCATCCCGAAGGTGATCGTGTCGCAGATCGCATCCAGCCACGTCCCATAGCCACTGGACCCGAATCTGCGCGCCACGGGGCCATCGGCGAGGTCGAACAGCATGCCCAAGGCGTAGAAGAACAGGGCGCCGAGGAGTTCCGCCTGGCTCAGGCCCACGCCCTGGTCAATACCCCATGCACCAGTGAGGATCGATATGCCGAGAAATCCGGACACGCCGTTGGCGGCCGTCAACCCGTCGGCGAGCGTGTACCGAGCTGGTTCGAGCGCGACGGTGGCGCCGAGTTCCCGCCCCATCGGCGGGCTCGATGAGTCCATTGCCGGATCCTAGGCGGCCTGGTCCGGTTTCAAGCCGATACTCGGGCAATTGCGCCGTTTCGGCCCGCGTCACCGCGGAGGCTCAACTGGTGCGACCAAAGGGGCCGGCTGAGGCGCCGGTCACTCCCTGCGGGCCGACTGATCGCTGCGAGGGTGCCAGCCGGAGCGCGCCACAGCGTAGAGGCAGACGGCTGCGGCCGTCGCCAGGTTCAGGCTCTCAGCCAGCCCGAGGATGGGAATGCGCACGACGTGATCGACGGCAGCGAGGACCTCGGTGGGAAGGCCGCGGGCCTCATTGCCGAAGACCCATGCCACTCGGCCTGCGAGCAGCCCGGCACGCTCGGCGGCGAACAGGTCGACCGCATTCGGGGCCACATCAGCAGCCAACGTCAGGTAGCCGGCCCCTCTGAGGTCGTCGAGGGCTCCGAGGGTGTCCCCGGCGGCGACGACCGGCAGGTGGAAGATCGAGCCCGCAGTGGCGCGCACGCACTTCGGGTTCGTGGGATCGACCGAGCGGCTCGACAGCCCCACGCCGACCGCGCCTGCAGCATCGGCCACGCGGATCAAGGCGCCCGCATTCCCGGGGTCGGACATCTCGTGGGCGAGGGCCACCTGCCCCGGGCCGGGCCTGCCGAGCACCTCAGCCAGCCGCGGTGGGTTCCACCGGCAGCGCGCGACCACACCCTGCGGGGTCTGTGCGGTCACCAGGCTGGCGAGTGCGCCCCGGTCGACGAGGTGCACCGGCAGCCCTCGTGAGCCAGCAGCATCCATTTCGGCGTAGAACCGATCGGAGGTTCCCTGCTCGACGAACAGGTCGATCGCGGCCCCCGCGGCAACGGCCTCACGCACCGCCTGCGGGCCCTCGGCGAGGAACTCCCCGCGCTCGCGGCGGTGCTTGCCCACAGTCAGGGCCCGAGCATCCTTCACCCGGGCCGAACGTGCGGTCAGGAGGTCCACGGGCGCCAGTCTGCCAGCGAGGCGTGGTCCGGCCGAAGACCGTGCAGGTTGAGTACCCAAGTGGCTCGCCAACCTGCACGGGTGATGAGGTCGGCCGGGAGGGATCCGGCGACATCCGCGGGGTGCGGGGGGTGCGGGTCGCGGGGGGTGCGGGGTGCGGGGGGTGCGGGGCAGCCCGGGCGTGCATCAGGGCCCCGCCGCTCCCCTGGGGGAGGACGGGGCCCTGATCTGAGCCGGCCGAGGGACGGACGCTCGGTGGTGCGGTGCTCTGCTCAGGCAGCCGAGTTCGAGGCCGGCAGCGCAGCACGCGCCGTCTCGACGAGCGAGGCGAACGCAGCCTCGTCATTGACAGCCAGCTCAGCCAGCATGCGGCGGTCGACCTCGATTCCAGCGGCCTTCAGGCCCTGGATGAACCGGTTGTAGGTCATGCCGTTCGCGCGGGACGCGGCATTGATCCGCTGAATCCAGAGGCGACGGAAGTCACCCTTGCGATCCTTGCGGTGGTCGTAGGCGTACACACCCGAGTGGGTGAGCTGCTCCTTGGCCTTGCGGTAGAGCCGTGAGCGCTGACCGCGGTAGCCGGAGGCCTTCTCCAAGGTCTCGCGACGCTTCTTATGGGCGTTGACTGCCCTCTTCACGCGTGCCACGTGTCACTCCTTCGTTCGAGTTCGGGGAAGTCAGCGCAAGCCGAGCAGGCGCTTGACGTTGGGGGTATCGGCGGCGGAAACCGCGGAGTCCTGGCGCAGCTTGCGCGAGCGCTTGCTGGTCTTGACCTCAAGGCGGTGGCGCTTGTTGACCTGCTCGTGCATGAGCTTGCCCGAGCCGGTCTTCTTGACCCGCTTCTTGGTGCCGCTGTGCGTCTTCATCTTCGGCATCGTTGCTTCTCCTAGGTTCACCGCGCGCGGGTCGCACCGCTGCGGGCTGGTCCGTGATGGTCACCCATCACGAGGTTCGTGGTCAGGCTCCGGACGCGTCCGCAGCCGTGGTGGCGTTCTCCGCCGGGGCCTGGCGGGCTGCCTCGCGCTCGGCGCGCGCATCCGCCTTCTTCTTGGTCGGGGCGACCACCATGATCATGTTCCGGCCGTCCTGCTTCGGCGAGCTCTCGACGATCCCGTACTCGACGATGTCCTCCGCCAGCTGCTTGAGCAGGCGGTATCCGAGCTCGGGCCGGGACTGCTCGCGGCCGCGGAACATGATCGTGATCTTGACCTTGTCACCCTGCTTGAGGAACCGAACGACGTGACCCTTCTTGGTCTCGTAGTCATGCGGATCGATCTTCGGGCGGAGCTTCATCTCCTTGATGACCGTGTTGACCTGCTTCTTGCGGTCCTCACGGGCCTTCACGGCCGACTCGTACTTGAACTTCCCGTAGTCCATGAGCTTGCAGACCGGCGGCTTGCCGTTCGGTGCCACCTCGACCAGGTCGAGGTCAGCCTCGACAGCCAGTCGCAGGGCATCCTCGATACGGACGATGCCGACCTGTTCGCCGTTGGGGCCGACGAGTCGTACTTCAGGAACGCGGATCCGATCGTTGATCCGGGGCTCGACGCTGATGGCGCCTCCTTGGGTCGCGTGGCGTGTGCGCAACCGCCGCCCAGTCACGGTGACTGGGCCGGACCCCCCGAATACGAGAAGGCCCGCTCACGAGCAGATGAGCAGGCCTCGAACACCGGTGCAAGCACCGGACCGAACGGCTGGGCCGCCCGGACAACTACCCGACTGCCCTGGGGCTGTCCGGGTGGGAGTTCGAGACTCCACTTCTCCGCCATCCACCCGGTCGACATATGCATCGACTTTGGGCAGATCGGTCGTCCATGACAGGGTAACAGGATGAGCGACCAACCCACGAATCCCGACCAGATCGACCAGGCGCTGCGCGACATCGGCGAGGTGCCCGCCGTCGAGGTGATCACCACCGTTGCCCTGCACCTGATGAGCGCAGCCGCGGTCAAGTGCGGGCTCGGGGAAGAGGGGGACGCGGCCACCGATCTCGACGAGGCCCGCAAGCTCATCACCGCCCTGGCTGGGCTCGTGGTCACGTCGGCCCCCGATCTCGGCACCTTCCACGCTGCTCCGCTCCGAGACGCGCTGCGCTCGCTCCAGCTGGCCTTCCGAGAGGCCTCGGCCTACCCCGATGCGCCCGGCCAAGGTCCCGGCGAGAGCCTGACCGGCCCGGTCAGCTGACAGCACGCGGCCGGGGCCAACCCGAAGGTTCACTCTGGGTCAACCGGGCCACTGTCCCGGCCATCCACTCAGGCACTCACTGCGCGACCCGTACCGCCAGCACCCCGTCGAAGACCTCCTGCAGTGCTGCCGACTGCGCCATCCGCCGCGCGATGACGGTGCTGCGCTGTTCCGCGGTGTCGGGCGCGAGCCCGGGCGGGAACCTCAGCTCGAGGACCAGGCCAGGTGCGTCGCCCTCCATCTCCACGGGTGCGTCGGGGCCGATCGAGTCCGGCCCGCAGAGACGAACCTTGACCTCGCCGCTGGCCAGCACCGGACCGAGTTCATCGACGACCGCGCCCCGGACGACTGGGTCCGCCCATGGTTCCGGCCACGGGGCACCCGACGCCAGCCGGGCAAGGGCCTCGCCCTCGATCCGACAGGAGTGCGCTGATCCCGCATCGACCAGCAGCGCCCGGCCCCCGTCCGCCAGGACGGCTCCGGCCGCCCGCGGTGCCTCGACCGGCATGGGTCGCGCGGACGGGTCCCAAGCCTCCAGCGGGGCCGTTCCGGTGAAGGCGAGCCCGAGGGCGGTGCCGTCGGGCTGGCGCACCGATACGGCCGCGACAGCACGATCCGAGCCTGCGCAGGGGTCGGAGTCGTCCCCCTCCAGTTGGTCCCCGGCCACCTCGAGCAGCGGCACGAGCACGCGATGGGGCATGAGGCAGGTCACGACGTCGCGGATCCCGGCCGCGCCCGAGGCCCGACGCGCGAGCACCTCGGCAACGTCGGTCGGGACTGATCCGTCGTCGGACGTGAAGCTCCCGGCACCGCTCAGGTCGCCCATGCGTCATACCTCTCGAACCTGCGGCTCGGATCCTGCCCATCGAGCACCTCGGCCAGGGAGTCGACCACCGTTCGGGCAGCCTCGGCGACCCAGTCGGGGCCGGACTCGCGGACCACGTGATCGAGGAATCCCAGTTCGGCCAGGGCATGCGCCCCGATCCGCTGATCCCAGGCGATCTGCGCGGGATCGTGGGTCCCGGAGTGCCGGATCGCCGCGGCGCCCTCCGGGGCAAGGGGCGCAACCCAGGTGTGCGAGCCCGCAACGATGCGATCCGTCGCGAGCAGCGCCAATGCCGCCCCACCGGTGCCGGCCCCCAGCAGCAGCGAGGCGGTGGGGGTCGATGCGGAGACCAGGTCGAGCATCACCCGCGAGATCTCCCCGGCGATCCCCGACTGCTCTCCTTCGACGGACAACTGGGCGCCGAGGGTGTCGACGACCGTGACCATCGGCAGGCCCCAGCGTTGCGCAAGCGCGATGCCCCGCCGGATGGTCCGCAGGCCGCCGACGGTCAGCGGCTCGCCGGATCGCCGGTCGGTGGTGGCCGCGATCACGACCGGCATCCCGTCGAGTCGGCCCAGGCCGATGACGGCTCCCTGGGCGATCTCACCCGCGCCGGTCCCCGGCAGGCGGACCATGCCGGTGACGTGCTCAGCCAGGAACTCCTCGGAGTCGACCCGGTCGGGAAGCCGGGAGCGCTGGACGTAGGCCCAGAGCTCCGCCGGAGATTCCGGGGCTCCGGGCAGGTCGATCCGCGTCCGAGGCGGAACTCCGGTGGAGTCAGCGGCCGGGCGGCGACGATCCACCCACAGCCCGAGAACGGTGGCCAGCCACGAGCCGAGCTGGGCCCACGGGACGACCGCGTCGATGATGCCCCTCGAGACCAGGTTCTCGCCTGTCTGGATCCCGTCCGGGAACGCCTGGCCAGTGATGGCGGTGAATGCACGGGGGCCGAGGAAGCCGACCATCGCCCCCGGCTCGGCCGATGTGATGTCCCCCGCGGAGCCCAGCGTCGCGAGCACTCCGCCTGCGGTCGGGCCGCACAGGTGCACCACGTACGGCAACCCAGCCGCCCGATGATCACTGAGAGCCGCCGCAATCGCGACCATCTGGATGAAGGCGGGGGCGCCCTCCTGCATCCGCGTGCCACCCGAGCGGGGCACGACGATCAGCGGAAGGCCATCCCCCGTTGCCTGGCGGATCGCGGCGACCACCTGCGAGGCCGTGGCCACGCCCACCGAGCCGCCCAGGAAGCCGAACTCCCACGCAATCAGGGCAACAGGGATCCCGCCGACACGGGCCTGTCCGGCCAGGACGGCCTCAGGCAGGCCTGATGCTCGTTCCGCAGCCTGCAGATCCTGCGCATAGTCATCCGCGATGGGCTCAAAGGCAGCGAATCGCCCATCCCATCGTTGGAATGAACCATCATCAGCGATGGCCTCGACGGCCTCAGGGGCGCTCAGCCTGTCCACAGCCCGACGGTACCCCGCGAGAGACCTGGGCAGAGGTGCGGGTTCACCCACGCCATTGGGCCAGATGGCTGAACTTCCCACCAGTCAGGTCGAGCATCGGCGTCGATGTCCCGGGTCCGCCTCGACATGCTGGGGGCATCGAACACGCCACGAGCCCATGGGGCGGGCTCGCTGGCTCAGGACTGGCTGGCCCCAACGTGGTCGTCCAGCCATGTGTTGACCAGGTCGTCGAATGCCGTCGTGTCCTTGTTCCATTCGCCGGTGTGGAAGGCGCCGTCGAAGAGCATGAATGTGCCGTCGGGCACGTTCTGCGCGAACTCCTCGATCGAATCGGGCGGCACGAGATCGTCCTCCGTGACCGCGGTCACCAGTGCCGGCACCGGCCAGGACGCGGCGTTGTCGAGGTACTCGGACTGCGAGTAGTCGATCGCTGAGCGCATCTCGACGACCCGTTCCCCGAGCCAGATCACCGGCGCCAACGGACCGGTCGGAAGGCCGAGGCGGTCGGCCCCGAAGATCGTGACGTCGTGGAAGCTCAATGCCGGGGACAGCAGGATCGTGCCCGAGACCGCCGCCGTGTTCGACCCGTTCTCCATGTAGCCGGCCACGACGGCCCCGCCCATCGAGTAGCCGACCAGGATCACGTCCGACGCGCCCGCCTCCATCGCGTAGTCCACGGCCGCCTGAGCGTCCGGCCACTCCGTGGCCCCGAAGTTGCCCAGACCGTCCTCGTAGGGGATGCCGGGCTCCTTCTTGTCGTCGCGGTAGTTGACCAGCATCGTCGTGATCCCCCGCTCGGCGAGCCTCGGTGTGATCCGCAGCCCCTCCCGGATGCTTCCGTTGCGGCCGTGGAAGACCACAGCCCACGTCGATGACTCGGGTGCCGTGGGAGCAGGATCGACGATGATGGCCGGCATCGCTCCGAGCGGGGACTCGTAGGTCACCTGGCGCGCGGTGAGGCCCAACGCCTCCGCGTTCGGATAGCTGGGCCAGTCCATCTTCCCCAGCGCGCCGGCCTGCGGCGCCGCGCCCTCGATGAGCTGGTAGGGGCGGGTGACCTGGTCTCCCTCGACCGTCGCGCCCTGGTCGAGCTGGAGGTAGCCACCTGCCTCGAAGAGCATCCCGACGCGGGAGACCGTGTTGGCGTCGGCCGCGGGGTCCTCGATCGTGTCCGGGACGCGGTACGTGATGACACCCGAGGCACCGTCGGCGTCCGCGGTGATCGACACGATCTCGTTCTCGAACAGGGCATCGTCACCCTTGATCTCAGCCCCGTCGAGCACGAGGCCGGACAGGTACCACGCGGCACCGAACACCAGGATGAGCAGGGCGACCACGAGTCCCATCCCGATCGCGAGAATCTTCTTCATGCCATTGGACTGAATGCCCAGCGAAGGGCGGATGCCGCGGTAGACCGTCGTGGCCTGCTTCGCTATCCGAAGGGCCGGGCCGATGTGGCGTCGGTGGTTCACGGGTTCGTCCGCCAGCCCGCGCTCTTCACCGTCTCCCCAGCCGAGGAACGGCGAATCCGCCAGGCCTTCGGTGACGCCCCCCTCGAACCCGAACTCGGCGACAGTCCGAAATCGACGGTCCCGCAGCGGCAGGACATCATCAAGTCACTGGTCGTGGCCGCGGTGGCGTTGGGAAGGGCCCACTCCGCAACCACACCTGAGCCGAAGGTGTGACCTCCGGTCGCCGAACGCCCAGCGGTGCACGCGAGCGTCCCCACGCGCCCAGCCAGCACTGCTCTGCGCTCGTCGAGAGCGCCGGCCCGGGCGCGGTCACGCAGGACAGACGTCACCTCCAGGTCGATCAGCTCCAGGCCATCAACTCCTGGTCGCGAAGCCTGCTCCGGGCGCGGCCGCCGTCGGGTTTATCGCCGGCCAGCGCAACCGCCAGCGCGCTCGCGTCAACGACGATCACGATCGGCGCGCAGGCTGTCCATGATCTGGATACGGGTCCTGGGCCCAGGACCCGGCCCTAGAGCCGACAGGCGTGGATGTCGGTGACGAGGATCCCGCGCGCACCCAACTCGTAGAGCTCGTCCATCACGCGGTGCACCTTCTCGCGCGCCACCATCGCGCGCACCGCCGACCAACGGGCATTGGCCAACGGTGAC
>JAQBEX010000037.1:0-3388 GCA_032123675.1 Actinomycetes bacterium
CCATCGTCTCCAGGAACTTCTCCCGCCGGGACACCCTCCGACGGTTGCCGTACTCGACATCAGTGAAACTGGGCTGCTCGCTACGCATGCCCCATCATCACGCGCCCACCGACACAAGACCGGGCGCCACCCCGACCACCCCCAAAGATCAGCGCTTCCCTAGGCAACGGGGTGCTCGCCGGGTCTGTGGCCGTGGTACTCGGTTCCGGGGCGCTCGTGGCCCTGGTCGCGGCCCTGACCGGGGCGGCGATCGTCTGGCTGGTCGACCGGCTCTCGGGTCCGCGAGCACCCGCCCTCTTCCTGGCCGCGGTGGGAGGCCTTGTGCCGGTGGCAGTGGCAGCCTGGCTCACGCACGCGGATGTGCAGGTTCGGCCCTCACTGGTCGTGGCGGCCAGCATCGTGGTGTTGCTGCCCGGCGTCGCCCTGGTGGGCTCGGTGCGCGACGCGCTGGTTGGCTTCCCCCTGACCGCAATGGGCCGCGCCGAGGGCGGAACGCTCGTCGTCATGGGCATCGTCGGAGGGGTGCTGGTCGCCTTGAAGGCCGCGGCCCTGTCGATCCCGATGCAGATAATCCCCGCGGATGCCGCGCAGCCGACGCCGCTTTGGCTGCGCGTCGTGGCTGGGGCGTTGGCGGCGGCCTCGGCCGCCGTGGTCTACCAATCGCCGTGGCGGCAGGTCGCGGTCTCGTTCGGCATCGGAGCTGTCGGGCTCTTGTCCTTGACCGCTGCGACGACCGTCGTGGACAGCCCGACACTGGCGATCGGCGCGGCTGCCGTCGCCATCGGCATTGTCGCGGGTTGGGCGGCGCGCCGGGCGACCACGCTCGCCCTGATCTTCGTAGTGCCCGGGATCCTGCCGCTGCTACCCGGTCTGACGCTATACCGCGGGTCCCTGCTGCTCGCGAGCGGCGACACCGTTGAAGGGCTCGTGGTCCTGCTCGAAGCGGCCGTCCGCATGTCGGCTCTCGCAGCAGGTGCCCTGCTTGGGGAACTCCTGTTCAGCCGCTTCACCCGGTCCTGGTGAACCGCCGCCAGCTGGGCGGTCGACATCGCCGACCGCTGGAACGGCAGCAGGATCGTGGTTCCGGACATGACGTCACCTCACGCGGCGACCTCGCAACCGGCCCAGACCCCGCACGACGCAACCGCGTCCACACGCGGCGGAAGGACGCGGCTCGATCACAGAGGCCCCGAACGAGTCTGCGGCGCCGATGCCATGCAGACGAGGATGGTCCCGTGAGCGCCACTCAGACAGGTCCGTCGCTACTGGTCGTAGACATCACGTCGGTGGCCAAGTCGCACGACGACCACCAGGAGCACGTCGTCCTCGACGGTGTAGATGATGCGGTAGTCGCCGACCCGGACTCGAAGGCCTGGCCGGCCCTGAAGTGCACGCGCACTTGGCGGTCGCGGATCGTGGGCGAGCAAGGCGATGGCGCCTTGGACTCGACGACGGTCCTGAGGATCGAGCTTGCGCAGTGAGCGCGCTGCTGCCGGCCGAAGCTCCCAACCACCCGCTCGTGGTGGATGAGTTGCCGCTGACGTTCCAGCGGCCAGCTCGTGGGGTCGGCACTGGCCAGGTCGCCGATCGCATCGACCACGGCGACGACGAGCTGGGCGTCGCGCTCGGCGGGTCTGCATCCGAGCTGGTCTGCGAGTACGTGCGTCGCAGTGTTCAGCCACGCCGTGTTCGCTGCGCGGTACTGCGACAGCAGCAGCTCGGATCGTGATGAACCGATGGCCTCGGAACCAGCACCGATCTACGACGGGGCGCCCTTCCATCCGGAGGATTCGGGGCTCTTCACAGTTGAGGGTGTAGTTGGGGTCGGCGCGTCGGTCGTCGGTTAGGGGTCGGGGCCTCCCGAAGATGTGAGTGCTTGACGCTCACGATCTGGAAGACCCCGACATGCTTGACGCTACCTTCGCCTGCCCCGACCTGACCACCTTCTGCCGTGTGGATGAACTGGGGTTGGAGGTGACCGGGCAGCGGCTGGAGCCGGACCGGGCGGTGCTGGCGTGCCGGCTGGTGGACCCGGACCCGTGGTGCCGCCGCTGCGGCTGCGAGGGCGCTGCCCGCGACACGGTGACCCGGCGGCTGGCGCACGAGCCGTTGGGGTGGCGGCCCACCGCACTGGAGATCACGGTCCGCCGCTACCGGTGCGGCGGCTGCGGGCACGTGTGGCGGCAGGACACGACCGCCGCCGCGGAACCGCGGTCGAAGCTGTCCCGGCGGGCGCTGCGGTGGGCGCTGACGGCGCTGGTGGTGCAGCACCTGACCGTGGCCCGGATCGCCGAAGGGCTGGGGGTGGCGTGGAACACCGCCAACGCTGCGGTCCTGGCGGAGGGGCGCCGTCTGCTGATCGACGATCCGACACGTTTCGGCGGCGTCGCCGTCATCGGCGTCGACGAACACGTCTGGCAGCACACCCGGCGCGGCGAGCAGTACGTCACCGTGATCATCGACCTCACCGGCATCCGCGACGGCACCGGCCCGGCGCGGCTGCTGGACATGGTCGAGGGCCGCTCCAAGCAGGTGTTCAAGCAGTGGCTCGCCGGCCGGCCCGCCGAATGGCGCGACGCCGTGGAGGTGGTGGCCATGGATGGGTTCACCGGGTTCAAGACCGCCGCGGCCGAGGAGATCCCCGACGCGGTCGCGGTCATGGACCCCTTCCACGTGGTCCGCCTCGGCGGCGACGCGCTGGACCGCTGCCGCCGCCGGGTCCAGCAGCGCATCCTCGGCCACCGGGGCCGCGCCGCCGACCCGCTGTTCCGGTGCCGCCGCACCCTGCTGACCGGCGCCGGGCTGCTCACCGACCGGCAGCAACAGCGCCTCGACGCCCTGTTCGCGGTCGAGGAGCATGTCGAGGTCGAGGTCACCTGGGCGGTCTACCAGCGGATGATCGCCGCCTACCGCGACCCCGACCGCCAGCGCGGCCGCCGGCTGATGCAGCAGCTCATCGACTCCATCGGCAGCGGCGTGCCCGCAGCGCTGCGGGAGGTGGCCACCCTCGGCCGCACCCTGAAACGGCGCGCCGCAGATGTGCTGGCCTACTTCGACCGGCCCGGCACGTCCAACGGGCCCACCGAGGCCATCAACGGCCGGCTGGAACACCTGCGCGGCTCAGCCCTGGGCTTCCGCAACCTGACCCACTACATAGCCCGCTGCCTGCTCGAAGCCGGCGGATTCAGACCCCAACTACACCCCGCATTGTGAAGAGCCACTTTGCCCTGGGGACTGTCCGGGTGACCACATCAGGGCTCATGTGGAGCAGGTTCGAGATGTGGAGATGGTCGAGGGGAAACTGCCGCTGTGGCCCACGGAGTCGGCGTCTACCAGCTCGGTCCCCGCCGGCGCCGTCGGCTCCCGCTGCGTACCAGCGTGTTGCGCA
>JAQBEX010000038.1:0-3104 GCA_032123675.1 Actinomycetes bacterium
CCAGGGGCACCCAGCCTCACCCCCAGCCCGGCGGATCCGTCCGCGCCGCCAGGGGCACCCAGCCTCACCCCGAGCCCGGAGGATCCGTCCGCGCCGCCAGGGGAACCCAGCCTCACCCCGAGCCCGGCGGATCCGTCCGCGACGCCAGGGGAACCCAGCCTCACCCCGAGCCCGGAGGATCCGTCCGCGACGCCGGGGGCACCCAGCCTCACCCCGAGCCCGGAGGATCCGTCCGCGCCGCCAGGGGAGCCCACTGGGTCACCAGTCGACCCGACACCGAGTGGCCCGAGCACCTCAGCAAGCGGGACCACCTCCGCCGACTGGCCCGAGGGCACGCCCTGGCCATCTGGCTCGGGGTCAGTGGACGCGGATCCCGTGGCTGGGCCGAGCAACTAGGCTCGACCGCCGCATACGGCGCAGGGCCGGCGCGCTGGCGGCGGGTTGGCGTCCCCCCGCGGGGCCACCTTCGGCTTCAGTTGGTTCAGCCGCGTGAGCGCAGGCTCAGATGGTTCTGCAGGACGGCGACCCACACCAGGCACGCGAGCAGCATGTGGGCGGCCACCAGGGCCCAGGGCACGCCGGTGAACCACTGGGTGTAGCCCAGGATTCCCTGGACGACCGCGATTGCGATCAGCGCGTTGGACCATGACCGTGCCCTGGCCGGTCCGTCGGTCAGCCGCAGCGCCAGCCACATCGCCACGATGAGGCCGATGAACAGCAGCACCAGGTCGGCGTGCAACCACGCGGCGGTCCGCAGGTCGACCGGAATCCGGTTGTCAACCTCGGCGTCGCCCGAGTGCGGGCCAGCTCCCGTGACGATGGTGCCCAGGACGATCACGGCTGCGCACGTCGCGACCAGGACCAGCGAGAGCGTGCGGATCTCACCGCGCACCAGTCGGACGAGTGGCTCATCACCGGGTTCGCCGGCGCGGCGCACCAGGACCACGCACCCGGCGATGATCGCCACCGAGACCAGCAGGTGCGACCCGACGCTGAACGGATTCAGCCCGGTCAGGACCGTGATGCCCCCGAGGACGGCTTGAGCCAGGGTGCCGACGAGCGGAACGATCGCCAGCAGCAGGATGGCCCGCCGCGGCTGGGCGCCCTCGGACTTCCAGCGCGATCGCATCCGCAGCGCCCCGACGATCGCGGCGATGGCCAGGATGCCCAGGACGAACGTCAGCAGCCGGTTGCCGAACTCGATGTACTTGTGGAACGCCTCGGTCTGGCTGTCCGTCGGGACGATCGACCCGTCGACGCACTCGGGCCAGGTCGGGCAACCCAACCCGGAGGACGTGACGCGCACCAGTCCGCCGGTGACGACGATGCCGATCTGGGCGACCAGATTCGCCATGAAGATCCGCCGAACACCGCCAGTGACTGGCGAGGGGGCTGGGACGGCGGAGGTACGGACGGGGCTGTCGGAGGCGAGCACGGGGATAAGCGTAGTTCGCGCCCTGGGCGCCGCGGTGGGCGGCTGCTACTCCCAGCGGAACGTGCGCACCGAGGTGGCGATCCCGGCCGCGGCCCAGACGGCGAGGATCAGGATTGGGCCCCACGGGGTACCAGAGCCGCCGGAGGGGGCCGCCATCAGGGTGCGCAGGGCATCGCCCAGCGCGGCGCTGGGCAGGAACTGCACGACCCCGGCCAGGGCACCGGGAAGCCGGTCGGTGGGCAGGACCGTGCCACCGGCGAAGAGCAGCAGCAGGAACATCCCGTTGGCCACCGCCAAGGTGGCCTCGGCGCGCAGCAGGCCGGCCAGGGCGAACCCCCAGGACCCAAGGGCCACGGTGCCCAGGACGATCGTCGCGACCAGCACCACCGGCTCGGCGATGCTCGCTGGCCAGCCGAGCAGCAGTGCCACGACCGCGATGAGCAGCATCTGCACGACGATCACCGCGAACGTGGCCGCGATCTTGCCGACCAGCAGCCCCGAGCGTCCCAGGGGTGTGGCTCCGAGGAACTTCAGCACCCCGGACCGGCGTTCGAAGCCGGTTGCGATCGCGGTCGCGGTGAATGCCGTGGACAGGATCGCCAGGGCCATCACCCCGGGCGTCGCCTCGTCGATGTCGGCCAGGCCGAGTCCGGTGATGGCCACGAGCACCACCACGGGGATGATCACCGTGAGCAGGATCTGCTCCCCGTTGGTCATCAGCAGCCGCCACTCGAGCCCCGCCTGGGCCCGCCAGCGCGCGAACGGGGGCGCCGCGCCTGGGGCTGGTGTCAGGTCGAGCGCGGGTGAGCCGTCCTGCATGCTCATGCGGGCTCCCGCCCTTCTGGGGTGCTGGTGCCGCCGGGCGGGGGAGTGGGCGGCGTGCCGTCGCGTGCGGTGATCTCGAAGTAGGCCTCGGCCAGCGAACCGCCCCCGGTGCTCAGCTGCTCGGGCAGGGCGCCCTGCTGGGCACACCAGGCGGTGACGGCTGCCACCACCTCAGGGGTCACCGATCCGTCGACGCGGTACTGCCCGGGCGTCGACTCGCGCGCACCGAATCCGGGCGGCAGCGTGGCCAGGAGACCATCGATCGGCAGGCCCGGCCGTGCTCGGAAGCGCAGGCCTGGGGACCCCCCAGTGAGCTCAGCAACGGACCCGGCTGCTGCCAGCCGCCCCTGGTCGATCACGATCACGTGGTCGGCGAGGGCCTGCGCCTCGTCGAGCAGGTGGGTGCTCATCACGACGCCGACCCCGCTGTCGCGCAGTTCCGCGAGGAAGCTCCACACGCTCAGCCGCGACTCCGGGTCCAGCCCGGTCGTGGGCTCGTCGAGGAACGCGACGTCCGGGCGGCCGATCAGGGCGCACGCGAGAGCGAGCTTCTGCTGCTCACCACCCGAGAGCCGGCGGTACGGCGTTCGGGCCACCCGGTGCAGCCCGAGCCGGTCCAGCAGGTCCGCGGCCGGCAATGGGTTGGCATACAGCCGGGAGACGTGGGCGAGCATGTCCGCGGCCCGCAGCGACGGCCACACCCCACCGGACTGGAGCATGACCCCCACACGTGCGGCCAGCAGTTGTCGCTCGGCGCGCGGGTCATGGCCCAGGACCCGGACGGTGCCGCCCTGGGGAGCCCGGAAGCCCTCAGCCGTCTCGATGGTGGTCGTCTTGCCCGCTC
>JAQBEX010000039.1:0-3400 GCA_032123675.1 Actinomycetes bacterium
CGGCGATGCGGCGCATCCTGGCCAGCCGGCGTGCGGCGGCCCGGTAGTGCGCGGCTCCGGTGTTGGCAAGGTCGTGGTCGACCAGCCTGGACAGGATCGGTAGGACGGCCAACGGGTCGAGCTTCTCGTATGCCTTGGCCAGTTCGCTCCAGGCCCCGTCGTCGGTGAGCTCGAGCTCGTGGGCCAGGGTCCAGGCTACGGGCAGGTCCTTCAGCGTGAGCTGAGCGAACAGCACCGCGTCCCGGGGGCGGGTGGCCGCCAGCTGGTCGAGAACGTCCGCGCGGTACTCGGGCCACGCCGCCCCGGCGTCGCGGTACAGGTAGGTTACGGTCGACGATGACGGCCACCGGCGGAACACGATCAGCCGGGCGGTAAGGACCTCATCTGGCCGGTGCTCGGCCAGCAGCCGGCACCAGCGCTCGGCGGCCTTCAGCGACTGGTGGCCATCGTCGAACTCAGCGGCCTGCTTGGCCCAGTCGATCGCGAGGTCCACCTCGCCGATCTCCTCGAACGCCTCGGCGGTGTCCTCCAACCAGGCGGCCACCCGACGGTCCCGGGCGTGTGTGGCGATGATCGCCTCGACGTCGTGATCGAGGACCGCCAGCCGGCGGGCGTTCCAGTCCACGGTGAACCAGTCACCCGCGTGCGGGGAGGACCGGCGGTCGTCTTCGGCGGGCCGCGGCCCGAGCCGTTCACGCTGCCCGTCGAGCCGTTGTCGGTAGGCGGCCACGCCCAGGTCCCCCAGCGCGGGGGCGTAGGCCACCGGGTCCAGGGTGAAGAAGTCGCAGTCGTTGTCGAACTGGAACCCGATCATCCAGTCGACGAGCCGCGGGAACGGTGGCCGTGCACGGGCTGCCACCTGCGGGTGCAGTTCCAGCAGGTCGCGGCAGGCGTCGCCGATGATCCCGCTGGAGTCATCGGCCCGCATGATCACCTTCAGCGCCGACGCGATCGCCCGCTCGGTCACGTCCAGGACGATCGCCGGATCCTCGCTCAGGGCCGCATCCCGGAGAATGGCCACCCCCACGTGCATCTGCGCACCGTGCGCGTTCGCCGCATGCCACCGATGCAGTTCGGCGCGCGAGCGGATCAGCGGAAGGACATCATCAGCCAGGCGACTCATCCCCACAATCCTGGCACTGCAAGAAACGACGTCGCGGAGCGGACCACTCGACCGACAGGAGCGTACAAGGCGCCGGGCGCGGTATGGAGTTCACCTCCCTGGCAGGGTCGGGAACGTCAATGGGGTGGGCGATTCCGGAATTGGAGCCACGGCCGTAGCCCAATTTGTGGCTCTCCTGACCCATGTGTGGGTCGGTTGAGGGTGGGTTGACTGGCGCACGCTGCTTCCAGTCGTAGATTTCGGGGTTGTCGAGACCAAGAAACCGACAATCGGAGAGCGGCGTGCGGAACTCAAGGCTATGGCGTGATCTGTTGGGCGTCGAGAAGACGATCGTTGATGACGTCGAGTTCGATGCCGAGCACCAGCAGTTGGTGGTCTCGGTGCGCCCGATCAAGGCGGCCCGCGACCGGTGCGGGCTGTGCCACAGCAGGAGCCCACGGTATGACGCGGGTGCGGGCCGTCGGCGGTGGCGGGGGCTGGACTTCGGCACGGGGATGGTCTGGTTGGAGGCCGACGCCCCGCGGGTGTCCTGCCGGGCTCATGGGGTGGTGGTGGCCTCGGTGCCGTGGGCCCGCCACGGCGCTGGTCACACCCACGCGTTCGACGCGACCGCGGCGTATCTGGCGACTCAGGCGGCCAAGTCGATGGTGGTGGAGTTGCTGCGGGTCGCGTGGCGCACGGTCGGGTCGATCATCGCCCGGGTGTTCGCCGATCTGGATGCCACCAGCGACCGGCTCGACGGGCTGCGGCGGATCGGGATCGATGAGATCTCCTACAAGCGTGGGCACAAGTATCTGATCGTCGTGGTCGACCATGACCGCCGTGCCCTGGTGTGGGCCGCGCCGGGGCGGGACAAGGCGACCGTGGCCGCGTTCTTCGACGAACTCGGCCCGGACCGGTGCACGTTGATCACCCATGTCAGTGCCGACGGGGCGGCGTTCATCGCTGATGTGGTGGCCGACAAGTGCCTCAACGCCGTCCAGTGCGCTGACCCGTTCCACATCGTGTCCTGGGCCACTGACGCCCTCGACGACGTCCGCCGGCAGGTGTGGAACGAGGCCCGGGCGTTGGCCCGGGCCGAACCCCGGCGCCCGCGTGGCCGGCCCCGCGCCGATGCCCCACCCCGACCCGCCAGCGAACTGCCCGGCAACCTGAAGGGGGCCCGCTACGCGCTGTGGAAGAACCCCGAGAACCTCACCGAGCACCAGACCCAGCGCCTGGCGTGGATCGCGGCGACCAGCCCGAAACTGCACCGCGCCTATCTGCTCAAGGAGGGCCTTCGGCTGATCTTCCAAATGGGCTACGACGACGCGGTCGTGGCCCTGGGCAAGTGGCTGAACTGGGCCCGGCGCTGCCAGATCCCGGCGTTCATCGCCCTGGCCGCGAAGATCACCCGACACCGGGTCCGGATCCTCGCCTCGATCGAGCACAACCTGTCCAACGCGCTCATCGAGAGCACCAACACCAAGGTCCGGCTGATCACCCGCAAGGCCTACGGCTTCCAATCACCCGACGCCCTCATCGCACTGGCCCTGCTGACCCTGGGACCCGAGCAACCCGCCCTCCCCGGCCGAGAATGACCCACAGATCCGTCACAAGAGCCCGAAATGATCGGCTTCTGAACCGGCTCCGTCACAGGTTCGGGGCAAGGGCGCCCACGCCGGGCGCGATAAGGAGTCCACTCCCCTGGCGGGGGCGGGAACGGCGGTGGGGCGGGCGATCCCGTGGGAGCGTCCCGGGCTGTAGCCCATTTCGTAGCCCAATCGGGGCACCCCGCGGCCTGCCCGTCGTCAGTGACCGGCCGACGGCCCGAGACCCGGCGGGGGCTTGGACGTGGTGGCGAAGGGCGGCGACGATCCCGTCTTCGACCGGTACTCAGCACTGACCTTGGCACGCGTGTGTGTTCGGCATATACGCTGCATACTGACGGCACGGAGGGGTGCACGCTAGCTGCATCTGGGCTACGCTGGCGTTCAGGAGGTGATGGCGATGTCGACCACGACTCGTTCCAGTCACGCCGCGGGCGCCCACGTGGCTCTGAGTGATCAGGTTGCGGCGGTCAAGGAGCTGCTGGGTCCCAAGCTGGCGGGGTTCACGTTCGGGGTGTCGTTGACCACGGTAGACCGGTGGGCTAGTGGCAAGGTCACCCCTGGTCTGGATCGGGAGCGCCGGGTCCGGGCCGAGTTTCAGATCCGGGAACTGCTGCGCCCGGTGGAGGCGGCGCCGACGATCCGGGAGTTGTTCATCGTGTTGAACCCGCAGCTCGATGATCGGGCT
>JAQBEX010000040.1:0-2833 GCA_032123675.1 Actinomycetes bacterium
CGTAACTACGCGCCCGTTGTGGTTGATAGGCGTCTCGTTCGCTCGGGCACGGAGCGAATACGCGCCTGTTGTGGTTGATAGCGGGCATCTCGAGAGCGGTCTTTCAACCCGAACTAGCGCGCATTGCGCCACCGACGAGACCGAGAGGACCCCTTTCGACCACAACGAGCGCGAAGTCCCCTTCTGCCACGTTCCGGACCGGCATCGGCCCGGTCAGCCGCTCTGGAGGACTACGTGCGGGCCGACAGGGCCACGGCGATCCGCGCCATGACGGCCCCCGGCTTGCGGCGCATCTCCCGGTAGGTCCAGCGGACGACCACGTACCCGATGGCCTCCAGGGCCTCCTGGCGCAGCTTCTCCCTATGCAGGACTTCGGGTGCCTGGTACTTCACCAGCCCATCCGCCTCACCGATCACCCGGGCATCCGCCCATAGGAAATCCGGATACACCTCACCCAGCTCCGTCCGGATCCCCACCTGCATCTGCGGCAGTGGCAGGTGGTGGAGGATCATCTGCCCGAAGCTCAGGGACTCAAGCGCGGACTCGCGGCGTGGGTCGGCCAGGGCCACGACGTGATCCAGGTGGTCTCGGGTTCGCAGCGTGGCCGCCGCCGGGATGGCCTCGCGCAGCGGCCGGCACGCATCCCGGAGACTCTGTGGGCGCGTGTGGTGCGCGCGGACCCGCCGCTGGCCGACGGCCTCCACGAGGAATCGGCGAGCGGCCGCGTCGAGGACCACCAGCGCTTCCGGAACGGGAACCGTGGCAGCGACGTCGACGGCGGTCCTGGCCACCGACGTGACCAGAAGGCCGCTGGGGTGCGCCACGCGGTGCTCGGCAGGCAGGTCCCGGACCGCGATCGTGAACTCCGGTCCGCGGATCGACCGGACGTTGCGCCCGGTGGGGGTGATGAAGGACAGCGGCGCTGCGGCTGCGCCGGCCGGATCGTCGAGGTCCAACCCCCACGCAAGAGCCGCGGTGTGCTGACCGGCGATCGCTGAGGGCCGGCGCAACTGGTGCGCGATCGCGCTCTGCACGTGCCGGCCCGCGGCGTCCTCCGGCACGGCATCCGCGGCGACGTACACCCCGCGCGTGAGCGGCACGACGACCCCGGCCCCGACGGCCGTCCGCAGCGCGCTGCGGGTCACCCCCCAGGCAGCGACGTGGTCGAGGGTGAACGGGGTGCGCGGCGGCTCCCACCTGATGATCCGTGGCACGTGCCCACACTGTCGCCTCGGCGCCAGAACCAGGACCCGTCCCGGCGGATCTGTGGACAACGCGGCCACCGTGGCGACCGGACAGACAGAGCCGCCAGACCGGTCGCCGCCCGTGGCGTGGTCAGTCGATCCGGACCACGCCACGGGGCGTGAGCAGCGTGACGGCGACCAGGCCCGGACCGGCCGGGTCCTGCTCGTCGAGCCACGCCACGTCGACCTCCTCGAGGGGGTGGTGACTGGGCTCACCCAGCCATGCCGAGACCCGTGCCGGCGACCCGGCGATCTCCAACTGGGCGATCCGGACCTCGCTGCCGTGGGCCGCCGGATGGTGGTCGTCGTCGGCCTCCCAGTGCACGAAGAACGGCAGCTGGGCATCGGCCATGGTGTCCAGGACGCCGATCTGCTGCCAGCGCAGGTCGTACCCGTCGGGGCGCACGCGGTGGCCCTCGACCGCTTGCCGACCGAGCCGCGCCTCCACCGTGGGCATGTCGGAGACCGAGACCACCCAACTCATCCAGCCGCCGCCCTCCTCGGCCCGGGCACGCACCGCCCGACCGAACGGGGCGCTGTAGGCCGCGGGGTGATCGAGCGCGGACACGACCTCGATGTAGGTCCCGCCCGCCAACGGGAGGATGAAGTTGCGGGTGCCGAAGCGCGGGTGCAGCCCGCCGTCGGTGAAGCTCGCGCCGACGGCGGAGCCGATGCGCTGAACCGTGTCGGCGAGGTGCTCGACCGGGGCTGCGTAGGAGACATGATCAAGGCGCATACCCCCATCGAACACCCCCGCCGTCCGCCGCTCGTCAGGGCCCCCCGAATCCGGGCCAAGGGGCCCTTGACAGGACCCCGCGGGGGATGGGATGGACATACCCTGCGGGGTACTGTCGCAGTTGCGTCGCAGGGTCTCGGGGAGGGTGGCCCGGGGGACGGCCCAACCCGACGTCTATAGGGTGGTTGGAATTCACCGCACCGGGCAGGGAGGTTCTGATGGCCAACGCGAAACTGGTCCACGAGACGGGCGAGATCGAGCTCGTCGAACTCGAAGCCACTGACGGGGAGTCCGGCTGGGACACCGGCCTGGTGCTCAAGGAATCCGGGCATGTCGCCTACGACCCCGGATTCGTCAACACCGCCGCCTGCCGATCGGAGATCACCTACATCGATGGCGACGCCGGGATCCTGCGCTATCGCGGGTACCCGATCGAGCAGCTGGCGGCCCACTCGAGCTTCACCGAGGTCAGCTACCTGCTCATCTACGGCGAGTTGCCCACGATCAGCCAGCTCAAGACGTTCGAGACCGAGATCCGGTCGCACACCATGCTGCACGAGGACCTGCGCAGGTTCTTCGACGGCTTCCCGCGCGACGCGCACCCGATGCCGGTGCTCAGCTCCGCGGTGTCGGCGCTGTCCACCTTCTACCAGGACTCGCTGGACCCCTTCGACGCCCAACAGGTGCACATGTCCACAGTGCGGCTGCTGGCCAAGCTGCCCACCATCGCCGCCTACGCGCACAAGAAGTCCATCGGCCAGCCGTTCCTCTACCCGGACAACTCGCGCAGCCTGACCGAGAACTTCCTGCGGATGACGTTCGGCGTGCCCACCGAGGAGTACGAGGTCGACCC
>JAQBEX010000041.1:0-4498 GCA_032123675.1 Actinomycetes bacterium
CGAGTTCTCCATGCACGACGTGCTGCTCGGGCGGATCAGCGCCTCGATGGCCGTCCTCAAGACCGACGAGGACATGACCCTGCTCCCGGCGACGATCGATCTGGCCGGAACCGAGGCGCAGCTGCTGACCCGGACCGGGCGTGAGTTCGCGCTGCGCACGGCGCTGGAGGACATCGCCGGTGAGTACGACACGATCCTGCTGGACTGCTCGCCGTCGCTGGGCGTGCTGACGATCAACGCGTTGACCGCCGCGGATGAGGTCCTGATCCCGCTGCAGTGCGAGACGTTGTCGCACCGCGGGGTCGGCCAGTTGCTCGACACGATCGCCGACGTGCGGCGGATCACTAACCGCGACCTCGTGGTGCTCGGCGTGCTGCCCACGCTCTTCGACGCGCGCACGAACCACTCACGCGCAGTGCTCGCGGACATCAATGACCGCTACGGCCTGGACATCCTCGGCCCGGCCATCCCCCGCTCGATCCGCTTCGCCGAGGCGCCGGCGGCCGGCAAGTCCGTGCTCGCGTCGAAGGGTCGGGTCCGCGGGGCCGAGGCCTATCGTCAACTGGCCCGCGGCCTCGTTGACGGCACCGCGACGTCTGCCCAGCCTGAACTGATCGGAGCCCGTTGATGAGCAACCCCACGTTCGACCGCGTCCGCGCGCGGGCCGTCACCGCTCCGAGCGTCGCCGGTGTGGACGTGCAGGGCAAGTCCGCGCTGTTCAGCCGGGACACGGTCAGCCCGTCGCTCGGCTCGGTGGTCATCACGTGCTCGGAGTGCCACGTCGCGACCGTTGCGTCCTACGTGCGGGCCCTGCACCTGGCGCTGCCCAGCCTGCACCTGCTGGGCGTGCGGCGTGACTACCCGTCGTGGATGCGCTGCCCCGCGTGCGACGAGCGGCACTGGGTCAAGCTCCGCTTCCACTGAGCGTCGCAACGGGCGGGAGCCGCCGGCTCGCGAGGTTCGCTCAGGCGTTGCTTGGCTCGCCTGAGCCCGACCCGGAAGCCGAACCGCCCGAACCGCCGGACCCGCCCGAACCGGACCCGCCGGCCGAGCCTCCGGAACCGCCCTGCTGGCCGGTGTTCTGGACCTGGCCGCCACGGGTGCGCTTGCGCGTCCGGTTCCGGCGCTTCTTCGGCGCCTCGTCGGTGGACGCGGGCGCACCGGAGTCCGGACCCTTCGAGCCCGAACCCGACCTGGGCTTGTCCTTGTGTCCGTGTGGGATCGTCTGGCCGTGGTGATGCGAGTGCCCACGGCTGCCCGAGCCCCCGCGGCCGCCGTCGCGCTCGCGCGGCTTCGGCTGGCGACCGCCGAGGTCCTCGAGCACCTCAGCGTCGAGCCCATCGTGGGTGCGCGACTTGCGCGGCAGCCTGCCGGTCGTGCCGGCAGGGATCCCCACGCCCGTGAAGAGGTGATCGGAGGTGTGGTACGTCTCGATCGGATCGTGGAACGACAGGCCCAGGGCCTTGTTGATCAGCTGCCAGCGCGGCACGTCCTGCCAGTCGACGAACGTGATCGCGACGCCTGAGGCGCCGGCGCGCGCGGTGCGGCCGACGCGGTGCAGGTAGGTCTTCTCGTCGTCGGTGCACTCGTAGTTGATGACGTGGGTGACGCCCTCGACGTCGATCCCGCGGGCAGCCACGTCCGTGGCCACGAGGATGTCGACCTTGCCGTTGCGGAACGCGCGCAGGGCCTGCTCGCGCGCGCCCTGGCCGAGGTCGCCGTGCACGGCGCCGGCGGCGAAGCCACGCTCGGTCAGTTCATCGGCGACGGCCTGCGCGCGGCGCTTCGTCCGGCAGAAGACCATCGACGGCCCATGGGACTCCGCCTGCATGACGCGGGCGAGGATCTCGACCTTGTTCAGCGGGTGGACGCGCCACACGTGCTGCTCGACCTCGCTGACCGTCTGGGAGTCGTCGTCGACGTTCAGTGCCCGGATGTGGGTCGGCTGGGTCATGTAGCGGCGCGCCAGGGAGATGATCTGCCCCGGCATGGTGGCCGAGAAGAGCATGGTCTGGCGGGTCGCCGGGAGCATCGAGACGATCCGCTCGACGTCGGGCAGGAAGCCCATGTCGAGCATCTCGTCGGCCTCGTCGAGGACCAGGACGCTCACGTCGCCGAGGTTCAGCAGGCGCTGGCGGGCCAGGTCGATCAGGCGACCGGGCGTTCCGACCACGACGTCGACGCCCTTGGCCAGCGCATCGACCTGCGGCTCGTAGGCGCGTCCGCCGTACACGGCCAGGACGCGGGCCTCGAGCTTGGCGCCGGCCTGCGTGAGGTCGGAGGCGACCTGGACGCACAACTCGCGCGTCGGGACGACGATCAGGGCCTTGGGGGAGCGCTGCTCCGCCGGGGACAGCTCGGCGTACTCGGGGGTGTTCGGCGACGGGATGCTCTGCAGCAGCGGGATGCCGAATCCGAGCGTCTTGCCGGTGCCGGTCTTGGCCTGCCCGATGAGGTCGCGGCCCTCGAGGGCCTGCGGGATGCACAGCTCCTGGATCTGGAATGCGTCGGTGATCCCGGCTTCGCCCAGGGCGGCAGTGATGGGCTCAACGACGCCCAAGTCAGTGAAGGTTGTCAAATCTCTCCTCAGTAGTGGGTCGATTCTACCTTCTCCACGGGTGCGGATCGGGCTACCGTCCTCCCATGAGCACCGAACGCACCACGAGCGCCGGCACGTCCACCTCTGCGGGCGGGGCGGCAGCCGCGGAGCCACCGGTGCGCCCATCGCTGTCGGATCCCACCTACCGGCACGGCGTGGTCGAGATGCTGGGCCTGCTCGGGGCCGGTGAGTACCTGGCCTTCGAGCGGCTCGTGACCGAGTCGTCGCTGGCTCCGACGCTCGCCCAGCGGGCCCGCATCGCGGAGATCGCCCAGGGCGAGTTCCAGCACTACCGGCTGCTGCGCGACCGTCTCGTCGAGCTCGGGGCGGACCCCGACGCGGCGATGTCGGAGTTCCTCGAGCCACTGGAGAGCTACCACCGCAAGACCGCACCGAGTGACTGGCTCGAGGGGCTCGTGAAGGCCTACGTCGGCGACTCGATCAGCACCGACTTCTACCGGGAGGTCGGCGCAGTCCTCGACGAGGAGACCGCCGCACTCGTGCTGGAGGTCTGCCGCGAGCTGGGGCAGACGGAGGTGGTGATCGAGGAGGTTCGGGCGGCGATCGCTGCCGATCCGCGGGTGGCCGGGCGGCTGGCCCTGTGGGGCCGCCGGCTGCTCGGCGAGATGCTGTCGCAGGCGCAGACCGTGGCCGCCGAGCACGACGGGCTCGCGGACCTGATCCTCAACGACTCGGTGTCCTCGCAGCTGGACCTGATCGGGCTGCTGGAGCGCCTCACCAACGCCCACGTCCAGCGGATGAACGCCCTGGGCCTGGCGGCGTAGGGGCCCGGAAGCGAAGGCTTCCGGCGTGGCGAGGCTGCTGACTCAGGCTGAGGCGAAGCCGACCTTGCGCACCTCGGCGGCGGCGATCTCGACGTAGGCCAGCTTGGCGGCCGGGACAACCACGCGGTGGCCCTTCTCGTCGACCAGATCGAGCAGGCCCTCGGCCTTCACGGCCGCAGCCACCTTCTTGGCCACTGCGTCCGGGGTGTCGGGACTCTCCAGGACCAGCTCGCGGACTGCGTCCTGGATTCCGATGCGAACCTCCACTGTGGGTCCTTCCTAGGTCTTCGGCGAGTTGGGGGGTTGGGTGAGCGGGAAGCCCGAGATGCCACGCCAGGACAGGGCCGACATGGCCTTGGCAGCGTCCTGCTGGGAGATCGGGGCTGGGGAGTGCAGCCAGTGCCGCGCGGCGGTCTGGGCCATGCCGAGCAGGCCGCTGGCCAGCAGCATGGTGGTGTCCTCGTCGAGTTCGGTGTCCTCGCGGATCACCTCGGCGATCAACTGGGCGCACGTCTCGTTGGTGCGCGCGACGCGGCTGGCCGCCTGCGGGACGTTGGTGAGGTCGGACTCGAAGATCAGGCGGAAGGCGCCGGCGTCATGGGCGACGAAGTCGAAATAGGCCTCGAACGTGGCGCGGACGCGCTTGCGGTTGTCGTGGGTGGAGTCCAGGGCAACGCGGACCCGGTCGATGAGCGAGTCGCTGCTCTCATCGAGGACCGCGAGGTACAACTCGAGCTTGCCCGGGAAGTGCTGGTACAGCACAGGCTTGGAGACTCCGGCGCGCTCGGCGATCGCGTCCATGCCGGCGGCGTGGTAGCCCAGTTGGACGAACGCCTCGCGCGCGGCGTCGAGCAACTGCGCACGACGCTCTTGACGCGGCAGGCGCGCGGAGCGATCGGTCATCACGGACATGGGGCCGAGTCTAGCGCCGGCTCTGGGGACGGGCCGTCACATGCGCTGCGCTGGTGGCGAACCAGACCCGAGAGTGCGGCCCGGGCTACGCGCCCCCGGCGCCGGGGGCGCGGTCCACCCGCGGTCTGCCACGGGGCGTCAGCCACCCCGCGCGGCCGGGTCGCCAGCGTCTGCGCACTCGGAAGTGATGTTTCACGGGTGG
>JAQBEX010000042.1:0-12941 GCA_032123675.1 Actinomycetes bacterium
TCCCTCGGCGAGGACCGCGGCCTGCAGGTCACGCAGGTTCTCGGCCTCGATCGGGTTGGCCTCGTGGTTGGGGAAGCTGCCGTCGAGCTCGAAGAACAGCGGGACGACGTCCAGCCCAGGGACGTCGAGGACCGCGGGGGCCGTGTGCCCGGCCATCCCATTGCCCGCGTCGACCACCACACGCAACGGCCGAACCGCCGAGAGGTCTACCAGCTCGCGCAGGAACGACGCGTATTCGGCCAGCACGTCGCGATGGACGATCGAGCCGAGCGGATCTCCGGACGGGGCGACCGGCTCGGCCACCATCTCCCGGATCTGGCCAAGGCCCGAGTCCTGCCCCACCGGGGTCGCGCCGGCCCTGCACAGCTTGATTCCGTTGTAGCGCGCAGGATTATGGCTGGCGGTGAACATGGCACCCGGCAGGTCCAGCCGACCGGCCGCGAAGTAGAGCTGATCGGTGCTGGCCAGCCCGATGTCGATGACGTCCACGCCCTGGGAAGTCACTCCCCGGCAGAAGGCTGCGACGAGCTCGGGCCCTGATGGGCGCATGTCGCGACCCACAACCACGGCGCCCGGCCCGCCCTCATGACGACTGGCTCCCACCACCCGGGCGAAGGCGGCCCCGACCCGCTCCGCGAGCTCGGCATCGAGCTGGTCGGGGTAGACCCCCCGGACGTCATAGGCCTTGATGATCTGGCTGAGGTCAGGCACGGGCATCACCCTAGCGGCGCCCACTTGGCACACGCGGGTTGGCCGGCCGAGCCAGGAGTGCCGAGCGAGGAAGACCTACGGCATCGCTGCGGCGTCGTCGATGATGTCGACTGAACGCAGCACGCGCAGATGCCCGCGGCGGCCGACCTCGACCATGTCCGGTGCATCGTCACGCGCACGGGCGGCCTCGCGGACCGCATCGGCCAGAGCCTCCAGGTCATCGCTGCTGGGCCGCAGCGCATCGGGATCCGGCTCGAGCCGGACGACCTCCCAGCCGCGCGGGACTGTCATCCGCTCGCTGTGGACCTGGCAGAGGTCGTAGCAGTGCGGCTCGGCGTACGTGGCCAGGGGTCCGAGAACGGCAGTCGAGTCCGCGTAGACGTAGGTCAACGTCGACACAGCCTGACGCCCGCACGAGGGCTTGGAGCAACGGCGACCAGGACTCACAGGGGAAACCTACTCCGGGTGGCTGACATCCGCGATCACCACGCCTGCACCGCCCGCCGTGTCGCCCGGGCCGACCCGCCCTGCCCCCCCCCGGGGCCAGCGCGCGCCGCCCCTCAACGCGCGGGGGCCAGGATGCCCAGGTCCTCCCGGACCGGGACCGCGGTGACTGAGGATGCGATCGGCCACCACGGGTATCCGGTGGCCAGGGGTACGGACTCGTCGAGGACCTGATGGGTCACTGACGCTGGCCCGGAGTCCGGATCGGAGCGCCAGCTCAGGGTGGTCAGCCCCACTACGGCATCCGCGTCGGATCCGCGGATCTGACCAATCAGCTGGCTGCCCGCGGGCACGTTCACCGGGATCGTCTCGGTAGAGGTGGACTGACCGGGCAGGAGAACCTCGGGGAGGTCGCCCGACCCGGCCGGTGCGGAATCCCGGTCCTTGGCAGTGGGCAGGGCTGCGGCCCGCCCGGACAGCGCGGCTGCCTCGTCCGACGCTGTCGTGGTCACCGTGAGCGTCCCGGCAACGGCTCCATCCGGCGCAGCAACGACAACCGTGGTGACAAGCCCGGGGCCCGAGGGGACGCCCGCGGCTCCACCGAGCGGGTCCGGGCCCCCAATCAGGGGCACGGCGGCCAGCCAGAGCACATCGCGCGTCGTGCCGCCCCATTCGGCGCGCCCCCCGCCGGTGACTGGTACGTCGGACGTGAGGTCGAGTGTCCCCGCCCTGCCGTCGAGCACCCGGCTCAGGTCGACACGGATGACCGCGCCAGCAGGGACCGCGATGGCGGCAAGCCCTTCGACGGGAACCGGCCCGTCCTCGGTGAGCAGCCGGGGCGTGACCGTGGCGAACTGCGTTCCAGGGTTGACCAGGATGACATCGCGCGCGCCGTCACCGGCGGGGATCCCAGCAATGACCAGACGGGTGCCCGGCTCCTGGGCCGGTGGGATGAAGTCGACCCCACGAGCCCGGTCGCTGGAGGCGACCGCAACGTCGCGGAGGGCTGCGGTGACCCGCCCGTTGGTGGCCCGGACCTCGATGGCCAGCAGATCCTCATCCGGGGCCAGCGCGTCCAGCCGAAGCCGTACTGCCGACCTCGGTCCCAGATCGATGCCCTTGCCGGCCAGGGCCTGCACGGGTCCGGCACCGGAGTACATGCTGATGTCGAAGCGGGCGGGTTCGTCGGCCGCGTTGCTCACGAGCAGGGCAGCGCCGCGGCCGAGCTGCGATCCGGCACCCACGAACCACCAGACGGGTCCGGGCGCGGCGCAGGCTGCCGATGACAGGCCCTGGCTGGGCCCCCGGTCGACCTGCCGGGCGGCAATCCCCGCGAAGGCCGACGGAGCCCAGGAGCCATCGGCCTGCATCATGATCGGCGGTTGCGAGCGGTCGACCACGCGCAGGGCCACCGGCTCACCCGGGGCGTCCAGACGCACGAGATCCGACGCTGCGGCCACGGGCCTCAGGAGGGCCGTACCGGGCCCCTCGGCCGGACCGGCGACCATCGCCTGAAGCACATTGAGCGCCCCACCTGCTCCGGTCTGCCCCGGGCAGACGAGCACGGCGCTGCTCACGGGGCGATAGGCGGCTTCTGCCGGGCTCGCAGCGGGCGGCGCCGTGGGAGCCAGCGCTGCTGCCGCCACGCCGGCTGCGACCAGGCCACCGAGCAACAGGCGCCTCATCGGGGATCCTCCGGGGACCCGCCTAGCACCGGCCCTGCTTGGACCGGTGCAGCCGCATCGGCCCCGGCCTCGGGCTCGGCATCGGCATCGGAGTCCGGGTCCACGGTGCGCCGCTTGGGCAGCGACAGCAGCAGCAGCCCGGCGAACACCACCAGTTGCGCCGTCGCCAGGGCTGGCCATCGGCTGGTGTGCCGCACCGAGAGATCCCCCGGCTGGTCCACGGTCGCCCAGAGCATCCCTCGGGGATCGGCGTTGAGATCAAGGGGTGCCCCTGCGAGCTCACCCCGCCACCCGGGGTCGCTGCGTTCGGCCACGACCAGCCGGCGGGGAAGAACGGTCTCGGGATGCAGAACGACATCGATGCTCGTCGGTGCGGTGAGCACCGGAACCTCCAAGGGTGCCTCGATGCTCTCTTCCGACGGCGCTGCCTGTGGGAGGTTCAGCGAGGCCCGCGAGGAGTTGCCCGCAACCAGCCACAGCGACCGCTCCGGAGCCCGGGCCAACTGGCGCAGGCCGACGGTCGCGTCCAGCTCGGCAACCACCGGGTCCTCGGCCGGGCCGTCGAACACCACGAACCTGATCGCCCGTCCGCCCAACTCCTGCTCGACCTGGCCGCCGGCTCCGGACACGAGGCCCTCGACCGCATCCGCAAACCCTGGATCAGGCGTCAGGCCGGCCAGGGCGTCAGCGTCCCCGAGCAGTGCCCGCGGCCCGCTGGCGACGGCGTATCGAAGCTCTGCATCCGTGCGGCCGAGCACCAGCGAGCGGGAGCGGGCCGCGGAGTCCGCATCGAGGCTGGCGACCGGCGGGATGCCGGTGTCAGTTCCGACAGTCATCTCACGGGGAGCCAGCCACCACCCGACAGCCAGCACCCCGACGGCCAGCACCCAGGACACCGACAGGAAACGACCCACCCACCCGGTCCGGTCCGCGCCGGCACTGGCCAGCAGGACGATCAGCGCGCCGGCGAGCAGGAGGGGAACCCCGGGCCAGAGCATGCCCGTGCCCAGCTCTGGCCAGGCAGCCCTCGCCAACGGCTGCCACCATGCCGCAGCCACCGCGAGCCCGAGCGCACCCAGCAGCAGCGACACGGCTCGGGCCGAGAACCCGGTCACCAGAACGGCGAGCAGGCCCACGCCCAGGATCGGCGCACCGGCCCAGGCGATGGAGGTCGGGCCACCCGGGGCCAACCCCCACAGCGTTGGCCCCGGGATCCCCAGGCTCGGGTCATTGACACCCACCTCGGCCAGGGCCAACCAAGGAGACCGCACCACTCGCGGGGCCCACAGGACGAGGAACAGCCCAGCGATGACCAGGACGATCACACCGGTGCGCACCGGCCACCGGGCCCGCACGGCGAGCCATCCGGCCAGGGCAGCGACCACCGCGATGAGGTACACCGACGGGGCGAAGGCCACGACCACGCCGAGCATCGTTCCCGCGGCGATCGCCGGTCGAACCCTACGTGCGCCGGCGCGCGCCCCAGCCACGGCCTTGACGATCAACCGGGCTGCCGGGGGGCCTAGCAGGAGCACGGCGGTGGTCGAGACGCGGCCCGCGCCCATCGCGGCAGCCCCGGCCGGGAGCAACGAGTAGGCCAGCGAGGTCAAGCTCCGTTGCCGGGGCCGCACCTGGTGCGCCCCAAGGCTTGCGTAGCAGCTCAGGAAGGCCAGCGGAACGGCGAGCCCGAACACAAGTCGGAGCCCGAGATCCACGGACCCCAGCAACGGCACGCTCGCAACCGACAGCAGCGGCAGGTACGCCGGCAGCGGCACCCCGGTGCCGAACCTGGCCTCGTGCCAGCTGGACAGATAGTCGCGCACCAGGTCCATCGCTCCCGGCGACGGCAGCAGGCCGCCGCCGCGCAGCGTGCCTGAGCCCAGGAACTGACTCGGCTCACGCACGAGCGCGGCCACCGCCAAGACCCCGGCGATCAGCAGCGGCTGCCAGATGAACGCCGGCAGCGGCAGCCATGCCCTGCGCACCGAGCGCCGCTCGGATGAGTCCGCGCGATCCAGGGAGTGGCTGAGGGCGGCTCGTCGAAGGGTCCGGGCCTGGGCGGGGCGCTGCAGGCTCGTCACCGGTGGGCGCCGGAGCCGTCGGCGGGTCCTGCGCAGGCGGCGCGGATGGCCCAGCACCTGCCACGCCCCGGCGATCTCCGCCGATGCCTCCTCTGGCTCTCGGGTGAGCAGCAGAGCCATCGCTCGGAAGGTGGTCATCAACCAGGCCCGCAGGTACCGCCACGGCAGGGCGAGCGCCGGCGCCTGGCTGAGCTCGAGCGTCAGCTGGCCGCAGCGCGCGGCCTGACGGGCTGGCGCCAGGCCCGGGGTTGGCCGCACGTCCCGGTCGCTGGCCTGGCGATGGGCAACGACGGCGCTCGGGATGAACATGACCTGCGAACCACTGCCCCACGCGCGGCGGCACAGGTCGGCGGCCGCAGCCCAGTCCCCAACACCCGGGTCCATTCCTCCGAGGCTGTGCCACACGTCGGCGCGGACGAGCATGCCCGCCGAGTCACCGGTGTAGACCGGTCGCTCCACATCGAACTGGCCCTGGTCGCGCTCATGGCGGTCCAGCGGCCGGACCACAGGGGTCCCAGGGGCCCAGCGGCTGCCGACCCCGACCAGCCTTCCGGGGTCCGACCAGGCCACGGTCTTGGGCACCAGGATCGCGGCCGTGGGGTTCCGGTCAGCACCGGCAAGCAGCGCCGACAGACAGGCGGGCTCCGGCGCCGAGTCGTCATGGATGATCCAGTACCACGCGGCGTGCCCGTCAGCAGGTGGGGCGTCTCCAGCAGGCTCGCCGGCTGCCGTTGCCGCCAGGGAGCCTGTCCCATCCCCGTGGTCATCGCCAGCAGCGCCGACGCCGGCGGACAGCCCCGCAGCGACGTCCGGGCCGCCAGACCCCGCCGAGCGGATGGAGACAACGCGCTGCATGTCGTGCGCCAGCAACTCGGCACCGCCCGAGCCGGCCGGGTCGAGCCCGGAGACCACATCGATGCCCACGAGCTCGTCGGCGCCGCGGTCCTGGCCAACCAACCCCTCAAGGGTCCGCGGCAGCCATTGCGCGCCGTTGCGACACAGAACCAGTGCCGTGACCCAGTGGGTTCGGGTCACGGCCCCCGGGGGGCCGTGGTCCAGGAATCGATCCAGGGCCCGGTCTGCGCGGGCGACGACGTCGTCGACCCCCGCGGACCCGCCCTCATCGATCGTGCCCTCACTGACCGCCACGGGATGCCACGGTAGCGCCCTCGATGCCCCGTGCGGGACAGGACCGCTCAGACGACGGCGAGCTTCTTCAAACGGCGCCGCTCCCGCTCGGACAAGCCACCCCAGATGCCGAAGCGCTCATCGTTGGCCAGCGCGTACTCGAGGCACTCGCCCCGGACGTCGCACGACCCGCAGACGCGCTTGGCCTCACGGGTGCTGCCACCCTTCTCCGGGAAGAAGGCTTCCGGGTCCGTCTGGGCGCACAGCGCCCGCTCCTGCCAGGATGTCTCCTCGATCTCCAGCAACGTGATGACCTCGGCCTCGACCATGTGTTCCTCCTCGACCCTGTGCGATCCCGTACCTGCGGGGCCCGACCGCCCTGCACTTTGAATCACATGGGTGAAATTACACGCCTGGGACCCTGGCGAGTCAAGCCCAGCGGCTAACTATTTCTGATATGCGTCAACCTGTCACCAAGTCGGTGACTCAGCGCCACCAACAGGCGCCCGATGTGCGTGATTTGACCCCCTCTGTCGGTTCTGCGGGGCCCCCGGCGCATGCACGTGCGATCCGTCGACAGGCACCCGGGCCGAACGACGAGTTGCCGTGGCGCACCCCCCACGTAGGGTTGCCCGGTGCCCACCACTGACCCCGAAGCCGATCTGCTGCGCCTGATGGCCGTCCACGCCCACCCGGATGACGAATCGAGCAAGGGGGCGGCGTCGACCGCCCGCTACGCTGCCGAGGGCGTCGACGTGATAGTGGTCACCTGCACCGGTGGCGAGCGCGGGGACGTGTTGAATCCCGCGCTGGCCGACGACCCCGCGGTGCTCGCCGACCTGCCGGCGATCCGCCGGGCGGAGATGGATCGGGCCCGGGAGATCCTGGGCGTGGAGCAGCGCTGGCTCGGGTTCGTCGACTCCGGGTGGGTGGAGGACTACGTGCACGACGATGCGTCGTCTTCGGCACTGCCCGAGGGCTGCTTCGCCCGCATGGACGTGGACACTGCTGCCGAGCCGCTGGCCGCGCTCATCCGGGAGTTCCGCCCGCATGTGGTCACGACCTACGACGAGACCGGCGGCTACCCCCACCCCGATCACATCATGTGCCACCTGGTGACGATGGCTGCCGTGGACGCCGCTGCCGCGCCCGGCCTGGCCCCGCAGCCGGACCTGCCGTGGGCCGTGCCCAAGGTCTACTACCACCGCGGGTTCAACAAGCCGAGATTCGTCGCCCTGCATCAGGCGAGCCTCGACGCGGGCCTCGAGTCCCCCTTCCAGGAATGGCTGGACCGCTGGGTGGACCGCCCGGAGGATCGGGACGTGCTGACCACCCGGGTCCCCTGCGCCGACTACTTCGGTGTCCGCGACGACGCACTGCGGGCCCACGCCACCCAGATCGATCCGGACGGCTGGTGGTTCCAGGTGCCGATGGACATCCAGACCGCGGCGTGGCCCACCGAGGACTTCCAGTTGGCCCGGTCGACCATCCCGGCCGCGGACTCCGAGGACGACCTCTTCGCGGGGCTGCGCGGCCGCCGCCCGGACCCCGACTCGGGCTAGTGCACGAGGCCACTGGACCCCTCGAGCGTCGCTGGCGGCCGTCGTGGCCCGTGGACCTTGAGAGCACGCTCGGGGTCCTGCGGCACGGCGCTGGCGACCCGACCCTGCAGATCACGGCCGGCCAGGTCTGGCGCACGACGCGCACACCCGCCGGTCCGGTCACCGTGAACTACCAACGGCTGGGTCCCGACGTGCTGGCGCGGGCTTGGGGGCCGGGTTCCGCCCTTGAGCTGGACACCCTGCCGACCGTGCTGGGGCAGGCCGATGACCCGACTGGCTTCGACGCGCTCGCGCACCCGGTGATGGCAGCGGCGTACCGCAGGTTCGGGCCGGGGTGGCGGGTGCCTCGAACGGCACGTGTGCTGGAGGCGCTGGTTCCGGCGGTGCTCGAGCAGCGGGTGACCGGCACGGAGTCGGCGCGTGCCTGGTCGCGGCTCGTCCGGCAGTACGGCGAGCCGGCACCAGGCCCTGGAGACGGCCGTGCTGGGTCCGCTTCTGGGGCAGTCCCCCGGCTGCGCGTCGTCCCCGATGGGGCCGGCTGGGCGCGGATCCCCAGCTGGGCGTGGCACCGGGCCGGCGTTGACCCGGGGCGGGCCAGCACCGTGCTCGCGGCGGCAGCTCGCGCCGGGACGATCGAACGACTCTCGGAGCGCACGCCTGCAGCTGCCGCTCGCGGGCTGCGTTCCCTGCCCGGGATCGGGGTCTGGACCGCGGCCGAGGTCGGCGCGCGCGCGTGGGGAGATCGTGATGCCGTGTCGTTCGGCGACTTCCACCTCGCCCGGGTCATCGTGCATGCGCTGACCGGCCGAACGGATGGGACCGACGAGGAGATGGCTGCGCTGCTCTCGCCGTGGGCGGGCCAGCGGGCCCGAGCCGTCGCACTGCTCCAGTTGCACAGCGGGCATCGGCTGCCCCGGCGAGCGCCCCGAGCCACGATCACCGACCACCGGGGCTGGTAGCGCCCGCTGGGCTCGGCTACTGGTCAGACGAGAAGCGCACGGCCGTCGCGCCGAGCGTGACCCCCGGCCACACCCGCGCGCCGGTGATGAGCTCGTTGCCCGGCCCGACAACCGCGTGATCTCCGACGACCACGCCGTCGAGTGCCGAGCCGGCGCCGATCGATGCACCCGCCCCGACCACGCTGTTGCGCACCACTGCACCGGCCTCGACGACCGCCCCGTCGAAGATGACCGAGCCGATCACCTGCGCGTCCGGTCCGACAGTGGCTCCAGCCCCGACCACGCTGCCGCCATCCAACTGCGCGGAGTCCGCGACCTGGGCGCCGGGCATCGTGAGGGCCTGCCCCGTGACCGGCACCGCAGGCGACGGGGCGATCCCACGGACCAGGTCCGCTGAGCCCTGGACGAAGGCCAACGGGTTGCCAAGATCCAGCCAGTACCCGTCATCGACCACGCCCTGCAGCCGCGCGCCGCCCGCAAGCAGGCGGGGGAAGACCTCCCGCTCCACGGACACCGGGCGGTCGGCGGGGATGTCGTCGATGACCGAGCGGCGGAACACGTAGCACCCGGCGTTGATCTGGTCGGTGACGATCTCGGCCTGCGTCGTGGGCTTCTCCAGGAAGGAGATGACCCGTCCGTCGGGGTCGGTGGGCACCAGGCCGAACGCCCGCGGGTCGGCCACCGGCGTCAGGTACAGCGTGACGGCGGCCAACGTGCGGGCGTGCTCTGCGAACAGGTGCCGCAGGTCGACCCCCGTGAGGACATCGCCGTTGAAGACCATGACCGGATCGTCGGGGCCGGACTGGAGGTGCTGCGCTGCGTTCCGGATGGCCCCACCCGTGCCCATGGGCGTGTCCTCGACCGCGTAGATCAGCTCCACCCCGACGTCGGCGCCATCCCCGAAGTACTCCTCGAAGACCTCGGCACGGTACGAGGTGCCCAGCACGATCCTGGTGACGCCGGCCTCGCGGGCTCGGGCGATCTGATGCTCCGTGCAGGGCACGCCCGCCACCGGGAGCATCGGCTTGGGCGTGTTGATCGTCAGCGGGCGCAGGCGCGTGCCCTGGCCCCCGACGAGCAGGACGGCTTCAGTCATGGGGTCAGCCTCCTGCACCGGCGGGTCCCGTGGCCAGCCGGCAGCGTCGCGGGACCTGAACGCGCAGGACGGACCGAGCGCCTGAGCCGCCCCGGAGACCCAGCGCCGGGTTCCTGGCGTCAGCCGCTGCCGAACCGACGATCTGTGACCAACTCAGCAGTCTGTATGCGCTCGGCCTGATCGGGTGCCAGGCCGAGACCGATGACCACTGATCCAGCCACCAGCAGAGGTTGGGTCCCCACAGCACGCAGCAGCACAGCGTCCGGTGTCGCCTCGTCGACCCACAGTCGGGCACCACGCTCGGGTGCGTGCGCTCCGGGGTCATCGGTCCATGGTCGGGCAATGCCGCCGGTGACGATCAAGGCCACCGAGGTCGACTCAGGGCTGAAGGAGTCCGGGTAGCCACGGACCTCCAGGCCGATGTCGATCACGCCGGTCGGGACGCCCCCGGGAACCGGCAGCCCGAACGAATCGCACGCGCAGCCCAGAACCTCGTCGGCCTCAGGATCCCCGCCAGCGGTGATCGCGGCCAAGCCCTCGGGACCCAGGATTCGCACGTCCACCGGGCCCTGGAGATCGCGGCCGACCGTTGCGCCTACCGACAGCGCCGCCATGACCCATACCGGCAACTGCCAGTGCCGCGGAAGGTCGACGCTGACCACGGCCCCCGGTTCGAGGCCCAGACCGTCGCGTAGCAGCGAACCTGCCTTGGCCACCGCGTTGGCCACGCTGGCCACGGAGAGCTCGATCCGGGAATCGGCGCCGTCATAGAACGTCACGAGCGGCATAGACCGGTCAGGGTAGGTCGCCAGGGCTTCGTACGGCGTCCGGAAGGTCACAGCTCCCCACACGTGCAAGGACGTCCGGTCACTTGATCACGCGAACGAAGTCTCTGCGCGACGTGGTCGTGCCGATGACGATCCTGAAGCGGCCCGACCTCTTGGCCGTGACGTAGGCCTTGGCCAGGCCGGTCGTCGTAGTCCCAGTGGCAATCACCTTGAACGTCCCCGGCTTGCGCTTGTATGGCTTGAACTTGACGCTGAACGGCACCCCCGCCGGGATCGGCCGCCACGATCCGTCGGTGTACTTGGCGGTCACCGCGGCCCTGACCTTCAGCAGGCTGCCCTTCTGAACCGGTTCGGGGCTCGCATTGGTCCGCGTCGACGCACGGGTGGACGTGGACGTGGGCGTGGGTACGGCTGTCGGCGGGGACCACGGCCGGCCAGGCAAGGCCCGACTGGATCCGCCCAGGACTTGATCGTCGAGTTGGGCACCCGGCACGCTCGTGGTCGTGGCACGCAGGCTCGCTCGTGACCCGATGAGCTTCTCGATCTCCGGGGAGATCGCCGAGCTGGCGGTGAACAGCAGCGGCATCCCCGCAGAGGCAGCCACCGACGCAGTCGCCCAGGTGGCGCCGCGGTTCTCGGGCATCAGCATCGCGGAGATCGTCGACGGGAAGGCCCCTGCGACGGCCACGGAGACCCGCACCTCGTCCACGCCCCAGAGGCGCTTGACGCTGATGCCCGGCACCTTGGCCCGGATGACCGACTCGGGAGCTGAGCCCGGGGGCGCAACCACCGTCACGGACCTCCGACCAGCCAGTGCCCCCGCTGTCGCAGCTGGGAGTGTGTCGCTCGCGATCAGCACTGGCACACCCCGCGCGGCGGCCAGCGCGGAGCCTGTCAAGGAGTGGGCCTGAGAATCGTCGGGAGACACCAGCACGGCCGAGGTTCTCGAGCCCATTCGCTCGGCCACCCGCGCGGCCGTCTTGGCCCGAGTGGATCCGGCCAGCCTGGTCACACGAGCGCCCAGCCCCTCCAGCGAAGTCGCGACTGCGGCGGAGACTACGACTCCCTTGCCGACGATGATCACCTCAGTGGCCTCGCGCGCCCGGATGTCCGCAGCCACGTCCGGATCCAGCGCGCCGGCTCGGGTCACCAGCAGCGGAGCGCGGAGCACCTTGGCCAGAGGGCCGGCAGCGACCGAGGCCCCCAGGGCCGCGCGTCCAGCATCTGGGGTACCCGTCAGGACCACGGTTCGGCTGTCGGGCGCGGTGATCCGCCCCCACAGCACCGAGGTCTGCGAGGGGTTGTCACCGGCCACTCGACTCGTGTTGGCGCAAGGCCCCCAGGCCCCGTAGCGCGTCGGGGTGATGGTCACGGTCGAGGTTGCGCCGGTCACGGGGGTCCCGTTGGGCTCCTTCCCGGACATGCGCACGGTGTACGTGGCTGGTAGCGCAGCTGCCCCACGGGAGTCCTTCAGGTCCCACTTCACCGTGATGGTCCCGGCCCCACTGGTGCGCCCACTGTAGGAGCGGATCGGGGTGTCCGAGCACGGGCTGATCACGTCGGCTGTCCAGCTGATCGCCCCGGTGGTCCTGGCGGTGAGCTTCACCCGGGAGCGCGTGCCTGCGCGGAACGTCGGGGTTGTCGTCGAGGGCGCCGAGATGGCCACGTTGGAGAAGCCAGCGGCCAGTGCGCGGATCGCCGGGAGTTGCGCCTGCAGGTACCTGCCCGGGCAGGCGGTGTAGTTGACCATCTGGTGGCTCGAGATGGCCGGCAGGGTTGCCACCGAACCCTTCGGGTAGCGCGTTGGCCTCGGGAAGCCTGCCGACACCAAGTTGACGGTTGCGGTCGGGTCCACCCCGCTGAGGCCGAGCTTCCAGGCGAAGAGCCGTGCCAGCGAATCCTTGAGCGCCGACATCTGGGACGCTGAAGGGGACGTCGAGTCGAAGTTGCCCAGGGCGACGGCGGCAAACGTGTGTTCGTTGAAGCCGGCCGTATGGGCCCCGAGGACAGGCTGGTCCATGCCCCCGTACCGACCCTCATACAGCTGGCCGAAGCGATCAACGAGGAAGTTGTAGTCGATGTCCGAGTGACCCAGGGATCGTGTGTGGTAGGCGTAGATCGAGCGCACCTGCGCCGCGGCCTGGGCGGGGGTGTAGTTCGAGGTCGACGCCGTGTGGTGGATGAAGCCGGCGCGGATGTCGTCGGTGTAGTACGGCTCGCGGCCGCGCCAGGACTCGTCCGCGCCCCACTGGGCGCGGGTCACGATCGATGGCCGGCCGACAGCGCCGAGGGCCGAAACCCGACCAGCCGGGGAGTCCGCCGCGACCGTGGGCGCGGCGACCAGGGCGAGCTCGGTGCCGGTCGGAACCGCACCTGAGGGTGTGTCTATGCGGACCTTGATGTTGATCGCGTCGGTCGTGGTCAAGGGTTCGCTGCCCGGGCGAGCCGAGGCCGCCTCATCTGATTCCGGGTCCGGGCCATGCTCCG
>JAQBEX010000043.1:0-2745 GCA_032123675.1 Actinomycetes bacterium
CGGTGCCGGTCTTGCCAGCGACCCGGTAGCCGGGGATGGCCGCGACCTTGCCCGTGCCCTCAGTGACGACGTTCTCCAACATCCGTGCCATCGTCTTGGCCGTCTTCTTGCTCACCACCGGAACACCCGGCTCGGTCGCTGCCGGCTCGAAGCTGCCATCGGAGTTGACGTAGCCGTCGATCAGCCGCGGCACGAGCCGGACGCCGTTGTTGGCAATCGTCTGGTAGACGCCGGCCACCTGAAGCGAGGTCAACGAGTAGCTCTGGCCGTAGGCCAGGGCCTGGAATGTCGTGGGCCACCAGTTCTCCGGCTTCGGCAGCAGGCCCATCTCCTCCCCCGGGAAGTTCAGCCCAGTCGGCTGGCCCATCCCGAACTTGCGCTGGTACTCGTAGAGCTTGTCGCCACCGATCCGGTCTGCGAAGAGGATCGTCCCGATGTTGCTGGACTCGGCCAGCACCCCGTTCATGGTCAGCTGCAGCGTGCCGTGCGGCGTGTGGTCGTTGGTCGTGTGCCCACCACGGGTCAGGGTGGGGGGCACCGTCATCTTCGACCGCGGCCTGGCCTTGCCCTCCTCGAGCACTGCGGACATCGTCAGGACCTTGCCCGTCGAACCCGGCTCGTAGATCTCCGAGACCGGGCGGTTGCCCATGTCGTCGGGATTGGCAGTGCGGTAGTTGTTCGGGTCGAAGGTCGGCGCGGTGGCCATGGCCAGCACACGACCGGTCTTGGCCTCAAGGACGACCACGGTCCCGCTCTCGGCGTTGGCCTCCCGGACCCGGGTGGCGATAGCCCGCTGGGCCACGTACTGGATGTCGCGGTTGATCGTGAGCTGGACACCCTGTCCGGGGACAGGCGCGCGCAACAGATCCTCCGCCGAGGGGATGGCCTGTCCGGCCGCACCCTGCTCGAACGTGCGCGAACCGTCGACTCCCTTCAGCCGGGCATCCAACGACATCTCCAGCCCACCGGAACCCACGCCCTCGGCGTTGACGTAGCCCAGGATGTTGGCGCCCAGGGTTCCGGCCGGGTAGGTGCGCTCTGTGGTCTTCTCACTGAAGATGCCCCGGATCTTCAGTGCCTTGATCTGGCGCCACTGCTCCGGGGTGAGGCCCTTGGCCACGTAGACGAAGATGTCGTCACCCGTGAGCTTCTTCTGCAGTGTCGCCTGGTCGATCCCGAGCATCGGGGACAGCCGGGCGGCGGCCTCGGCCGGATCGCTGATGAGGTTCTGGTCGGCAGTCACATTGCGCGACTCCACCGTGATGGCCAGCGGCGCACCCTCGGAGTCGTAGATCGGACCTCTGTCGGCCGGCAGCGGAAGGGTGCGCGAGCGCTGGTTCTGACCCATGGCCGCAAGGTCGCCGCCCTTGAGGACCATCAGGTCGAACACCCGCCCGGCGTAGATGCTCAGCAGCATCAGCACCGCCAAGGTCAGGTAGACGGCACGGGTCCGGCCGTCCCCACGCTTGTAGGTTCGCGCAGGCGGCGGCCCGGATGACTCTGGATCGGTTCGCGGCACTCGAGGTGGGGCGATGGAGCTCACGGGTTCACCCCCTGTTGGGCTGGGACTGCCTCGGGACTTGCTGCGGCCGCGGGCGAGGCCTCCGGCTCTGCCCCCGCTGTGGCCTGGGCGTCAGGGCTGGTCGTCGGGTCGGTCGGGGCGTCAAGGCCGGTGGCCGGATCCAGAGCGGGATCGATCAGGCCCGTGGCACTGGCACTGGCACTGGTGCTCGGCGTCGGCTTGGGCGTGGGCTGGATCCCCGGGGCGCCAGCGAAGCTGATCGGTCCCGGCTCCTTCACAGCTGGCACGGGCTCTCCAAGCACCTTTCCGTCGGACAGGGAGAGGAACACTGGCGCCGCCGCGGGCACCATGCCCAGCTTCCGAGCTGCCTTCTCCACCTCGATCGGGGATTCGGCCAGCTGCACAGCTCGGGCCAGCGACTCCTCCTTCTCTGCGAGGAGGATCAGCTGGATCTCCAGTTCGTTCTGGCGGAAGGCCCCCTGGCTGATCACCGTGTTGAGCAGGAGGACGGCGAAGAACCCCGCCGCCAGCGCGGCCGTGCACACGAGCAGGATCCGGTGCCTCGGCGCCCGCCCGCCGGAAGGTCCGTCGACCCGGGATCGCCGGGTACGTCGCCGCGGGGCACCCGCGGGGTCGAGCTCAACCTGCGGCGCGTTGTCGATCGGCGCTGGAGCGACCGGGGCCGGCGCCTCTGCGGGACGCGCACGTCGAGATGTGGTGCGCGCCGTCCGGGGGGCACCGGATGTCCGGCTGGTGCGGGAGGTGCGTGAGGTGCGTGAGGTGCGCGACGTACCAGCCCCCGACGGTCCCGGCTCGCGGCGCCCCGCAGTACGCGTCGCGCTCATTCAGACCTCCCGGATTCCGACCTTCTCCACGGCCCGCAGCCGCACGGAGGCGGCACGCGGGTTTCGCAGGACCTCATCTTCTGATGCTTTCCGCGATCCGCGGGTCAGAACACGCGCAGTCGGACGCAATACCTCGGGACTCACCGCCAGTCCGGGCGGACCGTCCGGGTCGGTTGCCGGCTGCAGCGCAGCCTTGACGATCCGGTCCTCGCCCGAGTGGTAACTCAGGATCACCATACGGCCACCCACCGCTAGCGTTGAGAGAGCCGCCGGGATCGCGCGACGCAGTACGTCCAGTTCGGCGTTGACCTCGATGCGCAGGGCCTGGAAGGTGCGTTTGGCCGGGTTGCCGCCGGTGCGCCGGGCTGGCGCGGGGAT
>JAQBEX010000044.1:0-18090 GCA_032123675.1 Actinomycetes bacterium
TGCACGATCGCGGTCGTGGGAGCAATGATGAGGATCACTGAACTGGTGACGGGCTCGCCCATCTCCTGCAACTGGGTGAACATGTCCCCGAAGGTCCACAGCATGAAGTGACACAGCCAGAACACGGCAAGCAGCACCCGAATGCTCACCTTCGGATCCGCCAGACCTGCGTCGACCGGTTTCTGCCCAGCCACGTGTGCCTCCGTTCGATCCCACCCAATGGTTTCCAGGCCGCACCCAGTCGCGGAAGGGCCAATGGTCCCGGGCGGGGTCCTTCGACCGAGCGGTTGCGGCGTCGATCGGGCCTTCGGAGTCCGCGACATCCGGCCCCTGACCCTCGCCCCGGCCGGCGACGCTCCCGGACCAGTCGTGCCGCTGGTGACCAGTGCCACCGAAGATCGGGCTGCACGGCTCGACGCGCTACGTCGCGAGCCTGTCGCCGAACCAGAACGATGCGATCCTCGTCTACGCCAACGTCGACATGATCGCCTCGCCCAACGGGTTCGCCGGCGTCTGCGACGAGCCGGGCGCGGCGCTGGTCGACGGGCCGCATTCCTACGGCGGCGGGCTGGTGCCCGACGTGATCGCTGCCCGGCGCCGGCGCGCGGCCAGCATGCCCAGCGCGCTGGATCCGAGCATGACCAAGCCGGCGACGAGGATGGCCAGGGCCGGCCGATCCGCGCCGCCGACAGCCCAGAACACCAGGGCGGTGACGCTGCCGATCGCCGCCGCAAGCCACGGCCAGTAGCCCTCCGCCAGGAAGCGCCAGAAGCCCATCGCGGCAAGCAGGGCCATGATGGCCATCCCGAGAGTGCGCGTCTCGTCCCAGCCGATGATCGACAGGCCAGAGATCACGGCCACGGCCATCCCAGCGAAGACCGCCAACTCCCGGTGGGCCAGGCGACGGGACACCAGCAGGGCCCATAGAACGCCGAAGATGACGATCGTCAGCGGCGAGTAGCGGTCGAAGGTGGTCATCTCGTCGAATTCGTAGTCGACCGTCTCGGGCCGGAGCATCTCAAGGCCGGACTGGATGACTGCGAAGCTCGCGATGAACATCCCCAACTCGGTGATGGTGCTCGGGGCAACCAGGTGGGCAGCGACCATGACCGCGAGCGCCACGGCGAAGGCCGACAGACCCGTGTAGTCGTTGGAGTCGCCCAGAACGAGCGCCGTGGTGCCGGCAGCACTGGCTGCTGCCCCAGCGAACAGGACGCCGGCCAACCGGCAGCGGGCGGAACCGGGGCTGGCCCCGTGGCCGACAGCCACACCGGACCCGCCGGCCACCACGGCGGTGACGCCCAGGACGGTGATCTGCATGCCCAGGCTCATCTCCTGCCAGTTCTGGGCAACGAGGACGAAGGCTGCTGCGATCACCAGGGCCCCGCCGACGTACAGGCCGACCTCGATGAGGATCTCGGACAGGGGGCGGCGTCGGTGCGCTCGAACTGGCGCGGAGTCGGTGGCCGCTGAGAGGGAAGCGGGCGCCGGCGACGCGGTGCCTCCGGCCACCTCGGCGAGGATCGCGGCGCGCTGATCGGGCGTGATCGTCCCGCGGTCCACCAGGGAGTCCAGGGCGTGCGACAGGGGGAGCGTCGAGCCGCTCGGCAGGGTGTCACTCATGAGGATCCGCCTTCCTCCCCCAGTTCCAGTGTGGCCCTGACAAGGGGCGTGGGGCAGGTGCCGTTCGACCCGATGTGCAGCCTCGGGAGTGCGCGACCGTGCGCGTGCTTCCGTAGCGGCCGTGCCCCGAGCCGGCGTGCGCGCGGTGGTCACTGGGCGCCGGAATGTCGATGGGATGGCCGTTCCCAGGCCCTGCTGGGGGAGGTCTATGCTCGATGTGACAGAGGTGAGTTGATGGTCGTTGGCGCACGGGATCTGCCCGGTTGGATCCGACTCACCTCGAAGGCTTCTCACTACGTCGACCACCTCGGCGGCCCGGTCCCGCAGGAGCCCTGCGGGCCAGTCGGCGACCGGTGACGCAGGGAGCAGGTCCGCGTCCAGCTGGACACGGGTGATGCGAGTCAGGAGGCGCACCATGGGTGCCACATCAGGTCAGGCCAAGAAGGGCCACGCCGAGGACGTTGCGGCGACTGCCGCGAGCGACCGCGACGTGACGGCCGAGGGCAAGGGCGAGGACACGCTCGAGCGGGCGAAGGGGGCTGTCGACACCGGACTGGACAAGGTCAGGACGATCTCTGACGACGGCCTCGACCGGACGAAGGCCGCGATGGACACGGGATTGGACCGGACCAAGCACGCGATGGACACGGGATTGGACCGGACCAAGCACGCGGTGGACACCGGAGTCGAGCGGACCAAGCACGCGGTGGACGCGGGCGTCGAGCGGACGACTCACGGGGTCGAGGCAGGGGTGGATGGCGCCAAGCACGCCGTCGCCGACGGCCTGGATGGGGCCAAGCACGCCGTCGCCGACGGCCTGGACAGGTCCAAGCACCTGATCGATTCCGGGATCGACAAGACGAAGGGGCTCCTCGACAGGACGTGAGGTGCACCGGAACGGGCACCGGTAACGTCCGGGGCATGAGTGCACTCAGGTTCTCCGGCCCGGTGCTGCCCGACGGGCAGGCGCGCGACGTGTACGTCGTGGCGGGCCGCGTCACCTACGACAAGCCCCTCGGCTCCGAGACCGTGGCCGAGGGGTGGATCGTCCCGGGGCTCGTCGACGCCCATTGCCACCTCGGCCTCGGCGAGGGCGGGGCGGTCACCGACCAGGAGGCTGAGGATCAGGCGATCCTCGATCGGGATGCCGGCGCCCTGTTGATCCGCGATGCCGGCTCCCCGCTGGACACGGCCTGGATGCACGACCGCGAGGACCTGCCCCGGCTGATCCGGGCCGGGCGCCACATCGGCCGGACGAGGCGCTACCTGCGCAACTACGCCCACGAGGTCGAGCCGGGTGAACTGGCCTCCCACGTCGCCCGGGAGGCGCAGCGCGGCGACGGCTGGGTCAAGCTCGTCGGGGACTGGATCTCCCGTGAGGACGGTGACCTCGCTCCGTCCTTCCCGGCGGAGGCGTTCGCCGAGGCCATCGCGGTGGCCCACGAGCACGGCGCGAAGGTCACCGCGCACTGCTTCGGCCACGACGTGCTCCCCGGTCTGCTCGCGGCGGGCATCGACTGCATCGAGCACGGGACCGGGCTGACCGAGGACCTGATCGAGACGATGGCGGCGGGCGGGGTCGCGCTGGTCCCGACTGTGATGCAGCTGGACAAGTTCCCCGGCTACGCCGCGGCTGGGCAGGAGCGGTTCCCCGACTACTCCGCGACGATGACCGACCTGTACGCCCGCCGGCGGGCCACGATCATGGCGGCGCACGACGCCGGAGTGGCGCTGTACGCCGGGACTGACGGTGGCGGTGTGGCGCGGCACGGCAACATCGCCGGCGAGGTGATCGCGATGGCCGAGCTCGGGATGTCTGCGGAGTACGCGCTGGGGGCGGCGTCCTGGGCGGCGCGCGCCTGGCTGGGCTGGAATGCCGGGCTGGGGGAGGGCGACCCGGCCGACTTCGTCGTCTACGACACCGACCCCCGTGGCGATCTGAGCGTGCTGCACCGGCCCGCGCGGGTGGTGCTGCGCGGGCGGGTGGTGGCCTGACCGGGCCGTCGCCACCGGGCCTGGCGGACGCGGTGGATGTGGCATCGCGCATGACCGGGCAGCCGTCAGCAGGCCCGGACGGCGTGGTGCTAGCCCCGGAGTGCGGGGATGACGATGGTGGGGATCCGCCGTGGGTCGTCTCCGGAGGCGACCCAGTCGACAATGGCCTTGAACGCGGGACCACAGGTCTTGTGGGTGGCGGTGTGGAAGGGCTTGAGGGGTGCCCGGAACGCCGCTCGTAGCACTCCCTGCTCGGGCCGGGGGAGCAGCAGCGCGTTGTTGACGAAGCCGACTCCGCTGCCGATCGCCTCGGGTGTGTTGCCGGGGGAGGCGCCCCAGATCAGCTGGGGCACGGCGAACGTGTATCCCGCGTTCTCGTTCAGGCCGATTGCCCCGTACCGCAGCCCCGCCACCGCGTCGGTGACGGCTTGGCGGTGGTGCGCCTCGGTGTCCGGGTCCACGAGCAGGGTGGCGCTCAGCGACCCGGCCAGGGCGTCGTTGGCGAACTCGACCGCCCGGGCCAGGTAGGACTCCACGTCGGGTGCGGGCAGCCGCACGACGCCGAGGACGTCGGCGAACACCTCGTCGCGGAACAGGCTGCACGGGCGATCGGGCTCCAGCCCGGTCACCAGCCGGTGCCCGTCCGGACCCAGTGCCTCGACGTGCTCCTGGTCGGAGATCGCCCGTGCCACCCGCGCCTGGCTGCCCGGGTAGTAGGGGGTCCGTGGCTCAAGGGTGCGCAGGAACTCCCGCAGGTCGTCCAGGAGCAGGTCGGCCTGGTCCCAGCCGTCGGGCAGGATGAGGATCTGGGTGGCGGAGCATGCGTGCCCGCTGTTCTGCAGCGCGGTGAAGGCGATCCGGTCGGCCGCCCGGCGCACGTCATGGCGGGTCCAGCGCCCAGGGGTCACGATCATCGGGTTGACGCCGCCCAGTTCGGCGGTGAACGGCTTGGCCAGCAGGCGGCGGCCGGACGCGCGGCGTCGCTCGGCCTCGGGGCCGGTGCCCCAGACGAGGGCGTCGTAGGTGCTGGCCGAGCCGGTCATGTGAACCCGGTCGACGTCCGGGTGGTGCGCCAGGTGCGCGCCGACCTCCGGACCGCCCTCGACCATGGCCAGCCAGCCCGCATCGATGAACTCGACGAAGACGCGCTCGAACGCCGGGCGCAGGTAGGCGTTGACGGGGTTGAACTTCATCACGACGGTGCAGCCGTGCGCGAGCAGCAGCGCGAGGGCGTCGGTGGCCGGCAGGAAGGCGAAGTTGCCGGCCGCAAGGAGCAGGGTGACGCCCGCAGACGGGAACTGCCCTTCTCGAAGGCTGTCGCCGGCCGACTCCACCTCGGCCACGCTGGTGCCGGGCTGCAGGCGCACCCGACCCGAGTAGCCCAGCAACAGCAGCTGATCGGTGCGCGACTGGGGGAACACGTCCACCGTGACCCGGCCCTCCGGGTCGCGGCTGATGGCAGCCGGCGGCACGAGCCGCTCGTGGCGGGCCAGCCGGGTGAGGGTCGACTCCCAGCCGCGGATCATGATCGCCAACGGGACGAGGCCCCCCCACACGTCACCCACCCAGAAGCTGTCGGGTTCCAGCCCCTGGGCCACCCGCCACGCCTCGACCATCCCCGGCGCCTCGGCACCCAACCGACGGCGCAGCCGATGCACCAACCCTGCCTTCTCCACCACCGGCAGGGCGACCCACGACGGCAGCCCGGCTCGAACCTTGCCCACGGGGGCATCCAGCGCCGCGCCATCCACGCCCGTGTCCTTCGGATCCCTCGACATCGCAACCACCCCGCCCGGCGCGCCCCGAGCCCCGTGCCCGAGGTGCCGTCCACTGCCATGCAACCCCGCGGACCGGCACGCCCGGTAGGGCGGAAAGTCCCCCGAGCGCCGCTGCCCAGCCACCCCGAGGGCGATCGCCGGCACCGTCCGGGGAACGGGTCGCCGGGTGCCGCCCGATACCGTGGGCGTCATGAGCCGTGGACAGACCGCTGACAGGAGCATCCTGGTGACCGCCAGATCCGCCCTCACGGGCCTACTCGCGGTTGGGGCAGCTGCCGGCGCTGCGATGGCCGCCCGGGTCGTGCTGGAACGACGACGACTGATGGAGCCGGTCCTGCCCGAGCTGCGCCATCCGCTGCTCCTGGTGCCGGCGCACTTCGGCCCTGGTGCGCTGCGCCTGATCCGCGAGGCCCCGGTCCCGCCGGCCCCCGTCGCGCCGGACGTCGACGTTGCCCAGCGCACCCTTCCCGCTCGCGAGGACCACGATGCGGTCGACGTGTTCGTCTACGACCGGCCCGGCCGATCGCGACCGTGTGGGGCGCTGCTGTGGATGCACGGTGGTGGCTACGTCATTGGGCATCCGGCCATGGACCACGATCTGTGCAGCCAGCTCGCCTCCGACCTGGACATCGTGGTCGTCAGCGTCGACTACCGCCTAGCCCCCGAGCACCCGTTCCCGGCTGGGCTCGACGACTGCTATGCCGCACTGCGCTGGTTGCACGATCAGGCGGACGAGTTGGGTGTGGACCCGGCCCGGATCGCCATCGGCGGGAACAGCGCCGGCGCGGGGCTGGCTGCTGCCCTGACCCAGCTCGCCGCCGATCGGGGAGAGGCCCCGGTGTGCTTCCAGCTGTTGGTCTACCCGATGCTCGACGACCGGACCGTCCTGCGCCCCGATCACGGCGGCACCGGCACGTTCGTCTGGACCCCCCGGAGCAACGAGTTCGCCTGGACGTCCTACCTCGGGCACCCCCCCGGCGACCACGACGCTCGGCCGTACGCGGTGCCCGCGCGACGCGAGGATCTGACCGGCCTGCCCCCGGCCTGGATCGGCGTCGGGGACCTGGACCTGTTCCATGCTGAGGACCTCGCCTACGCCGACCGCCTCCGGGCCGCCGGCGTCCCCTGCCAGGTCGAGGTCGTTGCGGGCATGTACCACGCGGCAGACGCCTTCTTCCGCACGTCCGCGGCCATGACCGCCTTCAGGGCTGCGATGAAGGACGCACTCGGCGCGGCGCTGAGCACCGGCGGGTAGGGCCCACAGCTGCGGGCTGAGAGTGGGCCGTCCGTGCCGTCCGTGCCGGCGTGCGGGCGTGTCGGCGTGTCGGCGTGCGGGCGTGCGCAATTCGCGACAGCTCAGCCTTGCCGTGTGCATGCTCAGGATGACTGCCTCGCGGGCGCGGGCCATGATGGCGGCAGGGCCCGTCGGATGGTGGTGCCGTGGATTCGGAGGTGCGCAATGGTCGACTCGAAGTGGTCCCTGTGGTCCGAGGGCTCCATGATGAGCATCGCCTCCCAGGGGTCCGTGCTCAGCATTGGATCGGTGGGATCTGCGCTGAGCATCGGGTCAGTCGGATCCGTCGGGTCGGCGTTCAGCATGAGTTCGGCGATGGCCGCTGGCTCGCTGATGTCGTGGTGGTCGCTCGGTTCGGTCATGAGCGCGCGGAGTGTGGGCGGCGTGATGGGCTACCGGGGCTCGCCCGCGGGACGACCGGCGGTGCGGGCCGCTGTCCTCGGCGGATGCGCAGCCGCGACGGTGGCCGCAGCCCTGCTTGCTGCCGGACGCGGGCCCTCAACGCCAGAGGCGATCACGCCCAGCGGCTGACGCGGCCCAGCCCGGGCAGCACGCCCCCTTCCGGGGGCCGTCGCCCCGAGACGCGTTCGGCTCCCCGCTGGGGGGCGGGGAGCCGAACGGGGCGGTTCAGTGTCAGGCGTTGTACTGGGTGGGAGTTCCTGATCGCTCCGCGATGTAGCCGGCGACGATGGTCGCCAGCGTGATCCCGGCCCACGTAAGCGCGGTGTAGATCGCGATCCCGACGGCGCTCGCGAGCGCGATCAGCAGGGTCCCGAAGCCTCCGTCGTCGGAGAACAGCCCGATGACTCCGAGCAGGCTCGTGGTGACGACCCCCAGGGCCCCCACGATGAGGACGACGGTGGCAAGGATGTCGAAGATCCGCGCGACCTTGGTGGCCTTGCTGCGGATCGCGATTGCGTTGGTGGACATAGGTGGACCTCCAGGTCTGTTGGTGTTGGCGGCAGGGTTCCCCCGACGGCAAGCCACCAAACAGGACCAACGTCCTGACCAGGTGATTTGGCGCCCAGCCGACCGGGCGATCAGGTGACTTGGCGCCCTTGCGGTGACGGCGCGAGACCCATCCGTGTGGACCGCAGCTCATGCCCGCCGCTGCCGCTGCGGGAGGTCGTCTCGATCCGAGTCGTCGTCGACACCTCCCGCAGCCGGTCCTGCTGCCCCCGGTCGCGGTGGCATGATCGGCGGTGTGATTGCCGGTGAGCGGGTCCCCAGGTGGAGCGCGCGCTTCGTCGATTGGTCCCTCGGTCTGACAGCTGTCGTCCTGGGCGTGCTGTCGTTGGTGTCGGCCGACCAGGAGGGCACCAACCTGGTGCCGGTCCTGGTCGTCTTCGCGGTGTTCGTGGCGATCCTCGTCACGGGCCGCTTCCGACGGCGTGATCCGTTGCCGCTCTTCATCGCGCTGCTGGTCGCTGCGCCGGTGATCACCTGGGTCAGCGGGGAGTCGACCTGGGCGCTGGTGCCCGCGGCCGCGTCCATGGTGCAGGCCTACGAGGACCGTCAGCGTCTGCGGTGGTGGCTGGTCGGACTCACGGGTGGGGTGTTGGTCCTCGTGGCGCTGCGGCTGGAGGCGTGGCCTGAGCGGATCGAGTCGGCGGTCGCCGTCCTGGCGGTGATTGGCTGGGGGCAAGGGGTTCGTGCGTCGCGGCTGTATCGAGCGGCGTTGGTCCAGCGCGCCGAGATCGCCGAGCGGGAGCGTGACCTGCGTGCGGCGCAGGCAGTAGCGGCTGAGCGGGCCCGGATTGCGCGGGACATCCATGATGTCGTCTCCCACTCGTTGGCTGTGGTGGTCGTGCAGGCCGCCGGGGCCGGGAAGATCGCGGAGAAGCAGCCCACGGTGGCCAGGGAGGCCCTCGATGTCATCGCCGAGACCGCCAGGGGGGCGTTGACCGAGATGCGGGCGCTGTTGCACGTGCTGCGTGAGGGGGACGCGGCACCTGAGAACGGGGCTCCGTCGCCTGGCTTGCCGCAGATCGAGCCGCTGGCTGCCGAGATGTCGGGTCGCGGGCTTCGGGTCGCCACCTCCACGACGGGCACCCCCTACGAACTCGGAGCGGGAGCGGAGTTGGCGATGTACCGGGTGGTCCAGGAGTCCCTGACCAATGCGCTCAAGCATGGTGACCGATCCGGATCCACGACCCTGTCGATCGCATACTCGCCCGACGAGCTGGTCGTGGACGTGGTGAACCCGCTACGCCGACCGGAGTCTCCGGGACCGGAGTCGCTGGCTGATGCGGTACCTGGATCCGGGTCAGGCCTGATCGGGATGCGTGAGCGACTGGGGCTCTACTCTGGGAGCATCCAGGCAGGGGCCGACGGATCGGACTACCGGGTTCGGGCCACGATCCCACGCCCGTCCGGTGATGAGCGGGGACGACGCACTGACGACGCAACGGGGGGACACGCATGACCGACACGATCCGACTGGTCGTCATCGACGACCAGCAACTCATCCGCGCTGGGCTGGTCATGATGCTTGGTTCCGAGGACGACATCGAGGTGATCGGGCAGGCCGCCGACGGTCGGGCCGGTCTCGAGCTGGTGCGCACCGAGAAGCCTGACGTGGCACTGATGGACGTTCGCATGCCGGTCCTGGATGGCATTGCCGCGACCGAGCGGATTGTGCTGGATCGCTCGCTGCCGACCAAGGTGCTCGTGCTGACCACCTTCGACACCGACCAGGCAGTGCTCGACGCCATGAAGGCCGGGGCTTCAGGGTTCCTGCTCAAGGACGCACCACCGGACGACATCGCTCGGGCTGTCCGGGCGGTCGCTGGTGGGGATGCTGTGATCGCCCCCAGCTCCCTGCGACGTCTGCTCGACGCGTTCGGACCGGAACTGCGCGCCGGGCTGGGCGACCGCGATGCGGCCGCGGAGCAGGAACCGTCACCGGTGCCAGAAGCCGCACGCAACACCCCTCCAGCGCGGGCGGACGGGATGGGTGGAACCGCTCGTGATGTTCCGGCGGCCGTGTACTCGCTCACTGCCCGCGAGCGTGAGGTCCTCGCCCTGGTCGGTCAGGGCCTGACCAACGCTGAGATCGCCGATCGACTGTTCCTGGCCGAGACCACCGCCAAGACCCACGTCCACCGAATCATGGGCAAACTGCAGGCCCGCGACCGCGTCCAAGCCGCACTCATCGCCAACAGGGCCGGGCTGGTCTGAGCACACCCAACCCGGAACTACGGGGCCCACCGGGTCACGGCGACGCGGCGCTTGGGCGTGGCTTCCCCGCGCGGGGGGAAGGTCACGTCATCGGCCAGCGGGCTGGATGGCCACCGCCGCGGGCGTCACTGGTCAGGCCTGTTCGCGGCCGCTCCCGCGCCGATGAACACGAGGCCGCCACCAGCGATGATCAACCACATCGGGAACGGCTCAGCGGCGATGAGGAGCCAACCGGTTGCCGCCAGCAATAGGACGAGGCCGACGATCATCATGATCCGGCCCTGCCTGGTGGTCTGGATCTCAGTCGACCTGCCCATGCACCCCCTTCCATGCCCATAGTCGCCAAAGGCAGGGCCGGATCCAAGAGCCGAGTGACCAGAGCCGACTGCAGGTCCCGAGGCTGACCGCAGAAGAAGGAGCACGTCTGGATGCACGTGCAGCGCGCGCCGGGCGCTCCAGACCTCCTCAGCGGTAGATCTCGCCGCCGAGGTACTTGAGCCCGTTGTCACAGGCGAGGGTCACGACGCGGTGTCCGGGCCCGAGCTCGATGGCGAGCTCGATCGCGGCGGTCACGTTGAGCCCGGTCGACCCTCCCGCGAAGATCCCCTCCGTGCGAGCAAGCTGGCGGCACATCGCGAACGCGCGTTCCTGCTCGACGACTCGGACCTCCTTCACCGCGGAGCGCTCGAGGAAGGGCGGATCGGCGAACACCGCGACGCCCTCCACGCGGTGGGTGCCCGGGACTCCCGTGGTGAGCAGCTGCGACTCCGCCGGCTCCACGGCGACGATGCTGGGGGCGACGCCGGAGGCTCGCAACCCATCAAGCGTGCCCATGAGGGCCCCGCCCGTACCGACCGCGACGCAGAGCGCGTCGACGTCACCATCGAGCCCTTCGGCGATCTCCGCCCCCATCGTGGCGTAGCCCAGCCGCACATCGGGCGAGCCGAACTGATCGGCGTAGTAGTGCCCCGGCTCCTCGGCCAAGGAGTACGCCCGATCTCGCATCCGCCCGGCGAGCTCAGGGGTGATGCCGGCGCCCAGACTGGGCTCGGTCAGGACGGTGGCGCCAAACGCCTCCATGGCCTGCTTCTTGCTGTGCGAGAACGCGTCGGAGAACACGGCGGTGAAGTTCAGGTCCAGCACGGCGCAGATGAACGCCAGGGCCGTGCCCGTGCTGCCGCCGGTGTACTCGACGATGGTGTCGCCGGGCGCGACCTCACCACGTTCGAGGGCGCCGGTGACCACGGAGACCGCCATCCGGTCCTTGTACGATCCGGTCGGATTGGCGCCCTCGAGCTTGACCCAGACCTCGGCTGCATCGACGGGCACCGACGCGCCCAGGCGCACCAAGGGTGTACGCCCGATCGCTTCCAGGACGCTGCCGCCGTGGCTGCTCGTGAGGGCCATTCTGCGCACGGTACTCCTCGCTGGGCGCAGTCGACGGTCATGCCGTGAACCTCTCCGGGCGCGGCTCGGGATCGGTGGCTTCGTCGTGGATGCCGCGGCGGTGAAGGCGACAGGCGAGTAGGGTCTGCACCAACCTCGCCCCGACTGAGAGGATCGACCATGGCTATCTCCATCCCGCCGGCTCCGCCGGGGTTCACCCGGTTTGTGATGAAGAGCAAGTTCGGCGCCGGCCGTGACTTCCGGGTGTTCGATCCCCAGACCGAGGAGCAACTGTTCCTCGTCGACGGGAAGGTCGGCACCCGGCCCAAGGCCGACGTCCAGGCCGCCGACGGCACTGTGCTCTACCAGGTGCGCGGCAAGATGTTCGGCATCCCCAAGCGGATGGACGTCACGGACATGGACGGCAACCAGTACGCGCACCTGCACGCCCAGGCGTTCAAGTTCGTCAAGGACAAGATCGACGTGAGCCTGGCGTCCGGCGAGCAGTGGCTTCTCGAGGGCGACGTCATCGAGAAGAACTACACCGTCAACGACAGCACCGGGCGGCACGTGATCCAGATCACCCAGAAGTGGATCCAGGTCCGCGACCAGTACGTCGTCGACATCGCCGATGACGTCGAGCCCGCAGCCGCGCTCGCCCTGGTCTGGGCCATCGACCGCTGGGTCGAGCGAGACTGACCAAGCCCCCTGCCGCTGGGGACAACTCCCCGCGTGTCGGGTTGAGGCCCCGCCGGATGGGTGCGCGCCGCAGAGCCCTGCGAGCCCTCAACTCAGGGTCGACGCGGTTGGGGCAGCCCGCGGCGCTTGTCGGCCGGCGCCCTACACCTCGATGCCGTGCTCCGCGGCCCACTTCATCATGTTCGCCTGGACAACCGGGGCCGTGGCCTTCGCCTCCTCGATCGGAGTGAACATGACGAACTCGGAGCCGGCGCTGACAGCGGCCACGTGGCCCGGCTTCAGGACGATGGCGTCGCCGGCCTCGAACACCTCCTCGGTGCCGTCAGCCATGCCAATCGTGATCTTGCCCTTGATGATGTAGCCCACGTGGCTCGCCGTGCACTGGTCGTTGGGCAGGCCCTTGAACGTGAACGCGAAGTCCATGTCGACGTCCCAGCTCTCGATCTCGATGGAGTATCCATCGACCTCGCCTGTGACCGCGTCCATCATCCCCGGGACGCTGTAGTGCTGGTCAGCATTGGCCTTCGAGACCTTTGCCATGATCGTCCTCCCGTCGGTGTGGCTCGCTCCGGCGGCAGGCCGTTCCTCCGGCTCGTTCCGGTGCGGTCGCGCCGGGCGAGGTGGTGCAACTCTCAGGCTAGCTCGCGTCGCGCGACGCCAGCAGAGGCCAACGTCCCACCTCTGGAAGCGGGGTGGACCCGCCAGGCCCGACGTTGCAGGGATCGAGCACGCCCTCTCAGCTGGGCCGGACCACGCCGGTCTCGTAGGCGAGGACGACGGCCTGCACCCGGTCGCGCACGCCCAGCTTCGCGAGCACCCGGCCCACGTGTGTCTTCACCGTGGTCTCCGAGAGCACGAGCTTCTCGGCGATCTCCACGTTCGACAATCCCTGCGCCACCGCCTGCAGCACCTCGGTCTCCCGGGGGGTGAGACTGCTGACGCGCGGATCGACGGCCGGCGGCTGCGTGCCAGCGACGGCCCCGGGCATCCGGTCGGCGAACAGCTCGAGCATCCGTCGGGTGATCCGGGGCGAGACGACCGCGTCCCCGCTGGCCACGGTGCGGATCGCCCGGACCAGCTCGGTCGGTGGGGCGTCCTTGATCAGGAAGCCGCTGGCCCCGGCCCGAAGTGCCTCGAAGGCGTACTCATCGAGGTCGAATGTCGTCAGGATCAGCACCCGGGTCCGGGGGTGCTTCGCGACGATCATGGACGTGGCCTCGATGCCGTTGGTCCCCGGCATCCGGACGTCCATGACCACGACGTCCGGGTCAAGGGCGGCCACCTGCGTGACCGCGGCGCTGCCGTCCCCGGCCTCCCCGACCACCGTGAGGTCGTCCTCCGCCTCCAGGACCAGCCGCAGGCCCATCCGCAGCAGGGCCTGGTCGTCAACCAGCAGCACGGAGATCATCGGTTGCCATCCTCCTTCCACGGCAGCACAGCGCGAACACGCCACCCGTCGTTCCACGGCCCACTCGAGACGCTCCCGCCGTACGCCTGAGCGCGCTCGCTCATGCCGACCAGCCCGCGCCCGGATCCCCCGGAGGCGACCACCGGCAGCCGGGGGCCGTGGTCCACCACCTCGACCTGCACCCCGGTGCTGTCCCGAGTGATCGACAGCTCGGCCTGGGGAGTGCCGGGCGCGTACCGGAGCGTATTGGTCAGGGCCTCCTGGGCGATGCGGTAGATCGTGAGCTGGAGCCCCGGGTCGTCGGGCAGCGGGGCGTTGAGTCCCTCGGTCACGACGGGCAGGCCCGCTGTCCCGAACCGCTCCACCAGCGCGTCGAGGTCGATCCCGCCGGGCTGCGGCTCGAGCGGTGCATCCCCGTCGTCGAGGACGCCGAGCACCCGGCGCATGTCGGCAAGCGCAGCACGGCCGGTGCTCGAGAGCTCGGTCAGCGCAGTGCGGCTGGCGTCCGGCGCACGATCAAGCGCGGCCCCGGCGCCGTCGGCCAGGGCGATCATCACCGACAGGCTGTGTGCGACGACGTCGTGCATCTCGCGAGCGATCCGGGTGCGCTCAGCAGCCCGGGCGAGCTCTGCCTGGCGCTCACGGTCCCGCGCGAGGGCATTGGCGCGGTCCACCAGGTCAAGCATCTGGAGCCGACGGGTGCGCACGCTCGCGCCCGCGGCCAGGCCGACGAGGGCGAAGACGACCACCCCGGTCGCGGTGGTGAGGCGATCGTCAGTCAGCGGCGCGTCGGGCGCACCGACGGCTCCGACCGACAGGTCCACCACCGGCTGCTCCCAGAGCCACACCGCGAGGGTCGTGGTGGCCATCAGCACACCGGCGGCGATCCAGGCTGTCCGACCGGGACGCGCGACTGCCACCGCGTAGACGGCGAAGCCGATCCCCAGGGAGAAGCCGCTGAGCCGTCCGGTGGTCGCGGTGCAGGCAACGGCCAGGACACCCATGGCAGCGGCGACGGCCACCGGGTTGCGACGTCGGAAGGCCAGGGCAGCCGTGCCCGCAGCGACGAACCCGAGCGCCGCCAGGTTCGGCTCGTAGTCATAGGGGAAGACGTCGCTCACCGCGGAGGGAAGGGCGAACGCGAGCATGACCACCGCGTCCATCGCCCGGGGCCGCTGGGCGAAGAACCGCCGGACGGGACCAATCCGCCGGGTGCTCAGCTCGGTGAACGGCTCCTGCCCGGCGGGCTCGCGCGTCACGGTGGCCATCTGCTCACTCTCCCATCCTGCGCACGCCGCCTGCAGGCTTGCCGTGCGGTCCGGCGTGCCGAACCGGGCCTGGGGGCAAGCCAGGCCCGGTGCGGGTTCCCGGGTCGATCGCCACTCAGGCGTCCCGACGCCTGAGCAGCACAGTGGCGAGGGCGAGCAGGCCCAGCACCCAGGCGACCAGCACGGCGTAGCCCTGCCACGGGGTCAGGTGCGCACCGTCGGTGGCCGCGTTGACGGTGGTGATCATCTCCGAGTCGAACAGAACCCGCCGGCCGGCCGTGGTCGGGAGGAAGGGGCTGATCAGCTCGATGACCCGGAACGGGATCAGCATGAGGACGTTCTCGATCACCAGCAGCAACGCGATGACGCCTGCGAGCGCGCCGGCGCTGTGCCGCACCAGGGCACCAACGGTGAAGGCCAGCAGGCCGATCGCGGCAAGGTAGAGCGGCAGGCCGGCGGTCATGCGCAGCGTCTCGGCGTCGGAGAGGTCGAGCGTCGCGCCCAGCGTGTCGTGGAACGGGATCGTCGCCATGTACGACAGCGCCATGGACACGACGGTGACGACCAGGACGACCACCGTCAGGACCAGTGCCTTGGCCCACAGCACCGGCACGCGGCGGGGCACTGCGGCGAAGGTCGAGCGCACCATCCCGGTGGAGTACTCGCCGGTGATGATGAGCACGCCCAGCACGGCCAGGCCCAGCTGCGCCAGCTGGTATCCCGCGCTGAGCAGTTGCGCGGTGTCCATCCCGCCCTGCGCGTTGCCCGCGTCGACCAACTCGTTGGCGCTGCCCCACGCGGCCAGGACGCTGACACCAACGAGCAGGACCATCGTCACGATCAGAGTCCAGATGGTCGAGCGGAGGGTGCGGAACTTGATCCATTCGGAGGCGGTGGTGCCGGCGAAGGTGACCCCACGCGGGGAGGTCGATGTCCGGATCGGTGAGGTGCTGGTGGGGGACGTGGCCAAGGTGGTCATCGCAGTGCGCCTTCCGTGATCGGCGCGGTCGCGCCGTAGGGGGTGTCGGGGGAACCGCCAGAGGGGTACGCCGTGGGGGAGGGGATGTCGAGTGCGGCGGAGTGGTACTCCACCGCATCGGCGGTCAGTTGCAGGTAGGCGTCCTCCAGTGAGGACTCCAGTGAGGTGAGCTGGTGCAGGACGATCCCTGCGGAGGCCGCGATCTGGCCGATGTCCTCGCTCGGGCGGCCAACGACCTCGAGGACGCCGGGCTCCACGCAGTTCACCGTCACGTTGGCCGCTTGCAGCAGCCTCGCGAGGGTGTCGGCCTCGGGGGTACGCACGCGCACCGTGCCGAGCGAGGCCCGGTCGATCACTTCCTGGATCGGCGCGTCGGCGATCACCTTGCCGCGTCCGAGGACGATGACGTGGTCGGCGGTCCTGGCCATCTCGCTCATCAGGTGCGAGGACAGGAACACGGTCCGACCTTCGGCGGCGAGCTGACGGGCCAGGGTGCGCACCCACAGCACGCCTTCGGGGTCCAGTCCGTTGACCGGCTCATCGAGCATGATGGTGTGCGGGTCGCCGAGCAGGGCGCTGGCGATGCCCAGGCGCTGGCCCATCCCGAGGGAGAACCCGCCGACCCGCTTGTGGGCCACTTTGTCCAGGCCGGCCAGGGAGATGACCTCGCGGACCCGTCGGGCGCCGATCCCATGGGTGGCGCCGAGTGCGCGCAGGTGGCTGTAGGCGGTGCGGCCCGGGTGGACTGACCTCGCCTCGAGGAGGGAGCCGACCTCGTGCAGGGGGGCGCGGTGCCCGGCGTAGGGCGTGCCATTGATGGTGACCCGGCCGGCGCTCGGGCGATCCAGGCCGACGATCATGCGCATCGTGGTGGACTTGCCCGCGCCGTTCGGGCCGAGGAACCCAGTCACGCGACCGGGGTGGACGGTGAACGACACGTCGTCGACGGCTGTCGTGGTGCCGTAGGTCTTGGTGAGGTGCTCTGCGGTGATCATTGCTTCTCCTCTTCTTGGATAGCAATGACGCTAGCCGCGGCCCCACCCCGGCCGGGACCTCCTCAGGGATGATCATTCGTCGGCGGGGTATCCCTCTCAGGGATGACGCGAGATCGGCCGTGAGGCGGGGACGTGGGACCCTGCCGGACCCGATTGGGTCGGGCTAGCCTCGAGGTGTGGAGGCCAACGCCGACGCCGTGCGGGATCCGTGGCCGTGGTCCGGACTCATCGGTGACCCGCGCGCGTGGGTCCTCGAGTCCGACGAGCCGGCGGCCCGGTGGGCGCTGCTGACCGGCGTGGCGGACCTCCCCGCCTGGGATGAGCGTGTGCTCGCCGCACGTCGTGAGGTGCTGGACGATCCCGCGACCACGGCGCTCGTGGGCCGGTTGCGTGACTGGGAGGGCGGGGAGCCGTTCTCGGGGCACAACAGCCCTGCGTTCGCGCCGAACCTGCTCAACCTGTTGGCGGATATGGGTCTGCAGCGCGGTGACGTCCCATGCGTCGACGCAACGCTGCAGCGGATGCTGGCCCACCAGGACGACGAGGGCCGCTTCCAGTCCTTCGCCCCCGTGCGGGGCAGCGAACAGCCTGTCTGGGGGGCGCTGCTGTGCGACTCGCACGCGATCATCGAGGTGCTCGTCCGGTTCGGGCACGAGGCTGATCCACGCGTGCGCGCCGGGTTGGCCCGCATGGGCCTGGACCTGACCAGCACGTCCCAGGGGCCGGCGTGGCCCTGCCGCCGGGACCCGGCCACCGGCTTCCGCGGCCCCGGTCGCAAGGGTGACCTCTGTCCCCAGGTGACCCTCGAGGCCCTGCGGATGTTGGCGCTCGTCCCGGAGTCGCACCGGCCGGAGGGGCTGCTGGACGTCGCCCGGGTCTCGCTGTCGGCCTGGCGGCGGCGGGGTGAGCAGAAGCCGTACATGTTCGGTCACGGCCGGTCGTTCAAGACCGGCAAGTGGCCCCCCACCTGGTACAGCGCGCTGGCGCTGTTGGATGCGCTCGGCAGGTACCCTGCGCTGTGGCGGGGGACCGGCGCGCAGCCGCAGGACCGGCTGGCCCTGGCCGAGCTGGCCGCGTGCCTGGTCGCCTACTCGATGACCGCCGAGGGGCAGGCGGTGCCGCAGTCGATCTTCCGCGGATTCGAGAAGCACTCCTTCGGGCAGAAGAGCCAGCCGTCACCGTTCGCCACGGCACGGGTGCTCACCGTCCTGCATCGCCTCGACGACCTCGCCGCGGAGGCTGGCAGCGTCGACATCGCCGGGCTGGCCAGCTCCAAGGGGGGCACCGGGCACCCCGTCGCACCCCGGGCTGCTGTCGGCGGCGCGGCACGGTGATCCCGGCGGCGGCGCGGCACGGTGACGCTGCCGACCCTCGTTGGCGTCAACCGTCGGCCGATGGTGCCGCGGACCTGTCTGCGTGCGGACGCACGTGGCATAGTTGTGGCATGAATCGCATACGCCTGAGCACGACCGTCGACCCGGACCT
>JAQBEX010000045.1:0-25371 GCA_032123675.1 Actinomycetes bacterium
CGCGGGCGTCCGTCGGCAGCCTGCGCGTCCGGTGCGCGTCCGTCGGGCGCGGGCGTCCGTCGGCAGCCTGCGCGTCCGGTGCGCGTCCGTCGGGCGCGGGCGTCCGTCGGCAACCCGCGCGCCCGGTGCGCGTCGGCGGCGCGTGACCCGCCCCAGCTAGGGTCGGCAGCCATGGGAACCGATCACTCTGGACGCACCGAACGACTGGACCTGAGCGACGCCACGCTGCGCGAGTGGGAAGCCGTGGTCCTTGATGTCGACGCCGAGGGGTTGGTCCTGGACCGATCGGCGTTCTACCCCGGTGGCGGCGGGCAGCCGCCGGACCACGGGGTGCTGCTGTGGGGAGGCGTTCAGACCCGGATCGTCGGGACGCGCCGGGGCGAGGACCTGCGACTGGTCCCACAGGAGGACGACCCGATCCCGCCGGTCGGCACCGCCGTCCGTGGGGCAGTCGAGGACGACCGCCGAACCGCCCTGATGCGCACCCACTCAGGGCTGCACCTGCTCAGCGGGGTGGTGTTCCGCGACTTCGGAGCGCTCGTGACCGGCGGCAACATGGAACCGTTCACGGCCCGCATGGACTTCAACCTCCAGGAGGTCCCGCCGGGCTTCAAGGACGCCGTTGCGCAGGCGTGTGCACTCGAGGTGGATGCCGACCGCGCGATCGAGGTCAGCGTCCTGCCCCGGAAGGACGCATTCGCGATCCCCGACATCATCCGGACCGCGACGAACCTGCTGCCGCCGAATCTCGAGGTGGTGCGAATCGTCGACATCGTCGGCCTGGACACCCAGGCCGACGGCGGAACACACGTCGCTTCAACCCGGCAGATCGGCGGCATCGAAGTGGTCAAGGTGGAGAACAAGGGCAAGGGATTCCGCCGACTGCGGATCCGGATCACGCCCTGACGCCGAGCCGGGCAACCGGTACTCGACGCAACCGGTCCGCGGTCCGCGGCGCGCCACGCCATGTCCCGAAACGCGCGCGATGGACACCGTTCGGGAGGGGTGCGAACCGTGCCCCTTCTGAACCGCGCACGGTCTACACCGAAAGCCCGCCACCCAGCAGGTCAAATGGTGGCGATCATGCGCGGTTGGCGATGCACCCGGGGGACACCGCATCCAGACGGTGCCCACCATGCGCGCTCGGGGGCTCGGAGCCGGAATCCGGCTTACGCGCTCGGAGCCGCACTCCGGCATACGCGCTCGGAGCCGGAATCCGGCTTACGCGCTCGGCGTCAGCACCCGCATCGCATCGACCTGGTCGAGGACGAGCGCCTGCAGCCGTTCCGGGTCGGGCATCAGGTGCGCGTCGGTCGAGAACCCGATCGTGACCTGGCCCGCATAGGAGAAGATCGACACGCCGAAGCCCATGTCACCGGCACGCGGAACCCAGCCGACCATCCCGTCGACCCGCGCCCCGGCCAGGTAGACCGGCTCCTTGGGGCCCGGCACATTCGTGACCACACCCGCACCCTTGCTGCCGAAGAACGCCACCCCAAGGTCCTCGACTGGCTTCGGCGAGGCCCCCAACCCGGCGAGGATCCCGTAGGCAACGAGCGCCTCAGGTGATCCCTTGATGGACTCGATCCGGCGATGCATCTCCTGAAGCCGCTGGTCGGGCTCCATGGGCCCCGTCGGCAGGTCGACGAAGTAGAAGCCGAACTCGTTGCCGAGCTCCGGACGAAGGGGCCCGTCGAGGGGCCGCAGGTTCACCGGGACCAGGACACGGACGTCGGGCAACGGGGTGCCCCTCTCGATCAGGTAGTCCCCGAGCGCCCCGGCCAAAGCCGCCAACAGGACGTCGTTGACCGTGGTCGCGGTGTGTCGCCCGATCGCCTTGATGTCTGGCAGCGGGATCGGCGGGGCCCACGTGACCAGCTTAGTCTCGGCGACCGCGCCGCTGAGTACGGACTTCGGCTTGGTCGGCAGTGTCGCCAGGTGGATCAACCGGGCGGAGTCGCGCAGGGTTGTCCGGGTCAGCCCCACCAGCCGGCTCGGGTGCCGCGCGAGCCCCATACCCGCTGAGAGCGCCCACCCCGTGGCGTCCACGAGACTCTTGGCGGTGCTCGGATCGGTCACGTCGGTGAACCCATCCTGCGGGCCGTCATCAGTCAGCGAGAGCATCACCCGGGTCAGCGAGATGCCGTCGGCGATCGCGTGGTGGATGCGGAAGAACAGGGCAGAACCGTCCCGGAATCCAGAGATGAAGTGCACCTCCCACAGAGGTCGTGTCGGGTCCAGCGGGATCCCCGAGTGGCTGCTGACGTAGGCCTGCAGCTCGGCGTCCCCGCCGGGTTCGGGCAGGGCCAGGAATCGGTAGTGCCGGTCGGCATCGAAGTCCTCGTCATCGACCCAGTCCGCGCGGCCAAGTGGCACCGAGGAGGAACGCGGATGCTGTCGGAACCGCGGGAAGCGGTTGATCATCCGCTCCTCGATGACGGCCCGAAGGACGTCGAGATCAGCGGGCTCGGATGTCCAGAACACCGCGTTGACCACGAGCAGGTTGCCGGGCCGGTCCATCCGGAGCCAGGCACTGTCCACCGCTGACATGTGATGCGTTCCCATAGTGATCGACGGTAGGTCCGTCGTGCGCGCTTGGCCAGAGGCCTTTGGGCCTGTCCCGGATGAGTCCCGCGCCCACACAACCGTTACGTCCCGGTTCGCACCCGTCCTTGCGCCGAGGTGCGGCGAGTGCGACCGTTGGGTCATGCGCACGCCGCGGATCCGGGTCATTCTGGGCAGCCCAGAGCAGTGCATTGCCGATGTGGTGATCCGAGCGGGATCGCGCCCCAGCCAGGAGGGTCGGCTGGTCACGGTCTCGGCTCCCCGCTGGCATCGCCCGGACGGACCTGAGCGCCTCCTGGCCGAGGCCTACCGCGATGCAGTCGCGGCGGCGAACGCCCGGCAGGCCCACACGATGGCGATGCCCGCGATCCTCGCGCGCGGGCCGTGGCCCCTCGAGGAGGTGACCCGGGTCGCCCTGACGGTCCTGAAGTCCACACCGACCACGGTCCAGGACGTGGTCATCGCAGGGTCGACCCCAGCCATGGTCGAACGTTGGGCTGAGGCCCTGATCCGGGAGCCGTGACCGACGCCGCCCCGATCAGCGGACCTTGGACGTATGGATCCGCTGGAGCGTCTCGAGGTCGGCAGGGTTGGCAGGTCCACCCCACCACGAGCAGGGCGCGACCGAGTGGACCTCGCCAGCAGTCGTCCGGATCGCCGTGCCACCGCGCATGGTCGATCCGGCGCTGAACCCCTCGATGTCCGTCCAGGGGATGCGGCGCGTGCGCAGCACCGTCACCGAGATGTGGTCATCGTGCAGAACCAGCAGTTGACGCAGCCGGATGATCGCGAAGGCCGTGGCGATCCCCATGACGATGATCACGCCCGACTCAGAGGGGAAGACGAGCGCCAGCAGTACCAGCACGCCGACCACGGGCAGTACCGAACTCAGCGGTGGGCGGTAGCCGACCGGCCCTTGACTCTGCACAGCAGCCACCTCCGGGCGCACACGCACGCCGGACGGGGTGGCCCAGCTGGCCCAGTCTTTGACCTGGGCGAGGTCCTGTCAAAGACCCACCTCGCCTGGCGCTCGCGTGCCGCGGCCGTCGCGGCGCTCCGTGGCTGGTTCACGTTCCGCCGCAGACGTGGGGTGACGCCCGGTCGGGATCATCAGAAGTCCCCCTGGGCGGTGTCGAGGTCCGGCGGGGCGAGCGGCGATCCGGTGCCGACGTCGGGGTCGGTGAGGACCGCGGCCAGCAGGGTCGTCCCCATCAGGATGACCCAGTAGACGAGCAGCCCGGTGAACAGGGCGAAGACCACCCCGATCGGTCCGTACGTCTCGGCCTGCCGGACCATCGAGGCGGACAGGTAGAACGCCGTCCACACGACGATCCCGACGCGCCCGAGCGTGGCGAAGGCAACCGCGACGATCAGGCGCCGACGAGGGACCTGGCCGCGGGTCAGCAGGCCCTGGGTGAAGAACTCGGCCGCCGCCCACACGAGGAGCACTGCCGCCGACCAGAGGACCAGAAGCAGGGCGTCGGACTCCCGGGCGAAGTCGCGCAACTCGGTGACCAGGATGATCAGGCCCACCTGGACCGCGACCCACACCAGTGATCGCCACTGGGAGCGGATCGGCAGCTGCTCCGTGCCCCAGATCGCGTTGTACGCCCGGGAGGCCCGCTTCGACAGGGTGAAGGCCGCGTAGACGGTGAGGATGAGCCCGAGCCAGTAGATGCCCTCGTCCGGAACGACGATCAGGTCCTCGACGGCTCGAGCGGCTGCTCCCACGAGCCCGAACCGCGCGATGAACTCCTCGGCGACCACGTTGCTCTGGCCGGGCGCGGACAGCGCCGCAGCGATGATGATGATCAGCGGGAGCAGGGTGACGAACGACTGCGCCGCCAGCGTGTATGCGCGGTCGAGCAGCTCCAGCTGGCGGATCCGCAGCACCAGGAAGCGCGCGCGGACGAGAACCCAGCCGATCCATCCCTCGGTGACGGCAACCATGTGCCGATCCTGTCCGATCCGAGCACGGCACCGCGTCCCGACTCACGCCCAGCGACCTGCATGGCATCCCGCGGATACCCAGGGGGGTCCTTCGATCATCGAGGTCGGGACGATCGTCACACGATCAACTGCCGACCGCGGGTTACTCTGTCCGCACCCGCAGGAAGTGAGGTGCGCCATGTGCAAGGACGTGTGCTGCTGCCCGCTCCGCGCGAGTTCGACGTCCTCGTCGAGGATCTCCCCGCGCGCCGATCTGGGTCGACCGACGACCCGCCCGTCGCACTGCTCGGCCCCACCCTCCCTCGTATCCACGGATTGGCCTCATGACTGACCAGCAGCCCCGCTTCCCCGGTATCCCCAGCGTCATCAACGGCAACGGCGCCGTGGCCCACGTGATGAGCCACGTGTGCGGCGGAGTCATCGGGTACCCCATCACTCCCTCGACCGAGATCTCCGAGTTGTTCGAGGCGGCCCGCGCCGAGGGTGGCGTGAACGTGTGGGGAAAGCACCCCTTCTTCTTCGAGCCCGAGGGTGAGCACTCCGCCCAGAGTGGGGCGCTGGGCGCTGCGCTGACCGGCGGGCAGTTCATCTCCAACGCGTCCTCCAGCCAGGGGATCCTCTACGCGATGGAGTCGCACTACGTCACGGTCGGCAAGAAGGCCGGCGGCTTCGTCCTGCAGGTCGCCGCGCGGGTGGTCTCCAAGCACTCCTTGAACGTGATGGCGGGCCACGACGACGTCTATGCGCTGCTGTCGGCCGGGTACACGATCCTCTTCGGCTCGAACCCCCAGGAGGCCGCCGACCTTGCGGCCATCTCCTACCGGACCGCGGCGCTGTCGCTGATCCCGGTCGCGAATTCCATGGATGGCTTCTCCACCAGCCACATGCTCAGCGAGGCGCTCATGCCCGAACCGGAGCTGCTGCGCGAGTATCTCGGCGACCCGGCCGGGCGGATCAAGTCCCCCACGGTCGCCCAGGAGCTGCTCTTCGGCGCCAAGGGTCGGGTCTTCCAACTGGAGAAGTACCTGGAGCGGCACCGGGACGACTTCCGTCCGAATGACCTCACCGAGCTGACGGCCCATCTGGCCGAGAGCGCCGAGAAGGTCGAGGGCGACAACGCCGGGGACCTCATCTCCGAGACGCTCAACTGGGTGCCGGAGGAACTGCACGGCCAGTGGCGCCGGCAGTGGCTGAACTCCCTGGAGAAGGGCACCCGCCAGATGGTGCCCGCGCTGGTCGACGTCAACAACCCCGGACTCACGGGGGCGGTCCAGAACCAGCCCGACTTCCAGGCCGGCGCAGTCGACCATCGCACGCACTTCGCCAACGCCGTCCCGGAGCTGACCCGGCAGGCGATGGCCGAGTACGCGGAACTGACCGGGCGCACCTATTCGCCAGTCCTGAGTTACGACTGCGACGACGCGGACCTGATCATGGTCGGGCTCGGCTCGATCACCGACGATGTGCAGGCAGTGCTGCCCTACCTGCGTGCCCAGGGCCTGAAGGTCGGCGCCGTGTCGGTGAAGATGCTCCAGCCGTTCCCGGAGGCCGAGCTGGTCGCAGCGCTTGACGGGGCCAAGGCGGTCACGGTGCTGGAGCGCTCAGACCAGACGGCCCTGACCAGCTTGGTCACGTCGGCCCTGTTCAAGGCCCGCGCCAACGCGGAGCCGGGCGCCGCGGGCGGGCCCCAGTACGACGGGATCCCCCCGCTGTCGGCCACCCCGCGGCTGACCACCGCCATCTTCGGGCTCGGCGGCCACGACGTGCAGCCGCGCCACCTGATTGCCGCATTCGCGAACATGGCCGACGGCGGCACCGCCCCGCTGATCTACTTGGGCTCGCAGTTCTTCAGTTCCGACGCGTCAGCGACGATGGCTGAGCTGCAGGACCGGATGCGTGCGGCCTACCCCGAGACCGAGATGATGGCGCTGGAGACCCAGCCCAACCCGCGCCTGCTGCCCGAGTCGGCGATGCGCATCCGCTTCCACTCAGTGGGCGGGTACGGCACGATCGCGACGGGCAAGCTGCTCACCGACATCCTCGCCGGCGTGCTGGGCATGCACTCGAAGTCTGCGCCGAAGTACGGCTCGGAGAAGAGCGGCGCCCCGACCAACTACTACATCACGCTCAGCCCGGAGCCCGTCCTGATCACCAACGCGGAGCTGGAGGACGTCGAGGTCGTCATCTCGCCGGACCACAAGGCGTTCATCCACACCAACCCGCTGAAGGGCCTCGTCGAGGGCGGCACCTTCATGCTGCAGTCCGACCTCGCCCCCGAGGAGGTGTGGCGCGAGCTGCCGCGGTACGCCCGGCGCACAATCCGCGAACGGCACATCAACTTCTGGGTCATCGACGCATTCAGCGTCGCCGAGCGGCACGCCCCGACCCCCGATCTCGAGACCCGGATGATGGGCATCGCGTTCGTCGGCGCAGTGGCCGCCCACGTGGACCGCGTCTCCAAGGGTGCCCCCCAGGAGGCGATCCTGGAGAAGGTCCAGGCCCAGATCACCAAGAAGTTCGGCAGCAAGGGCACCAAGGTCGTCGAGGGGAACATGGCCGTCATCCGGGAGGGGATCAACGCCGCCCAGTTCGTCGACTACGACTCCCCCGAGTTCCTGGCCATCGACGACGCCCCGCCGGTCCTGGCCCTGCACAACATCGCGACCTCGTCGGAGCTCTGCGGCAGCTCCTCGGGCGCCAGCGCCCTGTTCGACCCCGCCTACTACGAGGACCTCGTGGCCCGGCCGTTCCGCGAGGGCACGATCGGAGAGGCGCCGGTCATGCCCGGCGTCGGGATGTTCATGCCGGCCGGCACGTCCTCGGCGAAGGACAAGGGCCTGTTCCGCCGGACCGTCCCCGAGTTCCACGCCGACCTGTGCACCGGCTGCATGGAGTGCGCGCTCGTCTGCCCGGACGCGGCGATCCCCAACACGGTGCACGAGATCCACGACCTGCTTCTGGCCGCCATCAAGGCTCTCGATGTGACCGAGCCGCAGCGCGAGGCGCTCCGGGCGCAGGTCTACCCGCTCGCCGAGCGGGTTCGCGAGTCCTACCGCGCGGACAAGTCCGACCGCACGTTCCCGGACGTCGTGGCGCAAGCAGTGACCACGCTGGACGTGGACCAGCCCACGTTGCGGCGCAACCTGGACCAGATGGTGGGCCGGTTGGCGGCGTACCCCGTGGCCCGGACGCGGCCCTTCTTCGACGCCATGGAGACGGCGACGCCGGGCACCGGTGGGCTGTTCTCCGCCACGATCGACCCGTGGAAGTGCACAGGCTGCCTGGAGTGCATCGAGGTGTGCGGACCGAGCGCACTGACCCCCCTGGATCAGGACGCGCAGGTGCTCGACACCCTGCAGGAGCGCTTCGAGTTCTCCACCGCCCTACCGGCCACCCCGAAGCGGTTCTCCCAGGGGGCGATCGGCGAGGACGGCGAGCTCAAGCGACTCATGCTCGAGCGCCCCAACTTCTACTCGACCGCAGGCGGCCATGGTGCCTGCCGCGGATGTGGCGAAGTCACCGCGATCAGGCTCGTGATGGCGACCAGCCACGCGGTCGGCGACGAGCGCCGCAGAACCCACATGCGCGAGCTCGAGGCCCTGTCCGGGCGCCTGCAGGACAAGCTCGAGGCACTTCGCGCCTCCGACGATGCGGCCGATGCCGAGCGGTGCACCCGGATCGAGTCGCTCATCTCGGTCCTGGAGCGGCGGCTGTACCTCTACGAGGGTGGTCCCACCGGCAACGGTCCGGCCCCGATCGTCATCGCCAACGCCACTGGCTGCAGCAGCGTGTACGCCTCGACGATGCCGTACAACTCCTACCTCGACCCGTGGGTGAACAGCCTGTTCCAGGACTCCTCCCCGCTGGCCAAGGGCCTCTTCGAGGGGATCTCGGCCCAGACCGTCCCGGACGTGCGGGCCATGCGCCTGGCCGAGCTGGAGCTGGCCGACGCCTACGTCGATGACGCCCACGAGCTCGAGCTACGGATGCTGTCCTGGGAGAACTTCACGCCCGAGGAGATGCACCTGCTGCCGACGGTCATGACCATCGGCGGCGACGGGGCGACCTACGACATCGGCTTCGGCGCGCTGTCGCGGGTGCTGGCCAGTGACACCCCGATCAAGGCGCTGGTCCTGAACTCCGGGGCCTACTCGAACACCGGTGGCCAGGCCTCGACCTCGAGCTTCACCGGACAGGACTCCGACCTGTCCCGCTTCGGCGGCGCCCACCACGGCAAGCATGAGTCGCGCAAGGAGCTCGGCCTGCTGGCCTCCTTCCACCCGAACGTGTTCGCCTGCGCCACCTCCACGGCGATGCACGGGCACTTCATGTCCGCGACCATGGAGATGCTCGACTACCCGGCGGCCGCCGTCATGGACGTCTACACACCCTGTGGCTCCGAGCATGGGATCCCCGAGGCGTCCTCGAACGCCCGGGCCCGGCTGGCGGTCGAGAGCCGGATGCATCCGCTGTTCGTCCACGACCCGCGCCGGGGCTCGACGTTGCACGACTGGTTCTCCCTCGAGGGCAATCCGGACATCGACAAGACGTGGACCACCAGCACCCTGGAGTACCTCGACGAATCCGGTCAGGTCCAGTTGCTCACGACGCCGCTGACCCCGGCGGTCTTCGCCCTCGGGGAGGTGCGGTTCTCCAAGCAGTTCACCCGCCTCGCCCCGGAGCTGGAGGCAGAAGCTGTCCCGATCGAGGAGTACGTGGAGATGACGGCGGCGCAGCGCGGCAACCGCATGCCGTTCATCTACGCCACCGACGCGGACCGGCGGTTGATCAAGGTGGCATGCTCGGACTCGGTCGTGGCCCTCGTCGAGGACCGGCGGCGCTACTGGCAGACGCTGCAGTACCTCTCGGGGGTTCACGAGGGGCAGCTCACTGCGCTGCACCGCGCGGACTTCGAGGAGCTCAAGGCCTCCTACGAGCAGGCCACCGCAGCCCGTGAGTCGGCCATGGATGACATCGCGCGGGCCATGTCCGACCTGGCCACCTCGAGCCGCGCGCCTGCCGGTGGCGGGCTCGGTGCGGCACTGTCGGGCAGCCTGGGGACTGGCGGTGGATCGGCCGCAGCCTCCGCGACCCCCGGACCCGCCGGAGCGGTCGACACGTTGGCCGGTCCGATCCACCTGGACCCTGCCGACGAGCCCCTGTGCAACGACTGCGGCACCTGCTACCAGGAGCTGCCGCAGTTCTTCGAGAAGGCAACCATCGTCGTCGACGGGAAGGCCCAACAGATCGCCCGGATGATCCCCGGGGCAGCGGAGAAGGTCGAGGTGACTCCGGAGATCGCCAAGCGGATCGAGCGCGTGAGGGCCACCTGCGACGCGGAGATCATCCGATGACCACCGACCAGTCCACCGCTCAGCCCGGTGGGCAAGACGACCTGCATCGCTATGTCGAGGCCAGCAGCACGCTGGCTGACAGCCGTGCGCAGGTCGAAGGGCTGGAGCACTCCGAGTCGGTCGAGTCGTTCAACCACCAACTGGACCTGCTCAAGCGCCGGCTGCTCAGCGAACCGCGCGCCTTCCGTGAGTTGTTCATCTCCGAGGGCATGGCGGCGGTGGCTTGGGAGTTCGGCCAGCCCGAACTCGGGGCAGAGTTCACCAAGGCCCTGTGGTCGACGCTGCTGCGTGAGGACGACAGCAGCACGGTGCTCATGCGCTTCCTGTGGAACCTGCCCCTGGGCAAGAAGCGGATGTTCATCCGCGCGATCGATGCGCACCTCTCGGACAAGTACCCGATGTTCGACGGGCTCGCGACGGACTGGCCGGCCGGCAACAGCATCCCGCCGTACGTGCGTGGCGCCGACGACCGCGCCCACGACTTCGGCCTGGTCAATCAGGGCTTCCTCGGCTACATGAACCTCGGCTACACCGCCCGGGACGTCGACCTGCTCGTGTGGCCGGAGGCCATGCGCGACAAGCAGTGCTCCGACAAGCCCTGCGAATTGGGGATCTTCCTCAACGAGTGCAAGGACACCGAACCGACGGGCGGCTGCCCGGTCCAGATCCACATCCCGGAGATGATCGAACTGGTCGGCAACGGCCGGTTCCGGGAGGCGCTGGCCCTGATCGAGTCCTGCAACCCGCTGCCCGACGTGACCGGAAGGGTCTGCCCGCAGGAGCTGCAGTGCCAGGGCGTGTGCGTGCAGAACAAGCTGCCGATCGCCATCGGCCAGCTCGAGTGGTACCTGCCCCAGCGGGAGAAGCTGGTGAACCCGGGTGGGGATGCGGCCCGATTCAGTGGGCACGTGGATCCGTGGGTGGCAGCGACGAAGCCGCCGGTGGCCATCGTCGGGTCCGGTCCATCCGGGCTCATCAACGCCTACCTGCTGGCCTCCGAGGGGTTCCCCGTCACGGTGTTCGAGGCGTTCCACGCTCTCGGTGGTGTGCTGCGATACGGCATCCCCGAGTTCCGCCTGCCGAATGACCTCATCGACGACGTCGTCGGCAAGATCCGCCTGCTCGGTGGGCGGTTCGTGCAGAACTTCGTGGTCGGCAAGACCGCGACTCTGCAGGACCTGCGCGATGCCGGCTTCCACAAGATCTTCGTCGGCACCGGAGCGGGCCTGCCGCGCTTCATGAACGTGCCCGGCGAGCACCTGCTCAACGTGATGAGCGCCAACGAGTTCCTGACGCGCGTGAACCTCATGCAGGGCCTGCGCGCGGACTACGAGACCCCGCTGCCCGAGACCAAGGGCAAGGAGGTGCTGGTCATCGGCGGGGGCAACACCGCCATGGATGCTGCCCGCACCGCACAGCGCCTCGGCGGCAACGTGACCATCGTCTACCGGCGCACCAAGTCGGAGATGCCGGCACGCGTCGAGGAGCTGCACCACGCCCTCGAGGAGGGCATCGGCCTGCGCGAGCTGTGCGCCCCCTCGGAGTTCGTCGGCGATGAGAAGACCGGCTTCGTCACGGCCGCGACCCTGGACGTCATGGAGCTCGGCGAGCCCGATGACTCCGGGCGACGCCGACCGATCGCAACCGGGCGCACCGAGACGATCCACGCCGACCTGGTGATCATGGCCCTGGGCAACGCAGCCAATCCAATCATCAAGGACTCCGAGCCACGGCTGAACACGTCCAAGTGGGGCACGATCGTGCTGGACCACAGTGGCTCCCAGGAGACCACCCTGGAAGGGGTCTACACCGGTGGCGACGCGGCCCGCGGCGGCTCCACAGCGATTGCAGCCGCAGGCGACGGGCGGGCGGCCGCCAACGAGATCCTCGGCGAGGCCGCCCTGGCACCCGACGTGGTTCGCGACAAGGTCGCCCGCGCGCTGGCGTACACCGAAGTGGGCACGACCGCGCAACGGATCCTCGCCCGGGCGCACCTGTCCGACGGGATCGAGGAGTTCACGGTCCACTCCCCCCTGATCGCCGCTGCAGCACAGGCCGGGCAGTTCGTCCGACTGCTCCCCCGCTCCGACGGCGAGCTGATCCCGCTGACGCTGGCCGACTGGGACGCTGACGCCGGAACCATCTGCCTGGTGGTCCAGGGGGTCGGCACCAGCAGCGTGGAGATCAACGCGATGGAGGTCGGCGAGGCCTTCACCGGGATCGCAGGGCCGCTGGGGCGGCCCAGTGAGATCCACACCTACGGACCCGACGAGACTGTCGTGTTCACCGCAGGCGGCCTGGGACTGCCGCCGGTCTACCCGATCATGCGCGAGCACCTGCGCCGAGGGAACCACGTCACCCTCATCTCCGGCTTCCGCAGCGCGGACCTGATGTTCTGGACCGAGCCCGACGAGCGGGTCGGGCTGCTCCAGTCGGAGTTCGGCGACCAGCTGGACGTCATCTACACGACCAACGACGGCTCCTACGGGGTCGAGGGCTTCGTGACCGGACCGCTCGAGGAGATGCTGGCGGCCAACTCCGGGGGTGCGGGTCGCCGGGTGGCCGAGGTCGTCACCATCGGCCCACCCATGATGATGCGCGCCGTGAGCGACCTGTCCGGCCGCTACGGCACCCCGTGCGTGGCAAGCCTGAACTCGATCATGGTCGACGCCACCGGCATGTGCGGGGCGTGCATGGTGCCCGTCGTCATCGAGGGCAAGATGATCCGCAAGCACGCGTGCATCGACGGCCCCGAGATCGACTCGCACATCATCGACTGGGACAAGTTCCTGCCGAGGTTCGGGCAGTTCCGCGCCCAGGAGGCGGCGAGCCGCGCGTCGCACGGGTTGGGCTGACGCTCAGCCCCGGAACCGGGGGGTGCGTCCCCGCACCGCGCGGGTGCGAGCCGTCCAGTTCGGCCGCCAGGAATCGGCAGGCGGATTGCCCACGACTGGCCAGCGGAACCGTCGCGGGCGCTGGCCAACCCACGCTGACCCGGACCCGGCCCCGGTTCGAGTCGCTCAAGCGCGCACGTTGGACACCGTTTCGCGATGGTCCACCTGGCGGTTCTGTCTACCGCGCTCGAAAGGCACCGTTTGGGGGTGCTGGAGGCACCCATAACGTGCCTTGCGTGCGCGGTTGAGCAAGCCCCCCGTTGGGACCCAGTCGGAACAGTGCCCGTCGTGCGCGCTTCGCGTCGACGTCGCGGCTCAGACAGCCGGCGAGGTGGATCCTTGCTCCTGGCGGATCCACACGGTGCGCTGCGGGAAGGGGATCTCCACGCCCTCGGCATCGAAGCGGTTCTTGATCCGCTCGCGCAGTTCGCGGGCCACGCCCCACTGCTGCCCGGGCAGGGTCTTGAGAACAACGCGGATGACCACGGCATCGTCACCAAGCGCCTCGACCCCCCACACCTCGGGCTCCTCCAGCAACTGGGCGCCCCACTCCTCGTCCGCGTGCAGGCTGAGGGCCTCCTCGGTCATCAGGCGACGAACCTCGGGCACATCCGCGCTGTAGGAGACGCCGATGTCCAGGACCGTGCGCGACCAGTTCTGGCTCATGTTGCCGACCTTGGTGACCTCACCGTTGCGCACCCACCAGACGACGCCATCCACGGAGCGCAGCCGGGTCACCCGCAGCTGGACGTCCTCCACGGTGCCCGACGTACCGTCGATGTCGATGATGTCGCCGACGCCGTACTGGTCCTCAAGCAGCATGAAGACCCCCGACAGGAAGTCCGACACCAAGGTCTGGGCACCGAACCCGAAGGCCAGGCCGAGGACGCCCGCACCGGCCACGAGTGGCGCCAGGTTGAAGCCCCATTCGCCGAGGATCATCAGGAAGGCGATCCCGACGATGAGGGCCGATCCGACGTTCTTCAACAGCCGTCCGAGCGTTGCAGCGCGGTTCACCTTGCGCTCGACCACGAAGTGGTCATCGCCGATCACCTCACGGGCATGGTCGGTTGCACGGCTACCCGGCAGATCGGTCTCGGCTGCCATGGTCATGCCCTTGATGAAGCCGTCGACCAGCTTGGCCATGATGATCCGAACCACCACAGCCCCGACCAGGATGATGATTGTCCGCAGGACGGGGCCTTCGATGAGGTCGATCCACCACGAGGCTTCGGTGATGTCTCCCTTGAGGTCCAGGGGGACAATCACGTCCGACGGCGACGGGCTGGGAGCGTCGCTGGGCTCGTCAGCAGTGGGCAGGACAAGGGTGGTGAGGTATGCCAGAGGACTCATGGGCAGGAGCCTAGACACATCACGCCACAGGGCCGAAATGGACCTCGTGCTGACGAAGCACTGCCGCGCACCACCCCCACGGCGTCGGCCGTGAGCCGTACGGCGCGCTGTGTGTGGCCTACGCCTGGGCGCCACTCATCTCGTCGTAGTCCTCGAGATCCCAGCGCCCGAGCTGCTCGGACCCACGGCTGGCCTTGTGGGCCGTGGCCACCATGAGCTTGATCCGGTTCAGCTGGTTGACCTCGCTGGCCCCGGGGTCGTAGTCGATCGACACCAGGTTGGCCTGCGGGTATCGCCGGCGCAGCTCCTTGAACATGCCCCGGCCCACCACGTGGTTGGGCAGGCAGGCAAACGGCTGGGCACAGATGATGTTGGGCGTCCCGTGCTCGATGAGCTCCATCATCTCGGCCACGAGCAACCAGCCCTCGCCGGCCTGGGTGCCCAACTCGATCATGTCCTGCGCCCTGGTGGCCAACGAGTGGATGTCTTCCGGGACGCTGAACTTGCCGTCCGTACGCGCCAGCGCCGCCTTGGCGGGCCGCTCGTAGAGCTCGACCACCCACAGCCCGGTGCGCTTGGCGAGCCGGCCCTTCTTGCCGATCCCGAGGTTCTCCCACTTCCAGTCCCGGGTCTCCATGGACTGCAGGAAGAACCCAAGCAAAGGAGGTAGGGACGCCTCACAGCCCTCGTCCTCGATGACCTTCACCACGTCGTTGTTGGCATCGGGGTGGAACTTCACCAGGATCTCGCCGACGATCCCGACCCGCGGCTTGCGTGGGATGTCCATCAGCGGCAGGGCGTCGAACTCGCGGACGATGCTCTCGATGAGCCAGTTGTAGCCGATCCGCCGGTGCATCGTCGGCGAATAGCCGCCATTGGCGAAGAACTCCTGGCAGAGCGCCTCCCAACGGCGGTAGAGCTCGTTGGCGCTGCCCTCCTCGCGCTCATAGGGCCGCACGCGAAGCAGCACGTTCTGCAACAGGTCGCCGAGGACGAGGGCCTGGATCGCACGATGGGCAAGCCCCGGAGTCATCCGGAAGCCAGGGATGGCCTCGAGGCCCTGGGTGCTCAGCGCGGCCACCGGGACCTGTGGGTACCCGGCGTCCTTGAGGCCCTTGCGCAGCATCCCCGCGTAGTTGGTGGCCCGGCACATCCCACCGGTCTGCGTGATCGCGATGGTGGCGTGATCAGGATCTGCACCGCCGGTCTGGAAGTTGTTGATCAACTGGCCGATGACCATGATCGCCGGGAAGCAGGCATCGTTGTTCACGTACTTCAGGCCACACTCCACGTCGCCGTTGCTCGCCGACTCGAGCACCTCCACGTTGTAGCCGGCGCGCGTGAAGATCGGGCTGATCATGCGGAAGTGGATCGGGGCCATCTGCGGCACGTAGACCGTATGCGTCCGCCGCGACTCCTTCGTGAACTGCGGGACCGGCCCCGGGCCCTGCGTCGATACCAGCAGCGGGCCCCCACTCATGCCGGCAGTGTCGATCTCCTCGGTGCCGACCGGCACGGGAGCTGGGCGCTCGGCGGTCGCGGCCTTCAGGGACCGCAACCGGATCCGGGCGGCTCCGAGATTGCTGACCTCATCGATCTTCAGGACCGTGTGGACGTCGTCGGCCCCCTCGAGGATCTCCTGGACCTGGTCAGTGGTCACGGCGTCGACGCCACACCCGAAGCTGTTGAGCTGCACCAGGTTCAGGTCCGGTTCAGTGCGCACCTGGGCCGCAGCCTCATAGAGCCGTGAGTGATAGGTCCACTGGTCACGCACCCGCAGCGGCCGCTGGAGCTGGCTCGTGGTCATCCCGTGGGTCAGCGAATCCTCACTGAGGACCGCCATGCCCAGACTGGTGACCACCTCGGGGATTCCGTGGTTGATCTCCGGGTCGGCGTGGTACGGACGACCGGCCAGCACGATCCCCCGGATGCCGTTCTCGCGCATGTACTGCAGCGCACGGTCGCCCTCAGCCCGGATGTCGGCATGCACCGTGTCGAGCTCGGCGAACCCGGCTCTGACGGCGGCGGCAGCCTCGGCCGGGGTGACATCCCAGTCGGCGAACACCTCGACGAGGCGCTCGGCGAGCTTGACCGGGTCATCGAGGTTCAGGAACGGGTCGAGGTAGCGGATCCCGGGCTCCTGGAGCCGGTCGATGTTCTTCTCCAGAACCTGTGGGTAGAACGCGACGATCGGGCACGTGTAGTTGTTGTCGGCGTCGGCGAACTCCCGGCGCTCCAGCGGGACGCACGGGAAGAAGATCGTGGTCACGCCGTGGTCGAGCAGCCACTCGATGTGGCCGTGCGCCAGCTTGGCGGGGTAGCAGACATTCTCCGAGGGAATCGACTCCATGCCCGACTCGAACAGGTCGTGGTTGCTGCGCCCGGAGAGCATCACCTTGAAGCCGAGCCGGGTCAGGATCGTGAACCACAGCGGGTAGTCCTCGTAGATGCCCAGGGCGCGGGGGATGCCGATCTCACCGCGGGTGGCCTTCGCGTCCACGAGCCGCCGGTAGCCGAAGACCCGCTGGTACTTGTAGGCGTAGAGGTTCGGGATCTGGGACTTCTTCGGTCGCTTGTCGAGGCTCGCACCCCGCTCGCACCGGTTGCCCGAGACGTGCCGGCTGCCCTCGTCGAAGGTGCTGATGGTCAGCCGGCAGTGATTCTGGCACAGCTGGCAGGAGCGCTGCGTCGACTCGACGCTGAACGCCTCGAGGTCGCGGGTCATCATCGGGCTGACCGTCCCAGGCTCGTGGTGCATCTGAGCCGTGAGCGCTGCCCCGTAGGCGCCCATCAGCCCAGCGATCGTGGGCCGAACGACCGGCACGCCTGTGAGCAGCTCGAACGCCCGCAGAACCGCATCGTTGAGGAAGGTGCCCCCCTGGGCGACCACGTGGTCTCCGAGCTCGCCGGCCTCCCGCAGCTTGATCACCTTGTAGAGCGCGTTGCGCACCACGGAGTAGGACAGCCCAGCAGAGATGTCACCGATGCCGGCGCCCTCCTTCTGAGCCTGCTTGACCGAGGAGTTCATGAAGACCGTGCATCGACTGCCCAGGTCCACGGGGGCCTCGGACACCAGACCAGCTGCCGCGAACGTGCGCACGTCGGTGCCCATCGTCTCGGCGAACGTCTGCAGGAACGAGCCGCAGCCCGACGAGCAGGCCTCATTGACCGCGATCGAGTCGACGGCGCCGTTGCGGATCCTCAGGAACTTCATGTCCTGGCCACCGATATCGATCACGGACGTCACGCCCGGGCTGACCTCCTTGGCCGCGCGGAAGTGCGCCATCGTCTCGATCTCGCCCTCATCGGCATGCAACGCGGTCTTGACCAGGTCCTCCCCGTAGCCAGTGACGCACGCGCGGCCGATCCAGGTGCCCTCAGGCAGCGCACTGCGCACCTCTGCGGCGATCCGGACGGCAGCCGCTACCGGGTCGCCCTGGTTGGAGCCGTAGGTCGAGAAGACGATGCGACCCTCCTGATCGAGGACCACGGACTTGATGGTCGTCGAGCCGGCGTCCACGCCGAGGTACACGGGGCCACGCACACCTGTGAAGTCCCCCTGTGGCACGGCCGCCGCCGCGTGCCGGGCGTCGAACTCGGCACGCTCAGGCTCGTCGCGGAAGAGCGGGCGCATCGTCCGAGTGACGACCGACAGGGCATTGGCGCTCTCCAGCTCGGCGGCCAGGTGCGGCAGCGACAGGTCCGGCCCCTCGGCCAGGAACGCGGCCCCCATCGCGACGTAGAGCTGGCCATTGCTGGGGCTGATGAACTCCTCGACCTGCTCGCCCAGCGCCCGGACGTAGGCGGCGCGCAACTCGGGGAGGAAGTGCAGGGGGCCACCGAGGAAGATCACGCGGCCGCGGATCGGGTGGCCGCAGGCGAGCCCCGCGATCGTCTGGGTGGCCACCGCCTGGAACACCGAGGCGGCGATGTCCTCGTGAGCAGCCCCCTGGTTGAGCAACGGCTGCACGTCGGTCTTGGCGAACACCCCGCAGCGCGACGCGATCGGGTGCAGGTGGTCATAGCGGCTGGCCAGCTCGTCGAGCCCCGCCGCGTCAGTCTGCAGCAGTGTGGCCATCTGGTCGATGAACGCCCCGGTCCCGCCGGCGCAGGTGCCGTTCATCCGCTGCTCGGGGACTGGGCGGAGGTAGGTGATCTTGGCGTCCTCCCCGCCGAGCTCGATCACGACATCCGCATCGGGGTTCACGCGTTCGATGGCGGCCGTGGAGGCCACGACCTCCTGGATGAACTGCACGCCCATCATCCGCGCGACCCCAAGGCCGCCGGAACCGGTCATGGCCACGCGCAGGGTGTCATCGGGGAACTCGTCGCGGATGTCGAGCAGGAGGCTGCGAAGTTCGCCGCGCACGTCGGCATTGTGCCGGCGGTAGTCGCTGAACACGATCCGTCGGCCGTCCAGGACAACCGCCTTCACGGTGGTCGATCCCACATCGAGACCCATCGAGAGCGACTTGTCCATATCCCTCTCCCTGGCGCACCGACGATGCGGGCCTGCCGGTCGTAGTCCACACGTAACTACGTGATCACAGTCTTGTCGACATGATTGCCGAGGTCAGCCGGGGCAGACTCGGGCCAAAGGGCTCAAGATGCCCGGCCACACGTCCCGGTGGCCCAGTAGCCGCACGGAGGTGCTCACGATGCCCCACTTCTGCCTGTCTGGGCGGACTGCGCTGGTGACCGGCGCTGGCAGCCCCACCGGAATCGGGATGGCCTGCGCGCGCCTGCTCGCTGCGATGGGCGCCGAGGTCTGGATCACGGCCACAACCGCGCGAGTCCACGATCGCGCCGCCGAGCTCGTGGCCGAGGGACTCGCCGCGCATGCCCTGATCGCCGACCTGACGGATCCCGATCAGGCCGCAGCAGTCGTCAACGCCGCTGCTGCCGACGCGGGACTGCACATCGTGGTGAACAACGCCGGAATGGTCAGCGTCGGCATGCCCGAACCCACTGTCGGCAGCGGCGATGTTGCCGACATGCCCCTGACGTCCTGGCGTGATGCGATCACCCGCAACCTCGACACCGCCTTCCTGGTGACCCGATCGGCCGTCCCGCACCTGCGCCAGGCGGGTTGGGGTCGGATCGTCATGGTGGCGTCGGTCACGGGCCCCGTGATGGCGATGCGTGCCGAACCCGGGTACGCCGCATCGAAGGCCGGCATGGTCGGCCTGATGAGATCGCTCGCTGTGGACCTCGCGCCCGACGCAATCACCGCCAACGCCGTCGCCCCGGGCTGGATCGCGACCGGCTCACAGCTGCCCCACGAGGTGGCCGAGGGCCGGCACACTCCGGCGGGGCGCAGCGGTCGGCCCGATGAGGTGGCGGCAGCGGTGGCCTGGTTCGCCTCCCCCGAGGCGTCCTACTGCAGCGGGCAGGTCCTCGTCGTCGACGGCGGGGCGTCCATCGCCGAGGAGCGCACGCTGCCGAGGTGATGGCCCCCGCTGCACTCAGCGAGGGCCATCCGGACCGTTCGGCCGCCCGTCAGCTGGCGACCCCGCCGGCCGTGTCCTGGACCGCGTTGTGGGCGTGCGGAGCCAGCTGCTCGGCGCACGACGCCGGCTTCAGGTCGAACACGACGTTGCGCAGCGTCCCGGTGAACGCGTAGGGCGCGCTGTCCTCGTAGGCGAGGTCCACCACGAGGCCGTTGTCACGCCCGACGTCCATCCCGGCGTAGGACGAGAAGGCGATCGGGACGGTGTGGTCCAGCCTGCCGGCGCCGATCTGGCGGTCGTCGGCCCACAGCGTGACCGCTCCACCGGATCCCGGCTGGGCAGCGTCAGCCTCGAACAGCATCTTGAGCGTGACGTCGCCGGTCGGGATCGGTTCTGTGGAGACCTGCTTGTAGATCTCCACACCGAGGAACGAGTACGTGTGGGTGAGCAGGCCCTCGGAATCGACCCACAGGGCGTACCCGCCGATGAAGTCGGCGTTGGCAACGAGCACCCCCTCGGCACCGGACTCGGGCACGTTGACGTCGGCCTCGATCGCGTACGAACGTCCCATGATCCGCGGGACCATCCCGCGCTGGACGTTCTGCACGTCCCCGGCGAAGGAGAACCGGGTGACCGTGGGCAGCGGCGGCAGGTCGCCATAGAAGATGGCCAGGCCACCCATCAGCGGCAGCACCCGGTTGCGCTCCGCTTCGGACCACCACAGGTCCTGGAGCTCCTGGACCTTCTCCGGGTTCTCCGCGGCCACGTCGTGGGCCTGGGAGAAGTCGTCGGGCAGGTAGTAGCGCTCCCAGCCCACATCCTTGTCCGGGTCCCAGTCGGAGTCCGGGCCGAACCCGCCAGGGTCGTGGGGGACATGTCCCACGGGATCCGGTCGGGACGCGACGCCGCCCACCAGCCGTCCTTGTAGAGGGCCCGCCCGCCGAACATCTCGAAGTACTGCACGGTGTGCTGCTCCGGGGCATCGGCGTCGGGCAACGAGTACAGGAAGCTCGTGCCATCCATGGGCTCCTGCTCGATGCCATCGACGTGGGTCGGCTCGGGCAGCCCGGCAGCCTCGAGGACCGTCGGGGCGACGTCGATGCAGTGGGTGAACTGGCTGCGCACCTCACCACCGGCCCGCAGGCGCTCCGGCCAGGAGACGACCATGGGGTTGCGGGTGCCGCCCAGGTGGCTGGCGGTCTGCTTGCCCCACTTGAACGGCGTGTTCATCGCATGCGCCCACGCGGCTGCGTAGTGCGGCGCGCTGTGGACGCCCCCGAGGCCCTCGATCCCGCCGCACTGCTCGATGAGCGCAAGCTGCTCGTCGGCGTCGAGGACAAGTCCGTTGAGGAAGGTCAACTCGTTGAACGAGCCGGTGGTGGTGCCCTCCATGCTCGCCCCGTTGTCACCCCAGATGTAGAAGATCAGGGTGTTGTCGAGGTCGCCCATCTCCTCGATGGAATCCAGAAGCCGACCCACGTTCCAGTCAGCGTTCTCGGAGTACCCGCAGTAGACCTCCATCTGCCGGACGTACAGCGCCTTCTGCGATTCCGTCAGGCTGTCCCACGCCGGGAAGACATCGGGCCGCTCAGTCAGCTCGGCGTCCTGCGGGACGACCCCGAGCTCCTTCTGGCGCGCGAAGATCTCCGCACGCAGGACGTCCCAGCCCTGATCGAACTTGCCCTTGTACTTGTCCGCCCACTCGGTGTCGACATGGTGCGGGGCGTGCGAACATCCGGTGGAGTAGTACATCATCCACGGCTTCTCCGGGTCCTGTGCCCGCACGCCGTGCAGCCACTCGACTGCCTTGTCCGTGAGGTCGTCCGGGAAGTAGTACTGCTCGCCGTCCTCGCCCTCGAGCACCCCGAGGGTCGAGTTGTCCTGGGTGATGATCGGGTCGTACTGGCCGGCTGCACCGGACAGGAAGCCCCACCAATGGTCGAATCCCCATGCCTGCGGCCAGTGGTCGAACGGTCCGGCGGGCCCCTGGACGTTGTCGGGCGTGAGGTGCCACTTCCCGAAGCCTCCCGTGACGTAGCCGTTGTCCGACATGATCCGGGGCAGTCCCGCGCAGCTCTTGGGCTTGGCGGCCGTGTAGCCCGGGAAGGGCCCCGGGTACTCGGCGATCGATCCGAACCCGACGCGGTGCTGGTTGCGGCCCGTGAGCAACGCCGCACGCGTCGGCGAGCAGACCGCTGTGACGTGGACCTGTTGTAGGTCAGGCCCATGTCGCGCACACGCGTCATCGTCGGGGTCTGGACCGGGCCACCGAATGTGCTGGGGTTGCCGAACCCTGCATCGTCGATCAACACGATCAAGACGTTCGGAGCATCTTCCGGCGCCTGCGGGCCGGGGATCATCGACCAGTCGGACACGGAGTCACGCAGGGTGCGGCCACAGGTGCCGCCGAATTTCCGATCCGGGATCGGCAGCACCGTCCGGTCGGGAGCGAACTTGCCCGATGCATCGGCGAGGGCGTCCTTGAGCTCCCCGACGGTGTTGTTGTCCATCTCGGCGATCGACTTCATGGGGGAGCCAGGCAGCGCCTGCTCAATAGCGAGCCGCTCAGAGGGCGGGAACATCGCCAGGATGACTGCCGTGCCGTCCTTGAGGCCCTCCCCGACCTTGCCCTCCACCTCGGCGCGCACCTTGCTGCCGGCGACCTTGCCCACGGCGGCGCCACCCGCCGCGCCCACGACGACCGAACCCAGGAGCACGGGGCTCGCGAGCCCGACGAGCAGGCCCACGCCGCTACCCCATGTGGCCCCCTTGCGCCCGGCCTTGTCCCCAGTGTCCTTCACGTTGACCGTGCCGTCCGGGTCCTTGGCGACCAGGATCATCCCTTGGGCGCTGATCTCCTTGGCACGGACCTTCGCGGCCAGCGCGTCGAACTCCGCATCGGCCGTCTGCGGGTCCTGATACGCCGCCACCAGAAGCAGGTAGTCGTTGCTCATCTCGGGCTCCTGTCCCTAGACGCCCACCGCGTCGTCCACGCGGTCGCAATCGCGTCTACAACTCGACCCTAGTAGCGCACGGCCCTTCGTTTCCCGGCGGGGGTCGACTCGGCACCGGACTTTCGCCTACCAGCCCCAGCCCCGAGCGAGGGCGCCCTGGGCAGCGGCCCTGCCCAGGTCGATGCTGGCGGCGAAGTACTCCTCGTCGAAGAACAGGTAGCTGAGCAGCTCGCGTCTGCCCACCGCGTCCCCGCCGCCGCGGATCAGCCGTCCCAGCAGCCAGTTGTCGTTCTCTGTGAGCCACCCCAGGCCGTCAGTGCGACGGGCGAACACCTCGGCTGCGAGCTGGCCCATCGCACCCTCGGGCGGCGCGATGTCGAGAACCCTGACCGGGCGATACGCATGCCCGCCGCCGCTGCACAACAGGTCGTGCTGGCCCACGTCCGCGGCCTGCGCCACGAGCCGGTTGATCCGGCGCAGGTTGGCCAGGTCCTCCACCATGCGATCGGCCATCACCGCGTTGAGGACCTGCGCGGCCGCATCGTCGACGTCCGGCGTCCGCGCCGGGGGGCTCGGGGCTGGCGGGGGCCCGTACGTGGTCTGGGTCGCCGAGACCAACAGGATCCGGTCCGCGCCCATGGCGACCGCCGGCTGCAGCGGCGCGTTGAGCCGGACCCCGCCGTCCACGTACCAGCCAGCAGCGATGGGCGGTGCGTCGATCATGATGGGAGGGAACGCCACCGGGATCGCTGACGAGGCGAGCACGTGCTCCGCAGCGATCGGCCCGCGCACGACATCCAGCGTCCGCGAGGGGTCCCCCGGGTAGTCGCCAGGATCTGCCTCGTCGAGGAACAGCACGCTGCGCCCGCTGCCTGCCCCCACCATGTCACTGTCGGAGTCCATCGGCATGCGAGTCGTCGCCACACCCACCGCGCTGAGCACGCCGCCAGCCACGTTGGCTGCCAGTTGGGTGGTCGATAGGGCCTCGTGAGCAGTGCGCTGCAGGGGTGCGGTGTCCAGCAGGCTCGTGGTCCCCGGCCCACGGTCAAGAACGGCACCCATCGCGTACTGGAGTCCGGTGCGGGCCAGGGCGAACGGGAGCAACGACCGGTACACGTTGTCGTCACTCATGTGCCGCCACACGTCGACGACCTCCTCAGCCGCCACATCGGCGCCCTGGTGCAGGGCGGCCCCCCACAGGGACGCGTTGATGCTGCCGGCGCTCGTGCCCAACCAGATCGAGGGACGCATGCCCTGCCGCTCAAGGGCCGGGATCAGCTCTGCGAGGGCACCGGCCTGGAAGGCGCCCCGGGCCGCAGCTCCGGTCAGCACCACCGCCACCGTCTGCGGGGATCGGTCGTCCTGGGGCGATGTCATCACGGCCTCCTCAACTCGGGCGCCGGCGCAGGGACGACGCCGAACCCAGTTCCAGCATTCCATTGACACAACTCCGGGTCGCACCCGCGCCGGGCCCGGGACCGTGCGGTAGTTTCGGGGCGTGCCCGTCGCCGTGCCCATTCTCGCCGGGACCGCAATCCGGGGCCTGGCCGCGAATGTCATGATGCGCTCAGTCCTCGAGCGGCACCCGAATGCCTTCCTGATCACGCTTGCCCACTTCGGTGTGGCGATGCCGCTGAACAGTTCCCAGGACCACATCCACAAGGACGTGCAGGCGGGGCTGGCGCGGCAGGACCGAGCGCCCGACGCCCCCATCGTTCTCGTCGGACACTCCCAGGGCGGGCTGGCGGCGCTGCGCTACGCCGCGGACCATCAGGACCAGGTCCGGCACGTGATCAGCGTCGGGGCGCCGTGGCGCGGATCGGTCAGCGCGCAGCGGATCTCCTCGCTCTTCTCGTGGACCGGCCGCAACCTGACCCCCGCGCTGAGCGACATGGCCGAGGGCTCGCCGTTCCTCACCGCCCTGCACGCCGACGTGCCGTCCATCGCCGACCGGATCACCAACATCTACAGCACCCACGAGCTGTTCATCCAGCCCTACATCAACGCCCATATGGACGTCCCCGGAGTCACGAACCTCCTGATCGCCACCGATGACGAGTACCGCCGACATCTGCGCGCCTTCCCCGAACTCGAGGTGGAGGACCTGATCTCCGGAAGGGTCACCCACTTGGGCGAGATGAGTTCCCCGGATGTCCGCGCGCGGATCTGGGCGAAGGTCGAAGAGGTATCCGCGCAGGTCAGGCGTGGCGAGTAGGCAAGCGCTGGCTTCCGATCCCGCCGAGCAATCGCCGGGTCGGGTCCGGGCCAACCCGGCTCACGTCGGGGGTCCTGCCTCCCGCAACTCGGACTTGACGTCCTGGGCGTACCGGTCCACGTAGGCCTGCCCACCCTGTGTCAGCAGCGCATCGCGGATCATGTCGGTCAGCTCATCCGAGCTCATCGTCCGAGCATTGAGCCGGAGCGGCTCCGAGACCCGAACCCGGACGCCGATGCGCCGGGGTACCGGGCGCTTCGTGAACTCGGTCGTGACCACATGGACCGGGACGTCCGGGTTGGCCTGGATCAGCGGGATCATGACCCGTTTGTGGAGTTTGTGCAGCGTCCCGGGGTCCGGTGAGCGGGTGCCCTCCGGGTAGAGGCCGATGCGACCCCCGTCAGCCAGGGCGTACCGCGACATCTGCATGGCCCACTCGGTCGAGGCCTCGTCACCGCGGCGCAACGGGATCTGGCCCATCAGCCGGAAGAACAGCGAGCCGCGGTGCTGGAACCACTCGAGCTTGGTGAAGGCACTGACCCGCCACCACTCGGTCATCACGACGCACACCGAGTCGATGAACTGGATGTGGTTGCCGATCAGGATCGCCGGCCCGGGAGCGACGCGATCAGCTCC
>JAQBEX010000046.1:0-9198 GCA_032123675.1 Actinomycetes bacterium
CGAGCCGCGGTGCTGGAACCACTCGAGCTTGGTGAAGGCACTGACCCGCCACCACTCGGTCATCACGACGCACACCGAGTCGATGAACTGGATGTGGTTGCCGATCAGGATCGCCGGCCCGGGAGCGACGCGATCAGCTCCATCCATGTCCACCGCATAGCGCAGCCGCAGGGCGCGCATCGCGGCGATGGTGGGCCAGTACGCCCGCGACCGGCCCGGGCGGCCGACTCGCACGCCGGGATAGAGCGCGACTGCCTCCTCGAGGAGATCGTCATATGCCCTGGTCGGTGGATCCATCGCCCGGTCTGGGGTGGGGTTCGCGGAGGGGTTGGGGCCAGCCATGCGGGCGATTGTGCCTCCCCCCGGGGGGCGCATGTCTCCTTGGGTGCCCCCAGCAGTGGCGACTCCGCCCTGATTGCGGCCTCAACCGACCGGCACTGATGCCAATCGGCATGTCCGCAGCCCTCCCCCGGGCCGACCGGCGATAGCCTGCCCGGGGCAGCGGTACCACCCCCGGGGTCCGCCCGGCGGGATCCGCCCGCCGCGGGGGATCCGCCCGCCGCACGTCCCGTCCCCCGTCCCCCGTCCCCCGTCCCCCGTCCCGTCCCGTCTCCCGTCCAGGAGGTCGTCAATGTCCGCCCGCTGCCTCCCAGAGCGCCCGAGGTTCCGGTCCCGCGCGGAGAAAGTGGCATTCCACGCCCTGGCCAGCAAGCTGCGCGACGTCGACGTGCTCCTGGCGAACGTCCGCTTCACCGGGCTGGACGGCGACTGGGAGGTCGATCTTGTGGTCGGCTTGCCCGACGCGGGTTTCGCGGCGATCGAGGTCAAGGGCGGCAACGTCTGGCGGGCGGACGGCACCTGGTGGCAACAGACCCCGCAGGGGCGGCGGGCCATCGACCTCGAGGACCAGGCGACGTCAGGCAAGTACCTGCTGCGTCGATACCTGGAACGCAACCCGCACTGGTCACACGGCAAGCCGCGGATGATCCACATGGTGATCCTGCCGGACACCGCACTCGGCCCCGAGGACCCATCGCCAGGCCTGCCCCGGCAGTGGATCATCGACAAGGACCAACTGCCCGATGCTGCCGGTCGAATCTTCGACCTGCTCACCGGGCCGCTGAAGAACGAACCGCAACGGATGCCCGGGGTCGATGCGGTGGACGATGCGGCGGAGATCCTCGGCGGCCGGGGTGACCGGCAGGCCGAGCTCGCCGGGATGCTGGCCGTTCGCGGTGACCACGTCGACCGGCTCACCGCCGACCAGTACACGGTCCTCGACCTCGCCCGCCGCATCCCCCGCATCGAGGTGATCGGCGGTCCCGGTACAGGAAAGACGTGGCTGGCGATCGAGCAGGCAAAGCGATGGGCCGCCGACGGCAAGCGAGTCGCCCTGATCTGCTACTCACGCGGGCTGTCCACATGGATCGCCCGCCGGGTGGCGGCGTGGCCGAAGGCGCTACGACGCAACGTGCGGGTCAATACCTACCACGCGCTCGGTGTGGAGTGGGGTCTGGAGATCCGCGACGGGCAGGGCCAGGAGTACTGGGAGCAGGTCCTTCCCGCCCAGATGACCGACCTGGCCCGGGGGCTTCCCAACGAACAGCGTTTCGACGCCCTCATCGTCGACGAGGCCCAGGACTGCCCCGACGCCTGGTGGCCCTCCCTGCTTGCCGCCCTGCGCGACCCGGAGACCGCCCAACTCGCGGTCTTCGCCGACGAGCAGCAGCGGATCTTCGACCGTGACGAGCGCCCCGACCTTGGGCTGGTCCCGCTCACGCTTGATCAGAACCTGCGCAACAGTCGCCAGATCGGCGCCGTGTTCTCCTCGCTGGCCGCCGACACCCCCGCCCTGCTCGGCGGCGAGGGCCCTCCGGTGAGGTTCATCCAGTGCAGCGCGGCGGATGCGATGGACACCGCCGATGATGCCGCGCTTGAGTTGCTCGAGCAGGGCTGGGACGCTGAAGATGTCGCGGTTCTCACCACCCATCACCGGCACCCCGAGCAGGCCAACCGTGTTGCCCTCGGCGGCCGCGACGGCTACTGGGACTCCTTCTGGGACGGCACCGACATGTTCTTCTCCACCGTCGCCGCATTCAAGGGCTTGGAGCGCCCGGCCATCGTTCTGGCCGTTGACGGCTTTCGGGATCCGGTCACCGCCCGGGACACCCTCTACGTCGGACTGTCACGGGCCCGCGACCAGCTCGTCGTGTGCGGGGACCTCGCGGTGATCCGCGCTGTCGCCGGCAGTGAGGTGACCGATTCGCTGGTGCCGCGCGGGTAGCGCCCGGCCTTTCAAGTCAGGATGCGGCGCGGCCGGGGCGCTGCGTCGGCTGGGGTGCGGCGTCGGCTGGGGTGCGGCGTCGGCCGGGGCGCTGCGTCGGCTGGGGTGCGGCGTCGGGGCGGACGTCGGCTGAGCGCGACGAGGATGAGGGCGCACCCGTTGCCGTGCCGGGAGACTGGCTTGTGGAGCACGCAGCAGGCCGACGGGTGGCGCGCGGAGCAGGCCGCGAACCGCGCACGAAGGGCACCGCTACAAGCCGGCACATCCTGGCTCACCTGGAACCGCGCCCGATCGACACCGATAGCGCCTAGAAGCAGGCCGCAAACGGTGCCTGCCATGCGCGGTTGGCGTCGGCTACCGAGAGCGGTTGGTCCTATCGGTGTCCAGCGTGCGCGGTTCGGCGAGCAGGCGGCTGAGTGCCCGCGGGTGTTTCGTTCGACAGCGGGACCGGGGCTCGGTTGGGCGCGGTTCGGTGTTCGGGCTCTGGCACGTGGCACCCCACAAGCCTCCCGCTCCTCGGTGTTCGGGCTCTGACACGGTGAGCCCCGGACTGCCGGTCGCAGGTCGGGTCCGGGCGCCCGGGCCACACGGCCCATCCACAGTTTCCCGTGAACCTCTGGGCATCGGGGGCGGGCTGGGCGAGGGTGACGCCATGCGCACCCCCGACCCGTGGACACCCCCGTCGATCCCGTTCGCACGTGCACACGTCGCCGCCCAGGGGGTGACGAAGCGGCGCATCGAGTCCGCGGTTCGTTCCGGGCGCATCACCCGGCTGCGCCGTGGGGTGTACATCGCCACCGACGCGCTTCCCGACGACCCAGTCGCCCTGCACGCGCTCCTCGCGCAGGCAGAGCAGGTTGCCGCGCCAACTCTCGTGGCCAGCCATGCAACCGCAGCGCTCGCTCTGCACCTCCCGCTGCTGGCCAGCCACCGTGTGGCCGACGGGCCGGTACACGCCACGCGACCGGCCGCCCCGCATGCCCGAACCCGGCGCGGCCGGAACCTGCAGATCCATCTCGGGGTGCTGCCCGACCACCACACCATGACAACGGAATCCGGGCTGGTCGTCACCACCCCGGCACGCACTGCTCTCGACCTGGCCAGCGCTCTCGACCTCCCCGAGTCTCTGATGGTCCTCGACGCGGCGCTGCGCCACGAGCTCGCAGCGCTGGCTGGATCCGCCGACCGAAGGCACGACCGCGACGCCCGCCTGTGTCGTGCGGCAGAGCGCCCCCTCGAGGAGGCGCTGTCCCATCTCGCTGCTCGTAGAGCGTGGAACCGCCTGCGGGACGTCGTCGGACTGGCGGACGTGCGCCGGGAGTCCCCACTCGAGTCATTCAGCGCCGGGCACATGCATCTGGCTGGTTTGCCCGCACCCCGCCTGCAGGCCCGGATCCAGATCCCCGGCGGCGCGGCCTACCCCGACTTCCTGTGGCCCGACTACATGGTGATCGCCGAGGCCGATGGGGAGGGCAAGTACCGGGATGCATCCGCGTTCGCGCACGAGAAGATCCGCGAGGGTCACTTGCGGGACCTCGGCTACCAGGTTGTCCGCTGGACGGGCCGTGAGGGGTTCGGGTCGCCCACCCTCATCGTCGAACGGACCCGCCAGACGCTGCTGGCCCAGGGCTGGGACCCTGGGACGGGATCGGGACGGGGATAGGGCTGGGAACCTGGGATGGGATCGGGACGGCGGTAGGGCTGGGAACCCGGAATGGAATCGGGACGGCGGTAGGGCAGTGCGTCGTTGACCGGCGGCCCCCATTGCCTGCAACGGCGGCCGAGCCCCGGGTGCCCACGAGCCTCGGTGGCACGACCGCTGAGCGACCACGAGCCTCGGTGGCACGACCGCTGAGCGCCACCGCACGTGGCGGCTCGTGCGGCGGCTCGTGCGGCGGCTCGATTCGGGGGTCTGCGGTCCTGCGGGCGCGCTACGCCGCAGCGTCGATCGGACGCTCCCAACGCTGCCCGACACGCGCGAATCCGACACGTTCGAAGTAGTCAGAGGAGCTCGGCGACGCGTCGACGACAAGTCGCGAGAAGCCCCTGTCGGCAAACACACCCGACCGCCGGTAGACGAATTCGCCCGGGGTGAAGTCACGGAACCGCTCCGTCACGTAGTCAAGCTCCACCTCACCCACGCCGGCCCCGGCATCACGGACCACGACCATGCCGACGGTCTCATCGCCGCGCAGGACCAGGAACGCCGACCGTTCGGTATCAGTTCCGGCCGCGGCGGGCGGACTGTCGGCGGTACCTGCGATCTCTGCCAGCGGGAACCTCGGGTAGGTCGCACTGACGTCCTCTGAGTGAACCCGCAGGGTGTGCCGCAGATAGGCGTCGTCGACGCCGACCTCCACGACGTCGTAGATCGCCTCGTTGTGGCGCTCGCGACCGAGGCGCCAGATCCAGTAGATGTCGATGACCGTGATGACGAAGTTCATTGCGGCGAACGGCCACACTCCGAGCAGGGCGTTGACCACGGTCGCCAGTGCTGCCCCGGCGAGGTTGAGCACCCGGAAGCGCAGCACGCGGGCCTGCATCAGGGAGAAGATGATCAGCCCGGAGCTGACCCAGCCGAAGATGTCCAGTGCCGACATGTGCCGACCTCCTTGGTCGCGCCCCTGCCGATAGCCCCGACAGCCGGGGCCCGCGGGCACCGGCGACTCTAGCCAAGTCGCCACTCCCAGCCCCGCCTGAGTGTCCCGGCACGCGTGGTATCCAGCGCGTGCCGGGATCGGGTGGCCGCTCGCGCGCCGGCCTGTTGGGCCGGCCCGAGTGATCAGGTCCGCCGGATCAGGTCCGGCCGGCCTGTTGGGGCCGGCCCCAGTGATCAGGTCCGCAGGATCAGGTCCGCATGGTCGCAACCAGCGGGGTCAGGGCCCGAAATGACGGGTCCGTTCCCTCCGAGCCGTTGCTGCCCTTCGTGTAGGTGGCCCGGGGGCTGTCGGCCCGTTCAGGCGGGCCCGGTCCCCCGGAGTCGCTCCGCTGCGCCCGGGGTTCAGCTGCGCCCGGGGCCCGACTGGGCCTGCGGGTCCGGCTGGGCCTGCGGGTCCGGCTGGGCCTGCGGGTCCGGCTGGGCCTGCGGGTCGGACTGGGCCTGCGGGCCCGGCTGCTCCTCTGCCGGCGCCGCGGCATAGGGACTGCGCGGCACTCCCGGGGTGCGGCGCATGAGCGACCTCAGGTCCGGGCGACGCGGATCGTCGTGGCCGGTGCCGTCGAAGGCGACCCCGTTGCGCTGAGACGGCATCCGCTCGTCCATCAGCGCCAGCAGCGCATAGGCGCGTTGGTCTGCCGGGAAGAGCAGGTTGATGTCAACGCCGCGCGGCCAGAGCTGCCAGGCCCACACCACGGAGAGCTCGAACGAGAAGACGATGGCGTTCGAGACCAGGAAGAGCACCGAGAAGACCCCCACGACGCTCCCGAACGCCCCGTAGACCGCCGAGGAGTTGCTGATGAACTGTCCGACGATGGCGCTTCCGAAGCCGATGATGACGGTCATGGCCAGGGCCCCGAGGGCCGCCCCGGGCCCCACCTCCCGGAACCCCAGGGGGCGCCTGGTGAGGATGTTGACCGAGAAGTGGAGAAGCCCAGCGGCTACGAGCCAGACAAGGAACAGCGCGCTCAGCCGCTCAATGACGGCGATCCCGGTGACGTTCACCACGAGGGTGGAGCCGACGGCCACCACCAGCACACCCACGCCCATCAGGACCACCAGCAGCAGCACCCGCGCATAGCGTGGGCCGAACCCGAACCGGAAGCGATAGGGCACGCAGTAGACCTGATTGACCATTGCGTACAGGGAGAAGACCCCCGCGGTGCCGGACAGGAGCAGGCCGATGAGGGCGACGGCCAGCGCTGCCCCGCCCGAGGGCAGCGACTGATAGGCATCGATCACCTGCTGCTCGTACTCCTCGGGGACGATCTCGTCAACGAGGTCCAGAACGATCTGCGGATTGTCGCCCAGAATGGTGTTGAGCACGGCGAAGCCGGCGATCGCGAGCGGGAACAGGCTCAGGAACGTGTAGTAGGCAAGCAGGGCGGCCAACCGGCTGCCCTCATCGTCGGCGTACTTCTTGAACGTCGCGTAGAGGTACCCGACGAGCGAGACGCGCGCCTGGATCCGATCCACGCCCCGGCTGGCGCCCAGGACCTGCTTCTCGACGTCGCCGGCGACCCCCTCGTGCGAGGTCGGCGGGGGCGACACGACGAAGTGCTCTGCCGGGTCGAGCCACAACTGCTGGAAGCCGGCATCCTCGGTGCCCGCATCCGTCATGGCGCCAGACTAGGGCCGGGCACATCGCGACCCACACCAGGTCCGACGCGATCAACGCGCAACCGCCGAGTCCGCTCGGATCGCTGGTGGGGACCCGAATCCGCGCCCGACGCCGTCGGGTTGACATCCGCGCAGGTCGATCAGAGTGCGCGGATGTCGTCGGCGTAGCGATCGATGAGCGCGGCGTTGGCACGGTCCCCATCACGGGTATTGCTGGAGACGAACACCTCCGGATCGATGCCACGCTCGACCAGGACGGTCACCGCCCGGGCCATCACCGCCTGCAACAGGCCCGCCCCCACGACCGTCGACGTGGGGGCCACCGACGCGCCCAGGCCCGGAACCTCCAGCACGGCGTCGCCCGGTACTCCATGGTTGTCCAGGATGATGTCGGCGATCTCGTGCAGCCGGGGACCGTCCACGTGCCGTGCCCCGGGGGACCGGGCGTGGGCCAGGCTCGTGAGGGCGATGACCGTTGCCCCCGCCGAACTCGCCAGTCCAGCGAGCTCCACAACGACCCGGTTGCCGCCCGAGTTGCTCGCAACGATCAGGACATCACCAGCCTCGATCGGATGATCGGCCAGGATCGCGGCCGCCAGGCCCGGCTCCCGCTCGACCAGCGAGGACCGGGCAGCCCCGGCATGCAGCATGAGCTCCTCGACCAGGATCGGGTTCACGCGAGCACTCCCGCCGGCCCGGTAGAAGAGCTCCTCAGCGAGCATGTGCCCGTGCCCCGTGCCGAACGTGTGCAGCCAGCGACCTGCGCCGAGCGCGTTGGCCACCGCTTCGGCTGCCGCGGTCATCGACTCGGCCTCGTCGCGCGCGGCCGCCTCCAGCATGGCGATCACCGTCGCCAGGTACTGCTGGTCGGCAGTCCCGCCGCCACGGTCGCCGCCGCCAGCGACCGCCGACCCACCAACACCACTCCCAGCACCTGCACGCGACGCCCTGGCCGGACCCACGCCGCCCTCCGGGGAGCCGAACGTCGTCACTGGCCCGTGGTCAGCTCAGCTGCCGCGACATAGCCCAAGGTGCGCTGACGGTGGTTCAGGGCCACCGCCTCGATGACGATGGCGAGGTTGCGCCCCGGCTGGACGGGGATCACCACACTGGCCACCGGCACCCCGAAGACATCCTCGACACGCTCGCGCATCCCGACCCGCTCGTACTCCTTGTTCGGGTCGCGCGTCTCCAGAACGACGACCACCGTGATCCGCCCGTCCGTGCGGATCGCGCCGATCCCGAACAGCTCCTCCACGTCGACCTTCCCGACGCCGGGGATGTCAATCACGTGCCCAGCACCGGGCCGCGCATTCCCCCGGAGGTGATCGTCGCCGATGCGGCGCACCTCCACCACCTCAGAGGCGATCAGCCGATGGCCCCGCCGGACCAGCTCCAGAGCGGTCTCTGAGCTGCCGAGCCCTTCGGCATCGAGGATCAGGACCCCCTCGCCATGCACGTCGACCAGTTCCGCAGGGATCTCCTGTCGAGGCGCGAGCGCGTGGATGAGCAGCCAGGTCAGCGAACTGGCGAATCGGCTGGTCTCCAGCTCCGAGACGAACACGGGCACGTTGTGGCGATCCGCCGCGGCCACCATGTCGGGCATCACGTGCAGTCCCCTGGCCACGACGAGGGCCGGGAACCCGAGTGCGAAGTAGTCGTCCAGGCGCACGGCCCTGACAGCCGGGGACAGCCCCGACAGGAAGGCAGTCTCGATCCATCCGATGATCTGCAGCCGGTCGTCACTGAAGGCCTCCAGGTACCCGCTGAGCTGCAGGCCCGGCCGGTTGACGTCCGAGGTCGTGATCAGGATCTGCGCAAGGTCCAGATGGCCGCCGGCAACCCGCATGAGGTTGAGCCGTTGGACGAGCACGGACAGCGGAACCGACGTGAGCGGGGTTCCCTCCCCGGAGCCGCCAGCCCCACGACTTGTCGGGGGAGCATCACCCGATCCGCCCGCGGCGCCGATCGACGAACCCATGTCACCGGACTGCATCTCGCCTGCCACCTACACCACCAACTTCTCGCGAAGGGCCGCCACTGACTGCTCGAGCAGCCCGTGGGCCATCAAGTAGCCGATCACCGAGCCGTGCTCCTGGTCGAGCCACCCCAGCACACCGGTCATGACGTGATCCGGGGATCCGCCCAACGCCTCGAAGAGGGCCGGCGAGATCGGCACTCCGCGCGACACCAGGGCGGACATGGCGTCGTTGACCCACGCCGCGTCCAGGTTCAACGCGCTCTGGGTGTAGTCGGCGACCACCGCCGATCGCTCGACACCGGCAGTCTCCAGAGCCAGTGCCGTGACCAGTCCCGTGCGGTCCTTGCCCGCGGTGCAGTGCACCAGCACGGGAGTCGAGCCGCTGTCGGCGATCACCGAGATCGCTGCGGCGAGCGTCCACCCAGAATCACTGAGGACCTGCCGGTACAGGCTGCCGAGCGTGACCGGTCCGTCGTCGACCAACGAGGAGCGCGAGCCACCGTGGATCGGCAACCAGATGTGCACGGCGTCGGGAACCGGTGGGTCCGAGTGGTCCTGCGATCGCTCCAGTGCGGAGCGCAGGTCGATCACGACGCCAATGCCCAGGGCGGCGAGCTGCTCGGCCCCTGCGGCGGTGACGTTGCTCAATGCGTCAGC
>JAQBEX010000047.1:0-30707 GCA_032123675.1 Actinomycetes bacterium
CCGTCGGTGACGATGCAGTAGGTCACCGAGACGCCCCCCGCGACAAGCGTCGCGACGGTGCCGGAGGCTCCGAAATCGACGTCATCTGGGTGAGCGGTGACGACAAGGACGCGAGTCGTATCACTGGAAATGTCCACGGGCGACACTCTAGATTGCATTTCGAGCGCGGGGCATCTATGTCAGAACGCATTTCGCGCTCGGGGTGTCGATGTCGAAGGGGTGGGTTATGAGGGTTGCACGGACGCTTGCTGCGGCGATCTCGGGAGTTCTGGCTGCGGGGCTCCTTGGAGCCCCCGCGCACGCAGTCCAGCCGCCCGCGGTGCTCCCGGACCCGGTTCCCAGTGTCACCCTTCCGGCTGAGCTTGACCGCGCGGCGTTCTACGAGGCCCAGACGTTATGTGACCCCGTCCCGCGTGCCGGGGCCAACGCCCTGGCCGACCTGCTGCGGTCCACGTATGGTCCGGCGGTCGTGTACATCCCGCGAGGCTGTACCTCAAGTACAAGCGAGCACTTCGACGGTCGAGCCGTGGACTGGATGCGTTCTGTTCGAGTTCCTGCGGAGAAAGCCCAGGCCGACGCCTTCGTCAACTGGCTGCTTGCCCCAGATGCCAACGGCACGCCGCACGCGATGGCCCGCCGCCTCGGAATGATGTACATCATTTGGAACAACCGGATGATCCGGATGTATGACGTGGGCCGTGGCTGGACGAACTATCGCAATTGCCAGTCGTCGGCCAACAGCGGCTCACGACTGGACACTTCGTGCCACCGCAACCACGTGCACTTCTCGATGTCATGGGACGGTGCGGGTGCGGTCACGAGCTGGTGGTCAGGGGTCGCGCAGACCCAGCCGTTCTGCTCGTCGAGGTACACCTCTGCGAAGAAGGGGGCTGGCTCGATCACCGTCGTGCCCAGCGCCGCCCATGTCTCCAACCTCGTCAGGGTGTCCAAGCGCCGCATCCTCGAGACCCGCTCGGGAATCGGCGCAGGGCTGAACAGTCCGTGTCGGGCTCTCGCTGGGCGGTCGTTGTACCCGAGCGCCATCGTCTCAGGTGTCCCGGCTGGGGCTACCCACGCCGTGCTGAAGGTCAAGTCCTGGAGCAATGCCCCGGCCCGCCTGTCTGTGTGGTCCTCCGGAGGAACGCGCCCGCGCGGGCAGGTCAGCACGCCGATTGGCGCGACGACGTCGATCGTGGTCGTTCCGCTGGCCTCTGACGGGTCCATCGGCCTGAGCACGTCATTGGGCGCGGCGAATCTCCAGGCGTGGGTCCTCGGGTACACGACCGGCACTGCCTCCGTCAGTGCGCCGAACCCGGTCGAGGACGCCCCGGTGGTCGTCGAGCCTGCCCCGGAGGTCATTGTGGCACCGGTCATCTCGCGGCCCACCAGTCCCGTGAACGTCACGGCCAGGACTCTGAAGTACAGGAAGGGCGTCAAGACCATGTGGGAGGCGCCCAAGGGGGATGGCGGGTCGCCCGTGACTGGCTATGTTGTCGAGGCGCTCAGGAGCAAGAAGAAGGGCGCGAGTGTCGCTGGATCGTGCACCGTCGGGCCAGCCAAGCGCGCCTGCAAGATCAAGAAGTTGCGGAAGCGCAAGTACTGGATGTCGGTCTCGGTGAGCAACGAGGCCGGACGTACCTGGGCGCAGCGCGTGAAGGTTCGTGTCCTGGCCCCCCAGACCCGAGGGTGATGCAGGGCCGGGTAGGTGCTCAGCGCGGCTGACGGCTTCCCTGTGCTGGCCATCCAGCCCGGGCGCCCGACCGAACCTGTCGGGCCCGGCGCCTAGACTCCTTGGGTGCTTGCCGATGACCCCCTGCCGCGCCTCCCGCGGACGACCATGCCCGCCGCCGACGTCGACCGGCAGGCCGACCTGGCCGCCGACGAGGGCGCGCTGTTCGTCGTGGATGCCGTGCCTGAGGTGGCCCCCGGCCCGCGGCCCGGGGCGGAGGCCGGGCGGGCCGCCGACATGGTGCGGGCCGCGGTCGCCGCCGCCAAGGGCGGCGCCGATGCACAGGTGAGCGACCGGCGTGCCCAGCGGGCGGCGCAGAGGGCCGCCGAGGTCGGTGAGCTGGTGGCCGGGCTCAACCCGCCGCAGCGCGCGGCCGTCGAGCACCGTGGCGGTCCGCTGCTCATCGTGGCCGGTGCTGGGTCGGGCAAGACCCGGGTGCTGACCCGCCGGATTGCCCACCTCCTGGCAGCCGGGGACGCGCGCCCCGGCGAGATCCTGGCCATCACCTTCACCAACAAGGCGGCCGCCGAAATGCGCGAGCGGGTCGAGGAGGCGGTCGGCCCTCGGGCCCGGGCGATGTGGGTCTCGACGTTCCACTCGGCCTGCGTGCGGATCCTGCGTCGTGAGGCCGACCGGCTGGGCCTGAAGTCCTCGTTCTCGATCTACGACCAGGCTGACAGCCTGCGCCTGGTGACCCTGGTCTCCCGCGACCTCGACCTGGACACCAAGCGGATGCCGCCGCGTGGGCTGCTCAACAAGATCTCCTCGCTGAAGAACGAGCTCGTCGATCCCGAGACGTTCCGCTCCCAGGTCACCAACGACACCGAGACGACGCTGGCCGACGTGTACACCGCCTACCAGAATCGCCTGGCCCGTGCCCAGGCAGTCGACTTCGATGACCTGATCGGGCACACGGTGGCGCTCATGGTCGGGTTCCCGGACATCGCTGAGCACTACCGGCGCCGGTTCCGCCATGTCCTGGTCGATGAGTACCAGGACACCAACCACGCCCAGTACCGACTTGTGTCCGAGCTCGTCGGGCGCCCCGGCGGCGAGGTCCCGCCCGCCGAGCTGGTCGTGGTCGGCGATTCCGACCAGTCCATCTACGCGTTCCGTGGGGCCACGGTGCGCAACATCGTGGAGTTCAGCACGGACTTCCCGGACGCCGGCCAGATCGTCCTGGACCAGAACTACCGGTCCACCCAGACGATCCTCTCGGCGGCGAATGCCGTGATCGCGAAGAACGCCGACCGGCAGGCGAAGAAGTTGTGGACCGACGCGGGTGCTGGCGAGCAGATCGTCGGCTACGTGGCCGACTCCGAGCACGACGAGGCCGCCTTCGTCGGCAATGAGATCGATCGACTCTCCGACGAGGGGGTTGCCCGGCCCGGCGACGTCGCCGTGTTCTACCGGACCAACGCCCAGTCCCGAGCGCTGGAGGAGGTGTTCATCCGCACCGGGCTGCCGTACAAGGTGGTCGGGGGCACGCGCTTCTACGAGCGCCGCGAGATCCGCGACGTCCTTGCCTACCTGCGGGTGGTGGCCAACCCCGCTGACGACGTGAGCCTGCGCCGGATCCTCAACGTTCCCAAGCGCGGGATCGGCGACCGGGCCGAGGCCTACGTGTCCAGCTTCGCCGAGGCCGAGCGGATCACCTTCGACCAGGCCCTGCGCCGAGCCGGGGAGATCCCCGGGATGGCCGGGCGCAGCGCCTCGATGATCGCGGCCTTCGTCGCCATCCTCGACGACCTCACTGCCGTCGTGGATTCCGGCGCGGGGCCCGCGGACATCATGCGTGCCGCGCTGGAGCGCTCGGGCTACCTCGCGGAGCTCCAGGCGTCCACGGATCCGCAGGACGAGGTGCGGGTCGAGAACGTCGCCGAGTTCGAGGCGGTGGCCGCGGAGTTCGCACGCGACGCTGACGCCGCCGGGCAGGAGCCCGGCACGCTGGCCGACTTCCTCGAGCGGGTGGCGCTGGTCGCCGACGCTGATGAGATCCCCGAGGGTGAGGACCACGAGGGCGTCGTCACCCTGATGACTCTGCACACCGCGAAGGGCCTGGAGTTCCCGGTCGTGTTCCTCACCGGGATGGAGGACGGGATCTTCCCGCACATGCGAGCGATGTCCGACCCGTTCGAGCTGTCCGAGGAGCGCCGCCTGGCCTACGTGGGGATCACGCGGGCCCGCGAGCGCCTGTACGTGACCCGTTCGATCAGCCGGTCCGCGTGGGGCACGCCCACGTACAACCCCGAGTCGAGGTTCCTCGCCGACATCCCGGTCGAGCTGATCCGCTGGGAGCGGGAGGAGCCCGCGCGCTACACCGGCCCGTCGTCGGGTGGATACGGGTCGGCCCCCGCGCTGTCTGCGGCCGCCGACCGGGCCGACACCCGAGCCGCCGCCGCGCGCCCGGTCATCTCGCTTGCGGCCGGCGACCGCGTCCTGCACCCCAAGTTCGGCATGGGCACGGTGGTGAGCACGCTGGGCACGGGCGACAAGGCTGAGGCCTCGGTCGACTTCGGCTCCGAGGGGGTCAAGCGGCTGCTGCTGCGCTACGCGCCTGTCGAGAAGCTCTAGGGGCGCTGCCCGCGCGGCTGCGCTGCCCGCTGCCTGCTGGGTGCGCTGGCGATCGAGGTCGCGCCCTCGGCGACCGTCGATCCGTCCTGGTCGACGTGGGCCAGGGTGGTACAGACCTCATGCACGACCCGGCCATCGACTGGCAGCGAGTTGTGGCCCACGGACCCGACGAACACGTTGCGGGCGTTGAGGTCGGCATGCTCGATCCGGGCGTTCTCCTTCGGGATGATCATCTGGTCCAGGTCCGACCAGACGGCCACGAACCGGGTCCGGCAGCCGGGGGAGGGTGCGGCCAGCTCGGCGAGGATGTCCGAGTCCGGGCGCATCTGACGGGCCACCGGGTGCGGGACGAACCTCGCGGGTGCGGTCCCGAAGTGCGGCGTGCCCAGTGTCACCAGCGTGTGCACCCGGCAGTCCCCACCCATCCGCTGCACGAAGTAGCGCGCGACCAGCCCGCCCATCGAGTGGCCGATGACGTGTACCCGCTCGTAGCCGGTCTCGACGCACAACGCCTCGACGAGGGCCTCGAGCCGCTCGGCCACGACTCGGACGTCATCGGTCAGCGGGGAGTAGTTCAGCGTGATGATCCGACCGAAGCCCCGACGCCGCAGTCCGCGCTTGATCATGGTGAACACCGAGCGGTTGTCCACGACCCCGTGGATCAGGATGATCGGGGTCCCGGCGTTCTCCACGTCACCGATGATCAGGCCGCGCTTGATCGGGTCGAGCCCGTCGAGGTTGAGCCGCTCCTCAGGGTGTCGCACCTGCTCCTCGAGCACGCCGAGCGGGTAGGTGACGACGTGGGTGGCGGTCCAGGCGACCTCGATGGCCGTCCCCCGGATCACCGAGGGGGTGGTGACCCGGCGCACACCGTTCCGGGTCGCCCGGCGAGCACGTGTGAAGCGGCCCGCAGAGGCGCTGGTGGTGCCCTGTTCAGCGGGTTCGTGGGCGTGTGCTGCCCCTTTGCTGCTCGGCACCTGAGCAAAGTAGCGCATCCTCGCGCGCTCCGGGCCCATCGGGCGGGACTAGTCTTGGTCCATGAGCACATCAAGCACCGAACACATCCGGGTCATTGTGGGCAAGCCGGGGCTGGACGGTCACGACCGAGGGGCCAAGGTCGTTGCCCGCGCGCTGCGCGATGCCGGTGTCGAGGTCATCTACACAGGGCTGCACCAGACGCCGGAGCAGATCGTGGCCACAGCGATTGCCGAGGATGCTGACGGCATCGGCCTGAGCATCCTGTCCGGTGCGCACATGACCCTGTTCCAGTCGGTCATCGAGATGCTGCGCGAGCGCGGCGCCGGGGACATCCGCGTGTTCGGGGGCGGGATCATCCCCGAGGCCGACATCCCGATGCTCTACGAGATGGGGGTTGCGCACGTGTTCACCCCCGGCACCCGCACCGACGAGATCGTCGAGTGGGTCAGGGAAAACGTCGCCCACGCCGCCTGAGGCAGGGTCCCGGCACGATGCCACCGGAACGGGGACCGGACGTCGGCTGGTCCATGGCGTCCAACTAGGCTGTGCTCCGTCCCTTCGTCGGTGAGGAGCCCCGCGTGGATCTGTACGAGTACCAGGCCAAGCACCTGTTCGGCAAGCATGGTGTCCCCGTCGTCCCGGGGGCCGTCTGCGAGACGCCGGACGCCGCGCGACTGGCGGCGCGGCGCATCGGCGGCACCGTGGTGGTCAAGGCCCAGGTGAAGGTGGGCGGTCGGGGCAAGGCCGGCGGCGTCAAGCTCGCCGACGGCGAGGACGAGGCCAGTGCCCGCGCCGCGGAAATCCTCGGCATGGACATCAAGGGCCACACGGTGCACAAGGTGCTGATCACCGAGGCAGCCGAGATCGCCGACGAGTACTACGTGTCGTTCCTCCTGGACCGGGCCAATCGCAGCTACCTGGCGATGGCCTCGGTCGAGGGCGGCGTGGAGATCGAGCAGGTCGCGGTCGACAACCCCGACGCACTGGCGATGATCCCGATCGACGTCCTGCAGGGATGCCCCCCGGAGAAGGCCCGCGAGATCGTCGCGGCGGCGAACTTCCCCGCTGGCGTGGCCGACCAGGTCGCTGACGTCCTGGTGACGCTCTGGAACGTGCTGATCAAGGAGGACGCCACCCTGGTCGAGGTGAACCCGCTGGTCCGCACCACCGACGGGCGGGTCGTCGCCCTGGATGGCAAGGTGTCCCTTGACGAGAACGCGCACTTCCGGCACGCCTCACACGCCGACCTGGTCGACGTGTCCGCGACCGATCCGATCGAGTTGCGCGCCAAGGCCTTCGACCTGAACTACGTCAAGCTCGACGGCGAGGTTGGGATCATCGGCAACGGCGCCGGGCTGGTGATGTCCACGCTCGATGTCGTGGCCTATGCCGGTGAGGAGTTCGGCGGTGTCCTGCCGGCCAACTTCCTGGACATCGGTGGCGGCGCGAGCGCGGAGGTGATGAGCAACGGCCTGGACATCGTGCTCACCGACCCGGCGGTGAAGGCGGTCTTCGTCAACGTGTTCGGTGGGATCACCTCCTGCGTGGAGGTCGCCAACGGCATCAAGCTGGCCCTGGCCATGCTCAAGGAGGCCGGCAAGCCCGTCGACAAGCCGCTCGTCTGCCGGATCGACGGCAACAGGGCTGAGGAGGGCAGGGCCATCCTGCGTGACGCACAGATCCCGGGCGTTGAGTTGGTGGAGACCATGGATGGCGCCGCGAGACTGGCGGCCTCTCTCGCTGCGGCGGGGAAGTGAGGTAGGACAATGGCGATCTTCCTCGATGGCGATTCGCGCCTGATCGTGGCGGGCATGACCGGCTCGGAGGGCATGAAGCACACCACGCTGATGCTGGCTGCCGGCTCCAACGTCGTCGGCGGGGTGAATCCCAAGAAGGCCGGCCAGACGGTGGCCTTCCCCGATGTGGAGCTCCCGGTGTTCGGGACCGTGGCCGAGGCGATGGAGTCCACGGGGGCCAATGTCTCGGTGGTCTTCGTGCCACCGGCCGGGACGAAGGGTGCGGTCACTGAGGCGATCGATGCCGGGATGCCCCTCGTGGTGGTGATCACCGAGGGTGTGCCCGTGATCGACACCGCGGCGTTCTTCCAGGATGCCGTCGACCGCGGCACCACCCGGATCATCGGTCCGAACTGCCCGGGGATCATCACCCCGGGGGTCAGCAATGCCGGCATCATCCCGGCGAGCATCAGCGGCGCTGGGCCGATCGGGCTGGTCAGCAAGTCCGGCACGCTGACCTACCAGATGATGTACGAGTTGCGCGACATCGGCTTCTCGACGGCAATCGGGATCGGTGGAGACCCGATCATCGGCACCACCCACATCGACGCACTGGCCGCCTTCGAGGCGGACCCGCAGACCGAGGCCATCGTCATGATCGGCGAGATCGGTGGCGATGCTGAGGAGCGGGCCGCGGCGTTCATCGCCGACAACGTGACCAAGCCGGTCGTGGGCTACGTGGCTGGGTTCACCGCCCCTGAGGGCAAGACCATGGGTCACGCCGGTGCCATCGTCTCCGGCTCCTCGGGTACGGCCCAGGGGAAGAAGGAAGCCCTCGAGGCGGTGGGTGTCCGGGTCGGCAAGACGCCCTCGGAGACCGCACGCCTGATGCGCGAGGTGCTCGGCCGCTGACCTGTCGGTCGCGGTGGGGCGAGATCGCGCGGTGGGCTGCTTCCCGATCGCGGCGAGTCGTGCGACACGCCCGCGGTGGTCCGGGCCTCGGCCCGCGGTAGGGGACAATCTCCGGGTGAGCGTGTCTGACCCTGAGGTGCTCGACCTCGATGCCGGTGTGCAGGAGCCGTCCCGGTATCCGGTCGTCGCTGGAGCCGCCGCCGGACTGTGGGCGCTGTTGGTCGGCGTTGGCATCGTGACCTGCTCGGTGATGCTGGCATGGGCGGTGTCGCCCAACTCCGCCGGTGACGGGGCGGCGGCCTGGCGTGCGGCTGGCTCGGTGTGGCTGGGAGCCCACCAGGTCCCCATGCTGGTCGGCGACCGAGAGTTGACGCTCCTGCCGCTGGGCGCCCTGCTCCTCGGGCTGCTGCTCACCCGACGAAGTGGGCGCTGGGCAGGCCAGCTGCTCAACGATCCGACCCCTGCCGAGACCGTGGGAATCATTTCCGCGTGCGTGGCGGTGTACGGCGCCGGTGGTGCGGGAGTGGCGTGGCTGTCGGCTGGCGACGGGACCAGGGCGAGCCCGGTCACCGCGCTGATGTGGACCGGGGTTGTGGCACTGGTCGGGGTCACGTGGGGGGTCGCTGCCCAGGCAGGCCTCGGCGGACGTCTGCGGGCGCTGCTCTCGGATGCTGCGTGGCGGACCGTGGTCGGCGCGACAGCGGCCGTGATCGGGCTGTTCGCTGCGGGTGGGGTACTGGTCACGATCAGTCTGGTCCGGCACTTCGGCCAGGTCACCGCGACGCTGGCAGACCTCGAGGCCGGCCCCGTGGGCGCGCTCGCGCTCACCCTGCTCGGGATCCTCGGCCTGCCCACACTCGACATCTGGGCCATGGCCGTGCTGGTCGGCCCGGGGTTCACCCTCGGTCCGGCCGAGGGCCTGCGCGCCTTCGGCGGCCAGGTCGAGTCCCTGCCAGCCCTACCCGTCCTCGCTGCCATCCCCACCGCCGTGCCGGGGTGGGCTCCCGCGCTGCTGCTGGTCCCCGTCGCGCTGGGGTGGCTCTCCAGCCGGATCCGCTGGGGCCGGGACCTGCCCACCCTCTCCGGGGCGCTCGTGTCAGCGGTGGGCGTGGCGGCGGTCGTCATGGCGATGGTCACAGGCCTGGCGTTCCTGGCGTCGGGATCCTTGGGCGGCGGCCGGTTGGCGGCGGCCGGCCCCACGCCGCTCGTGATGGGGGCCTGCGCGGCTGGTCTGGTGCTGCTGGGCTTCCTCGCCGAGGCAGGATTCCAGGGGCTGCGCCTGAGCTGGGAGCTGCACCGTGCGGAGCAGCGCTCGGAGCAGGCCCGCACCGCCGTCGGTGACGATGACCCGGTCGGCGCTGCGTCAGATCGCGGTGACGCCGACGGGCCCGACCCGGCCGGTTCCGAGACGTCGCCTGCCGGCGCGGTGCAGCCCCCGCCCCGTCGCCGCCCGGCACCGGCTCCCCGTCAGAGCATCGTGATCCCGGTGGTGATCGGTCAGCCGCCGGCCGTGGAGAGCCCCACAGGGACGGTTCAGCAGGAGCCGGTGGACCAGACCGACACCGACCCGGCTCATGTCGATGTCGATGTCGACGCTCGCGACGCCGACCGCCGCGACTGCACGGTGGATCTCACGGTCGCCGAGGAGGACCTGACCCGGATCCGGGCTGCCGCCCGCAGCACCCGCGTCGGGAATGAGCAGGACCCACGCCCAGGGTCGGACTGACCGCAGACAGCCAGAACCTCGGGGTGCGTTGCCGCGCACACCCGGGGTGCACTGTCGATTCATTCGTCGTCTGGCTCGTCTGGCTCGTCTGGCTCGTCTGGCTCGTCACGGCCATCGTGATCCTCGGAGTCCTCACTCTTCTCGCGCTCCTCGGCCGGCTCGGTCCGTCCGGCCGGACTTGCGGCGGCCCGAGACTTGGCCAATGCCGTCGGTGCGCTCGTTCGTGTCGGTTCGGGGGCCGAAGCGCGGGTGGAGGTGGACCGCGCCACCACCGCGACCTCTGGTACCGCAACCACCTCCTCGATGGTGACCGTTGGTGTCGGGTCGACGACCTTGCGCACCTTGGTCCGGTACACCGTGGGGGTTGGCAGGGGCTCGGCCGGGAGGATCTCCACGCTCGCGGACGCCTCGGGCGGGGACACCGGTCTGCTCAGGACCGACTCGTACACCGCGGCACCGAGCAGGGCGCTGGCGAGCATCGTGCCGATCCATCCGATCACGGTTCTCATGGGATCTCCCTGGGCGGTTGACGTTGTGTCGCCATTGTGTCCGGCGAGAGGTTCACGGGGTCGAATCCCTGCGTCAAGGATCCGCCCAACCTGCCTTGACACAGTCTTGACATGGTCGGTCCTGATGCCTTGCCGGATCAAGGCCGACCATTGAGGGCATGAGCCGAGACGGATCGATCGGGCGTGGAGTTGCCGCCGTTGCCAGTGGAGCCCTGGTGGTTGGTGCGGGGGGAAGTGTCGGTGCGCTGGCCGAACACATGGCCTCGGGGTGGGCCCAGGAGGCCGCACGCGAATCGGCGGCGAATGTCATCGCGGCCCCAGCAGTTGAGGTGGTGTCCCCCAAGCCTGTCGTGGTGACTCGGATCAAGAAGCGCCATGTCACCCCGGACCCTGTCATCATCCGCAAGAAGGTGATCGTGGGTGTCCCGGCCGCCCCGGGAGCTGCGCCGCGGGCCCCATCCGGGTCGACGAGCGCACGGCCGCGGCCCGCCCAGCCTTCCACGCGCACAAATGTTGCCCCCGCGCCCCGGAAGCAGCCCTCGCGCACCGTGGTGGCCCCGGCTCCCGCCCCAGCTCCCGCGAGGACCTCGGGGGGAACATCGGCCGCGACGACCTCGAAGTCGTCATGAGCACCACCGTGATCACCGAGCACCGGTGGCGCACCACCTTGGCCCTCACCCTTCGGGATGCCGGTCGGGCCCCGGACACCCGTCGCACCGTGGTGGCCGAGCGGATCCTGCTCGAGCAGATCGGGCGGCTCGAGGTCGCGGCCAGCCGGTTCCGTCCTGATTCGGAGATCTCCGATGTCAATCGCAGCGCAGGTTCCTGGGTGCCGGTCAGTGAGCTGCTGGTCGAGTTGGTCTCGGTCGCGCTTGCGGCGGCGGACTCCACCGCCGGTCTTGTGAACCCCTGCGTGGGTCACCAGGTGGACGCGGTCGGCTACCGGACCTGGGCCGCCGCGGAGGTGTCGCTCGTGGATCCGGTCGTGCCCGCGCCGGCCACCCCGGGCGCCTGGCGTGACGTGGACGTGGCTCCGGGGCGGGTGCGCATCCCGGTCGGGACCGCGCTGGACCTGGGGGCCACGGCCAAGGGCTGGCTGGCGGATGAGGTCGCTGAGCGGGTGGCCGATGAGACGGGCCTGGACGTCGTGGCCAACATGGGCGGCGACCTCCGGGCGATCGCACACGGCCCGGGATGGACGGTGACCGCCGACCACGAGGTGCCGGGCCTGTCGCCCCGAAGCGTCGAGATTGCCGATGCCGGCATGGCGACCAGTGGCCAGGGGCGCCGCCGGTGGTTGACCACGCAGGGCCCGGCGCACCACCTCATCGACCCGCGAACCGGCCGAAGCGCCACGACGTGCTGGTGGGCGGTCACAGCGCTTGCGGCCAGTGCGACGACCGCCAATGTGGCCGCGACGGCTGGGATGCTCCTGGGCTCCGCCGCCCCGCAGTGGTTCGACGACCGGGACCTGGACGGCCTGTTCAGCGCATGGTCCGGTGCCGGGCAGCCTAGTTCGGTGACCGTGGGCCGGTGGCCGAGGATGGGGGCAGCGGCATGAGTGACATCCCGTGGACCTGGTTCGTCATGAGGTCCAGCGGCCTCGTGGCCGTCGGACTGCTCACCATCGCAGTCGTCCTCGGCGTCCTCGGTCCGCTCCTGCGACCTACGCCGAGGCTGACGAGCATCAGCGTCCACCGGGCTGCGTCGATCGCCGGATCGGTCCTGATCGTCGGGCACATCGTGCTCGCCGTTCTCGACACGTGGATCGTGCTGGACCTGGCCGCAGCGTTCGTCCCGGGTCTTGCTGGCTGGCAGCGTTGGGGGGTGGCGCTCGGGGCCCTCTCCGTCGACCTCATGATCGTCGTGCTGCTCACGACTGCCACCCGCTCGCACACGCCGGCCCTGTGGCGCCGGGCGCACCTGCTGGCCTACCCCGTGTGGGCACTGGCGGTTGGGCACGGCCTTCTCGTCGGCTCCGACGGCGCCGTGATGCGCACCGTGGCCCTTGTCAGTGCCGGTCTCGTGCTGATGGCCCTGTCGACCCGGCTGCTGGTCCGGCCTGGGAACCCCGCGCGGGACCGGGCGCACCTCAGCCCGGCAGGGGCGCTGCGGTGAACCGGTCCAGGGCTGGGGTGGTAGCCGCGACGGGGAGCGAGCCGCACGACCTGCCTCGGGACACGGAACTGCTCGGGCTGCCCGGAGTGGCCATCCCGGGACGGATGCCGGGCAGGCTCCCCAGGGAGCTGCTCGCTCCCGGGTCGCTGCTCCTGGCCGGCGCGGAACCCGGCCGGCCAGTGTCGTGGGCCGAGCACCTGCTGCTCTGGGGTGCTGCCCCCCGAACGGAGATCGATTGCCTCGTGGAGCTGGTGGCTGCCCAGGGCGTGGTGGGTGCCGGTGGGGCCGGGTTCCCGACGGACCGCAAACTCGCCTCGTTGATCGGTTCGCGGGTCTCCCATGTGATCGTCAACGGGGCTGAGGGGGAGACGGCCAGCGGCAAGGACGGGGTGCTGCTCGGCCACGTCCCGCACCTTGTGCTCGATGGGGCTGTGACCGCCGCGCGAGCGCTGGGCGCCCCCCGTGTCGTGGTCCGGATCAGCGCCGATCGTGCGGACCTGGCGGGTTCGCTGCCCCGGGCCGTGGCCGCGCGGGGTGAGGCGGTCCCCATCGAGGTGTCCGTTGGGCCAGCGAGCTTCGTGGCCGGCGAGGCCAGTGCCGTGATCAGTTCCATCTCCGGGGGGCCGGCCCTTCCCGACGACCTGGGGCGACCGCCAGCCCTGCCCGGGCGGCTGGGCCGGCGGCGCTCGCGGGTGCTGCTGAGCAACGCCGAGACGTTCGCGCGCGTGGCGCTGGCGGCGCGCGAGATCGGGAGTCAGTCTGCGCTGGCCAGCATCTCCGGCGCGGTCCGGCGCCCTGGGGTGGTGGAGCTGCCCGAGAGTGCGACGCTGGCGGAACTGGTCGACGTCGGCGGCCTCGTCGGCAGCCCACGGGTGCTGATCACCGGTGGTTGGCACGGGCGCTGGGTGCGCTGGGACGGGCTCGCGGCCAGCACCGGCATCACCCGGGCGTCCGTGGCCGCCCTCGGCGGCCGCTGGGGGGCGGGAGCGTTCGTGTGGCTCCCCGACGATCTCAGCGCCTGGGACGCCCTGGCAGGCATCACCCGTGAACTCGCCGACGGATCCGCCGGGCAGTGCGGGCCCTGCTGGCGGGGACTCCCGGCGCTTGCCGACCTCATCGAGCGGCCCGCCGGCGGCGGCGCAGATCGCACCGCGATCGAGGGCATCATGCGCCAGGTCGACGGTCGCGGGATCTGCGCTCACCCGTCTGCGGCCGTGGCCGCGGTGCGCAGCGCCCTGGACCTGATCGGTGCGGACCGATGACCGCGACGATGCCCACGCGGCGGGAGACGGCCGAGCCCGCCGGCCACGTCCTGAGCGTCGACTGGACCCGGTGCGTGGGCCACGGCGTCTGTGCCGCCGCCATCGGCGAGCGGATTGACCTGGACACATGGGGCTACCCGATCGGAGTCACGACGCGTGGGGAGGGCATCCCGGACTCATTGGTTCGGGCGGCGAAGCTGGCCGTGTCGACCTGTCCGGCCGCAGCCCTCCGGCTGGCTCGGGCGGACAGGGCCTAGGCTCCCACCGTGGCCCACGTTCTGCTGATCGAGGATGACGCCGGGATCCGGACGTCGGTCGTTCGCGCCCTGCACGGGCGAGGCCACGCTGTGGACTCCGCGGGGACCGGTCTCGACGGGCTGCAGGTCATGCTCACCGGCAGCCCCGACGTCGTGGTGCTCGACCTCGGCCTGCCGGACGTGGACGGGGAGCGGCTGCTCGGGATGATCCGCGCAGTCAGCCAGGTACCGGTGATCGTGGCCACCGCACGCGACGACGAGGGGCTCATCGTCAGCCTGCTCGACGCCGGCGCCGACGATTACGTCATCAAGCCCTACGACCCCGCCCACCTCGAGGCCCGGATCCGGGCTGTCCTCCGGCGCACCTCGGGGGGCGGTGACCAGGTCAGCGAGACCCCGCTGCAGGTCGGCGGGCTGCGGGTCGACCGATCACGCCGGACAGCAGAGGTGGACGGGCGTCTGCTCGAGCTCACGAAGCTTGAGTTCGACCTCCTCGCGTACCTGGCCGAGCACCCGGGCCGAGTCGTCAGTCGCAGCGAGCTGCTCCGGGAGGTCTGGCAGCGCACAGATGCAGCGCGGACGGTCGATGTGCACCTGTCGTGGCTGCGGCGCAAGCTCGGTGACACCCCCGCCGACCCCCGATTCATCCACGTCAACCGGGGCGTCGGGGTGATGCTCGAGGACCGGTCCAATCCGGCGACCGGGCACTGATGTATCGCCGCCTGGTGACCTTCGCACTGCTTGTGGTCACGGTCGCGGCGACCGTCCTGGTCATCCCGCTGGCGCTCTCAGCCCGTGACCTGGTCAGGGTCGGCAACCTGTCTGCCCTGGCCGACCAGGCCCGATTCTTCGCCGATGGGTGGGAGTCGGCGGCAACCGGGGAAGCCGAGGACCATGATTCGGCACCGGTCATCTCCCTCCCGGGCCGGCTCGGTGAGGTGATCCTGATCTACCCGGACGGGACGGTCGTGGGCGGCCCCGTGCCCCCGGACGCCGCAGGGATCCTCGCCACGGCCTCGAACGGACGGGCCGCCTCCTACGACGCGGGGAGCAGCGGATACGCGGCGGCGCCGGCGTCCTTCGACGAGCGGACCGGAGTCGTGATCACGGTGGCTGGGCCCGAGCAGATGCACGAGGGGCTCGAACCGCGGCTGCTGGCGCTGGCCGGGCTGTGCGCGCTGCTCCTGATCGGGGCTGGCGTGGCGGCCTGGCAGCTGGCGCGGCGCACGGCGGCACCGATCAAGGACCTGGCCGGGACGGCCGACGTGATGGCGGCCGGCGACCTCACCGTGCGCGTCGAGCCATCGACGATCCCCGAGGTCGACGATGTCGGGGTGGCGCTCAACCGGCTCGCGGCCCGTGTGCAGGAACTGCTCGAGGAGGAGCGGGCGGCCGCGGCCGAACTGGCCCACCAGTTGCGCACCCCGTTGACCGTGCTGGCTGCCGACGTGGATGCTGTCCCCGACCCGGACATCCGGGCGCGGCTCAGTGAGGATGTCCTCACGCTGCAGCGGACCACCGATGAGATCATCACCAATGCACGTCGCGCCAGCCGCGAGGGCCTGCACGCGGTCTGTGACGCTGCGACCGTCGTCGCCGACCGGGCCGAGTTCTGGGCAGTCCTGGCCGACTACCAGGGTCGGTCGATGCAGGTCGAGGGCTCTGGCCCGGGCCCGCTGCCGGTCCGACTCACCCAGTACGACCTCACCACAGCCGTGGACATCCTCCTGCAGAACGTGTTCGTGCACACCGACGAGGGTGTGGCGCTACGGCTCGCGGTCGCCCCGGACGAGGGCGGGTTCGTCGCCGTGAGCGTCGAGGATGCCGGCCCCGGCCTCGACGCTGCGGGTCCGACAGGTGAGCGGGCCGGGTCCACCAGCCTGGGGCTGGCCATCGCCGAGCGGCTGGCCGTTGCCTCCGGTGGCCGACTGGAGCGGGGGACCGGTGCACTCGGTGGTGCCCGCGTCGTTCTCATCCTCGGCCCGGGCTGAGCCGCACGACCGCCAGCGGACGCCCGGTCGACCAGCGCATGTGCGGCTGCCCAGCGAACCCGGATCGGCGGACCTAGGCTTGCGGGATGGCAGACCTCGTGTATCCGCCCGTCCTCCTCGTGGGCTACGGAGCCTTCGCCACCCTGGGCCTGAAGGTTCGTGTCCACGGCGGGGAGCACCTTCCGCGCGATGGCGGCGCGGTCCTGGCCAGCAACCACGTGAGCTACCTGGACTTCATCTTCGCCGGGTACGCGGCCCGTCCCTCGGGTCGGCTCGTGCGCTTCATGGCCAAGGACTCCGTGTTCCGGCACCGTGTGGCCGGGCCGATCATGCGCAGCATGAAGCACATCCCGGTCGACCGGGAGGCGGGGTCAGCCAGCTTCTCGCACGCTGTGCAGGCCCTGGCCGACGGTGAGGTGGTCGGCGTCTTCCCCGAGGCGACCATGAGCCGCTCGTTCGAGCCGAAGGCCTTCAAGTCCGGCGCGGTCCGGATGGCCGCCGAGGCAGGTGTGCCCCTGGTCCCGATGGCGCTGTGGGGCACCCAGCGGCTCTGGTGCTACGACAAGCGCTCGAGCATGAAGCAGTACGGGGTCCCGGTGGAGATATTCGTCGGTGCGCCCATCGATTCGTCCGGTGATCCGGAGCAGGCGACGGCGCGCTTGCGCGAGTCGGTGATCGACCTTGTGGCGCAGGCGCAGGCGAACTACCCCGACGACGGGGCGGGCCAGTGGTGGCAGGCGGCCAGCCTCGGCGGGACAGCACCTGTGCCGGGGCCGGATGACTGAGCCGGGCAGCCGTGGACTCAACCGGCAGCACCCACCGACCTGCCCTCAGAGCGGCGTGCTGGCGCGGTGCGTCAGGCTCCCCGGGAATTGCCAGATCCTGTGCGCGAGCCGGCCCACGGTCAGGGGGCCAGGTGTCGACCGCGCGCCCCAGAGCTCGTCCAGCTGTTGTGCGCTGCTCGGGCTCACCGCCAGGGCGGCGCAGTAGCTGCTGCACCAGGGGACGTCGGGGACCCTCATCTCGAGTACCTCCAGCGGCACCCGCTCGGGCTCAGGCAGCAGCGTCGTCCACCGGATCATGACGTGGTGCATGACCTGCCCCGGTGCGCCCGGGTCCGCGGAGAGGAACGGCGTGGACGCCACCGTGCCACGCCCGATCAAGCCCCGCTGGTGGCCCTGGAGCATCAGGTGCGCCGTGGTCCCCACCGGGGCCAGGTGCCAATCGTCGATCGGCCACCGCTCGAGCAGTCCATGCTCGGCGTCGCAGCGCTGCACACACCGGTCGTAGGGCGCGGCCCATCGGGTCGCGTGGTCCGGGTCCCAGCCCAGCACGACGGTATCCATGACCCCATGATCCCCCGTGCAGAACGGCGGAAACCCCGATGGCATCGGCGATTCCGGTGTTCTTGCTCACGTCGCGCCGGGTGCGTCGACCGTGCGGCGCCCGAACGCCTGCGGTGCTCAGCCCTGCGCCTCGAGCCGCGCCAGCGGGTCCGATTCGAGCAGGTTCGCGCGCATCGTCGCGGACCCGTCCTCGATGGTGGTGGTCCAGCTCAGCCCGGTTCGCTCGAGCATGCGACGCATGCCACCGTTGTCGGCAAGGACCACGGCGACGACCTCGGTGAATCCCATCCGCTCGGCTATGCGCAGCTGCCGGCGCAGAAGGGCCGTGCCGACGCCCTGGCCCTGGTACTGGTCCTCGACCAGGACGGCGATCTCCGCGCTGACGCTGTCGTCGGGCCGTTCGGGAAAGACGTTGCCCAGGCCGATCACGGTCCCCTCGCTGCCGAAGGCCACGAGGGTCGCGCCACTGTGGCCGCCTGAGAGCCTGCGCATCTGGATCTCATGCCCGTCGCCGGCCGAGACATAGCGCAGGTACAGGGTTCGCTCCGAGCAGCGCCCGTGCATGGCGGTGACAGCCTCGGTATCCTCCGGGTACGCCAGCCGGACCCAGATCGTGCCGTCCTTGATCGGTTCCACCCAGCCCTGGGCATCAGAATCTCCGGCGGCGACGGCGATCGCCGCCGCCAGGCGCAGCAGTGCCGAGGCGCGGGCCTGCTCCGACATCGCGAACGGCGCCCACGTGCGGCGCAGCAGGACGTGGCGCTCGGGTGTCCACTGCAGGCGCAGCACGTCCGGGCTGTCGACCTCGCCCTTCGTGGCCTCGACCACCTCCACGTGGTCAGCGGCCACCAGCCGCATCGCCAGGTAGGGGGCCGCGCCCGGGTTGGTGACCAGCTCGGCGCTCCCGTTGAGGATCTGGGTCGGCATGTCGAGGGCGTCCTCGGGGAATCCGGGGGAGATGCGCACGTTCGTGCCTGCCGACAGGGCCGCCGCGAGCAGCGTCTTCTCGGGCACCGGGGTGGGGGCGGTGAGGCTCATGAACAGGGTCAGGCGCCCCTCCGACGAGTCGACGACGTACACAGCCAGGGCGTAGCCGTGGATGGCGGCCATCGCCCGCACGAACCTGTCGACCCCCCCGGGGCGATCCGGCACGTCGACGAAGATCCGCCAGTTGCTCCGGGGCCCGTGGTCGTCGTGCAGAAGCATGTCCCCGGGCGCCATGGCGATGCCGACCCGGGTCATCAGCGCATCCCAGGCCTGCTCGGCCGGCCGCTTCGGGACCATGGGGTCGATCAGCGCCAGGCCCGCGGACAGGGCCAGCGAGAAGTGCGTCAGGACGTCGTCGTCGACGTCGTCATCAACCCCACCAGCAGCGCGGACCCGAGCGACGACAGCGTGCATGTTGTCCCAGCGCTCGCGGATTCGCTGTTCCTCGATCTCGCGCAGTTCGTCGTCGCGCTGGGCGCGGGTCAGCGCCTCAAGCTCGAGGAGGTCCCAGCTGCGCTCGGGGTTCGCGAAGACCGCACTGCCTGCTGCGACGATCGCTGCCAGTGGCGGTACCTCGTTGGGGGCCTCGACCGCGTTGGCTATCTGGTCAGCGGCGGCCGAGGTGACCTTCTCGGTCATGACAGAGGCGAAGAGCTCAGCCCGCCCGCCGGTGTGCTTGCGGACCGCGTACTGGGAGACGCCCGCCGCTTGGGCGACCTGCCGGACGCCGACACCCTCGTAGCCGTGCTGGGCGAACAACTCGGCGGCCGCATCGATGATCCGGCGTCGGGTCTCCTCGTCGCTGGTCACCATCATGACGCTAGCAAGTCGAGACTCCGGGGTCTTGTCCGCCGGGGCGCTGTGCGCGACGATCAGTTCGTGGCGGTCCAGGAGTGGCACCCCGTGGTCTGTGCCCCTGTGCCAACAAGGGCAGAGGCGGAGTCGCTAGCGCGCGAGCTCCTCGGCGACGAGGGGACTCGGTGGGCACACGTTCGGACTGCCGGGTCCATGGCTGCGCGGTTGTCTGTCCTCTTCGACCCCGATCAGGCAGCCCTGCTGGTGGCGGCCGCGACCCTCCACGACATCGGGTACTCGGCGAGCATCGTGCGCACCGGGTTCCACCCGCTCGACGGGGCCGAGTTCCTGCGCTCGATCGGACTCTCGGAGCGACTGGCCAGCCTTGTCGCGCATCACTCCGAAGCCGACATGCTGGGACCGCAGCACGGGGTGCATGACCTGTCCGAGCACTTCGAACGTGAGCGCTCACTGCTTGCTGACGCGCTGGTGTACGCCGACATGCACTCCGCCCCCGACGGTGCCGTGATCCGCGCCGAGCATCGCCTGGCCGACATCGCCCGCCGGCGCCCGGATCCGCTGGAGCAGTTGCGCGCCCAGCGGCTGCGCGTCGCGATGGTCCGGGTCGGGCACGCTCTGGCCGAGCGGGCCGGGATCCAGGGCGGTCCGGATGGGATCCTGGGGCCACGAGAGCGGCAACCTCCCAGCCTCGGCAGGACGAGTTGAGGGGCAGGGACTGATGAACCACGATTCCGGGCGGCTGCTCGTCTTCGGATCCTATGACGCCGCCCTGCACCCCCGGGTCGCGGTGCTGCGCGATGGCCTGGCCGCCCGGGGGTGGGCAGTGGAGGAGATGAACGAACCGCTGGGCGCGGCCACGGCGGACAAGGTGGCGGCCGCGGGCTCCCCACGGGCCGCGCTCCGGCTGGCCGGGCGCCAGGTGGCCGCGTGGCTGCGACTCATGCGGCGCTGCCGGGGTGGGGCGTCCCCCGACGTGGTCCTGGTCGGGTATATGGGGCACGCGGACGTCCATCTCGCCAGACTCCGGTACCGGAGGTCGCTGGTGGCCCTGGACCACCTTGTCGGCCTGGCCGACACTGTCCGCGACCGTGGCCTGGGGGGAGGCCTGAAGCTGGCCATCCTCGACCGCGTCGATCGGGCGGCGCTGCGGGCCGCGGACGTGGTGGTCGTCGACACCCCGCTGCAGGCCCAGACGCTGCCCCTCGAGGCCCGGGACAAGGCGGTCGTGGCCCCGGTCGGGGCTACGCGGTCGTGGTTCACCGCCGGCGATCGCGCCGAGCTGGCCAACGCAGCAGGCGGCCCCGACGGTGCCCGCGATCTGGCCAACCCACTGCGTGTGGTCTTCGTGGGCCTGTTCACTCCCCTGCAGGGGACCCCGACGATCGGGCGAACCATCGACCAGTTGCGCGACGAGCCGATCGAGTTCACGATGATCGGTCACGGCCAGGATCTCGAGGAGACCCGCACGCTCACGCGGGGTAGCCCACGGGTCAGGTGGCTGGACTGGGTCGATTCTGCGGAGCTGCCGGACCTTGTGGCCGGTCATGACGTCAGCCTGGGGATCCTGGGGACCGGTCCCAAGGCGCAACGGGTGGTGCCCACGAAGGTGTACCAGGGGCTGGCAGCCGGTTGCGCCGTCGTCACGGGCGCGACGCCGGCAGCAGGTACCCTCGGGGACGCAGTCCTGACCGTGCCGCCGGGTGATCCGGAGGCGCTGGCCGCCGAACTGCGCCACCTCGCGTCCGACAAGGAGTCCCTCACCGTGGCCCGTGATCGCGCCCGTGCTTCCGCTGGGCAGTACTCCCCGGAATCTGCCACTGAGGCGCTGGACAATCGGCTGGGGCGCCGCGCTGGTCAGGGTCGTGCGGGGCTGCCGCCTCTGACCTTCAACGCGCACCTGCGCTGGGACGTGATCACCCGAGAGCTGGCGTCCCGCGAGGTCCACGACGTGCTGGAGATCGGTCCGGGGGAGGGTGCGGTGGCCTGCCGCCTGGCCCCGGGCCGTGCCTACACCGGGGTGGAGCTGTCGGACCGGACCCGGGAGATCACAGAGCGGAGGTTGGCGGACCTGGGTTCGCCGGGCCGGCTGGTTGCCTCGCTGGATGACCTCGCCCCGGAGCAGCGGTTCGACCTGGTCTGCGCCTTCGAGGTCATCGAGCACATCGAGGATGACGGGGCTGCGCTGGCACAGTGGGCCGCCCGAGTGCGCGCAGGGGGCACGTTGCTGCTGTCCACCCCGTCGGGCCCGGATCGGATGGGCGCTGCCGACGAGATCGCGGGGCACTTCCGCCGTTACTCGGCCGAGGGCTTGGCCGCCATGGCCGCCGGGTGTGGGCTGGTGGACGTGCGGGTGACCCACGTCGGCTACCCGGTGGGCTACGCCCTGGAGAAGGTTCGCAACACGGTCGCGGCCCGGCGGCTGGCTCGAGCGGATCGCGACGCCGGCACCGACGATACCGTGGCCGCTGCCACGGAGCAGAGCAGCTCGTTCCTGCAGCCGCCCTCCTGGGCAGGCCGCGCGACGCAGATCGTGTCCGCCCCGGGGATCCGGTTGCAGCGTCGACGTCCTGACTCCGGGACCGGCCTGGTCCTCAGCGCCCGCGCACCCCAGTGAGCCCGGGCGATCCCAGCCCCGTGCCGGAGCTCTCGTCCGCCGGGCTGGGCTGGCGCAGCCGGCTCCTGTCGGTCGTGCTGGTGGTGGTCGTGGGTGTCTTCCTGGTCGTGGCGGTTCTGAACAACTGGGACGCTGTCCGGGCGGACCTGGCCGCGCTGTCATGGCAGGATCTGCTGGCCTCGGGGGTCGCCGGTGCCCTTGCCGTGACCTGTTCGGGACTTGGGTGGCGCGTGGTGCTGGCCGGCCTTGGCGAGCGTGTGCCCCTGCACCCCGCCCTGACCATGTTCGCTGCTGGCCAGTTGGGCAAGTACGTCCCCGGCTCGGTGTGGACCGCTGCGATCCAGGGTGAGCTCGGCCGACGGCGCCACATCCCGCGCTCGACCATGTTGGTCAGCTACCTGATCTCGCTCATGGTGGCGGTGGCCACGGGCGGGCTGGTCGGGATGTTGGTCCTGCTCGGACCGGGCGCGGCCCGTGGAACGGCGCTCTGGATGCTCCTGGTGGCTGGGATCGTCGCGGCGGCCCTGATCTGGCCAGGTTGGCTGAACCTCGGGCTGGCCTGGGTGTTCACGCGGGCAGGACGCACTCCGCCGCCGACGGCCCTGCCCGGTCGGTCGCTGGCTGGCGCCGTGGCCTGGCTGATCGCCTGTTGGGGGTTCTTCGGCGTGCATGTCTGGTTGCTGGCCCGGCCACTGGGAGCCGACGCCGCCGACCTCGTCCCCACCGCGGGGGCCTTCGCGCTGGCGTTCCTGGCGGGGCTGCTCGTGGTGCCGCTGCCGGCAGGCGCCGGTGTGCGGGAAGGCGTCCTCGTGGCCACTCTGGCTGGATCCATCGGGGCGCCGGCTGCACTCACGGTCAGCCTCGTCTCACGCCTGGTCCTGCTCGGTGTGGACCTGTTCCTGGCCGCGCTGTTCGGGGTCGGTGGGGTGGCCCGCACGGTCCGCAACCGCGGGGTGGGCTCAGCGAAGCGGTAGGGAACTGCCCGACTGGGCCGTTATCCTCGAGGCAGGCGCCCGTTCCCGCTGGGCGCGTGATGCCAGCGAGGTCGTTGTGAAGCTCATCATCCAGATCCCGTGCCTTAACGAGGCCGAGCACCTGCCGGCCACGTTGGACACGTTGCCCCGGTCGGTGCCGGGCTTCGATGTGGTCGAGTGGCTGGTCATCGATGACGGATCGACTGACGACACCCGTGAGGTGGCGCGGGCCTGTGGAGTCGAGCACATCATCGGGTTCCCGCGCAATCGTGGGCTGGCAGCGGCCTTCTCGCTCGGGATCGAGGAGGCGCTTCGGCGCGGCGCTGACGTGATCGTCAACACTGACGCGGACAACCAGTACGACTCGTCGTGCATCCCGGCCCTCGTGGCCCCGATCGTGGCTGGCGAGGCCGACATCGTCGTCGGCGACCGACAGACCGGAAGCGTCTCGGAGTTCGGTCTCCTCAAGCGCACGCTGCAGTCGGCGGGTACGAGCGTGGTGCGCTCCATCTCCGGGCTCGCCGTCGGTGACGCCACCAGTGGGTTCCGTGCGTACTCGCGCGCGGCCGCGCTGTCATTGGTCATCACGACGCCCTACACCTACACGCTGGAGTCACTGATCCAGGCCGGGAACGCCCGGCTGGCGCTGGCCAACGTCTCCGTGACGCGCAACGAGTCGGTGCGCCCGAGCCGCCTCTTCGGCTCCATGTGGGGGTACGTGCGGCGCAACTCGTTGGCGCTGTTCCGGGTCCTGTCGTACTACTCGCCGCTGCGGTTCTTCTGGGCCCTGGCCGTCATCCTTGCCCTCGGGGCGATCGTTGCCTGGCTCCCCTGGACGCTTGACTGGGTGCGCAACGGGCGGACCGAGGGGCACATGCAGTCGATCATCCTCGGCGCGGTTCTGGCCATCTCCTCGGTCCAGCTGTTCGCCCTTGGGGTGATTGCTGACCAGATCTCGAGCCTGCGCTCGATCTCGATCCGGACGTTGCGCGAGACCCGGGAGATGCACTACGGAACCCTCTACGCCGACCAGCGGATCGGGACGTCGGCGCTCGAGGCGCAGGATCCCGGGGCGCGGTGAGCGCAGGACCACCGGGTGATGTGAGCGCAGGCTTGAACTCCCGGGCTGACTCTCGGGCTGGCTCCCGGGCCGACTCAAGTCCGCAGTGGCCGGTGCGGATGGCGCTCGGGCTGCCGTCCCGACTGCCCGCGCTCTTCTTCTGGGCTGCCCTCGTGGTGTGTGTCACCACCATCCTCGGCGTGTTCCGGCCCCTCGTCGTGCTGCCGCTGCTGGGCGTGGTGGTCGCGCTCACGTGGCGCCTGACCCCTGACCCCGTTCCGGCGACTCGCGCCCACCGGGTCGGGGCGCTGTGGGCCCTGGGCTTGGTGGCGTTGTGGATGCTGGTCAACCTGGCGTGGGCCGGTGAGGTCCTGCTCGTCCAGCGTGATCCCGGCTTCCTCACGCTTGAGGGTGTGTGGCTGACCACGCATGCCGACCCGGCCATCCCCATCCGCTCAGCCGCCGAGGTCGCCCACCAGCTGGTCGGCGTTCGGGTGAACTCGGACGCCTTCTGGCGGTTCGGCGACGAGTTGCACGCGCAGGGCGCCAAGACGTTCCCCGGGCTTCTGGCGATGGTCGGTTGGATCGCTGGAGTGCGTGGGGTCCTGGTAGGCAACCTGCTCATCGGGGCCATTGCCCTCCTGGCCTTCTTCGACGTGGCCCGACGCCTGATCGGGCCACGGTGGGGGCTGGTGCCGATGGGCGCACTGGCCCTGACGACACCGATGATCTACTTCAGCCGCAGCGCCTTCACCGAGCCCACCAACCTCGCGCTCACCTTCGCGGGTCTCGCGGTGCTGTGGAGCGCCTATCGCGAGCCACGCCTGTGGCGCTTTGCCCTGGGTGGGGCCATGGTCGGGGCGACCGCCCTGAGCCGGATCGACGGGGCAGCGGTGTCCGCGGGGCTCATCCTGGGGCTCGGGCTCGTCGCTGCAGTCAGTGGCCCGGGCCAGCGGCGTCCCCGCGTGGGCGGGCTGTTGGTGGCAGGGGCGGCGGCCCTGGCGATGGTGGGTCTGGGGTACCTGGACCTTGTTCTGAACAGCGCCGGCTACCTGGCGGACCATCAGGGGCTCTACGTCCAGCTCATCGGCCTCCTAGTCGCTTGTCTCCTGCTGGCCGGTGGGCTCGTGGTGGTGCTGCGCTGGGAGCGCGCACGGTCCTGGTTGGTGTCCCGGCGTGGCGCGCTGGGCACGGCCGGAGCAGCGCTTGTCGTGTTCGGCGCAGTCCTCCTGGCCAGTCGGCCGTTGTGGATGCAGCGCAACCTGATCGAGCCGGGTACCGGCCAGGAGTGGTTCATCGCCTCGGCCCAGCGGGCAGCCGGCGTGGCCGTGGACGGCACGCGAAGTTATGACGAGGCGACGGTCACGTGGCTGTTCTGGTACCTGGGGCCGGTCACCCTCGTGCTGGCAGTCGTGGGGGCAGCGCTGCTGGTGCGCCGGTCCATCGTGGCCTGGCATCCGGAGGTCCTGGTCCTGTTGGCCACCCTGCTCGTGCCGTCGCTGCTGTACCTGCTGCGCCCGGCGATCACCCCAGACCACATCTGGGCCATGCGCCGGCTCCTGCCCGCTGTCATCCCCGCGGTCCTGCTGTTCGCCGGGTGGACGCTGCCCAGGGTCGCGCGGGCGTCCACCTCCCGGGGGGAGCGCGTCGGGCTCTGGGCGCTTGTCGTCTCGATGCTCATGGCGCCGCTGGTCACCTGGGGCTCGCTGGTGGTCACCGCCGAATACGGGGGTCGGGCTGATCAGGTCGCGCGGGTGTGTGACGTTCTGGTCGGCCAACGTGTGGTCGTCGTGCGCGAGGTGGGTCCGCCCTGGCTGCCCACGGTGCGCATCATGTGTGATGCCGACGTTGTGGAGATCGGGCCAGGGACTGCCGCTGAGGACCTGGCGAGCATCCGTGCGGTCTGGGGCGACGACGTGCTGGTGCTCACCGACGCCGGTGAGCTCCTACCCTGGGCTGATGAGGCGCCCGAGCCGTGGCTGAGCCAACGGATGGCGCGCTGGCCGCACAGCCTCTTCCCCTCGTTCGCGCCGGTCAGGTTCCAGACGGACCTGTGGATCGCCAGGATTCAGGGCGACGGATCCGTCACGCCGGTCGGTTGATCCTGCGGGTCCTGTTTCGGTTGGCCGCGGCGAGGGTAGACGCCTACGCGTGACTGCAACCTCGGCGATCGGATCCGATGTCGCCCTGGGCAGCACGCAGGCTCGGGGGATCCGACTGGGTGCTTCCCTGACCGCCGCGCTGGCCTACAGCGGCGTGCTGCTGCAGGTGGGACTGAGCGTGTCGGCGGACGCCAACGGCTACGGGCCCCTCGGTGAGACCCTGCACATCCTGAGCTTCTTCACCATGGTGTCGAACCTCGTCGTGGCCGTCGTGAGCACGATGCTGGCGATCGATCCGTCCCGATCCGGGCGCTGGTTCGACGGCCTGCGGCTGGCCGCCCTGGTGATGATCAGCGTGACCGGCATCGTGTACTGGTTGCTCCTTGCCGGCGAGCCGACGACCGGGCTCGACTGGGTCGCGAACATGCTGGTGCACTCCGTGGTCCCCGTGGCTGCCGTCGGCTCGTGGCTGCTGGTCGGTCCGCATGGGCGATTCCGTGGGGGCCTGCTGCCGCTGATGCTCCTGATCCCGGTGGCCTGGCTAGTATTCGCCATGCTGCGCGGGGCCATTTCTGGCTACTACCCCTACTTCTTCATGGATGTCACCGAGGTGGGGTACGCGATGGCGAGCCTGAGGATCCTCGGTGTCGTTGCCTTCGCCCTGATCGTTGCCTGCGCCTATGTGGGCCTCGACAAGGTGAGTGTGCGGCTCGCCGCCGCGTATCGTCGATAGGCATGCGATATCGCTTCATCACCTGCGACGTGTTCACTGACCGTCGGTTCGGCGGGAACCCGTTGGCCGTCCTGCCTGAGGCGGCTGGCCTCCCGCCGGAGCTGATGCAGCAGGTTGCCCGGGAGTTCAACTACTCCGAGACGGCTTTTGTCCTGCCGGCCGAGCAGGGCCACGACCGTCGGGTGCGGATCTTCACCCCTGGCCGGGAAGTCCCGTTCGCGGGCCACCCGAACGTGGGCACTGCATTCGTCCTGGCCTCATCGGGCGAGTTCGGTCCCGTCGATGCGCTGGAGGTGACCTTCGAGGAGATCGCAGGTCCGGTGCCCGTGTCGGTGCAGCGACGTGACGGCGATCGGATCTGGTGCGAGTTGAGGGCTCCTGAGGCCCTGTCCCTGGGACCCACGCTGCCGGTTGCGGCTGTTGCCGAGGCGGTGGGCCTGACCCCGCAGGACATCGTCGTGGACCGGCACACCTCGCAGGTGGCCTCCGTCGGGCTTGAGTTCGTGGTCGCCGAGCTGGTCGACCTGTCTGCCCTGGAGCGGGCCCGCCCCGACTCGGCCGCGTTCGAGCGGCTCGTCCAGGCCGGGGCGGCAGCCGGGTACGTACACCTGTATGTGCGCCTGGATCCTCCCGGGACTGACGAGGTCGCCATCAGGGCGCGCATGTTCGCACCCCTTGACGGGGTCGCTGAGGATCCGGCCACTGGCAGCGCCAACTGTGCCCTGGCGGGGCTGCTGGCCGGCTTGGACCCGGACCCGGATGGCGACTTCGCGTGGCGGATCGCGCAGGGCGTGGAGATGGGTCGGCCAAGCCTGCTGGAGGCGCGGGCCCGCAAGGTCGACGGCCAGGTGAGCGATGTCTGGATCGGTGGCGAGTCCGTGCTCGTCAGCGAAGGCACGATCACCGTCTGACGGCCGGTCACGGGTATCTGGCGGCCGCCCGGGGTGGGGGTCGGTCAGATCCCGGCGGCCACCCGGGTGCCCTGGTCGATCGCGCGCTTGGCATCGAGCTCAGCGGCCTCGTCGGCCCCGCCGATGACATGCACCGGAATCCCGGCCGCCCTCAGCGCCGGCTCAAGCTCGCGCAGCGGTTCCTGCCCCGCGCAGAGCACGATCGTGTCTGCCTCGACCAGGTGCTCCCGCTCGTGCTTGTCCCCGAACGAGACGACGAGCCCCTCGGGCGTGATCCGCTCGTAGTTGACCCCGGGCAGCATCGACACCCCCTTGGCCACGAGCGTCGCGCGGTGGATCCAGCCGGTGGTCTTGCCCAGCCCCTTGCCCAGCTTCCCGGACTTGCGCTGCAGGAGGGTCACCGTGCGCACGGCCGGGGTCGGTGCGGGCTTCGTCAGGCCGCCGCGGGCCTCGGCGGGATCGGTCACGCCCCACTCGTGGAGCCATTCCCCGAGGTCGAGCGTCGCTGACTCTCCCGGGGCCGTGACCAGGTACTCCGCGACGTCGAAGCCGATCCCGCCGGCGCCGACGATCGCCACCCGGTCACCGACCGGTGCGCCACCGGCCAGGACGTCGATGTAGTTGACCACGTTGGATGCGTCCTGGCCGGGGATGTGCGGATCCCGTGGTGTGACGCCGGTGGCCAGGACCACCTCGTCGATGCCGAGCTCCTCGAGGTCGGCCGCCGACACCCGTCGGGACAGGTGCAGCCGCACGCCGGAGTCGGCGATCCGATTGGTGAAGTAGCGCAGGGTCTCGCTGAACTCCTCCTTGCCGGGGATGCGTCGGGCCATGGTGAACTGCCCGCCGATCTCGCCGGCGCCGTCGAAGAGGTCCACCTCGTGACCGCGGTCGGCGAGGGTGGTCGCCGCTGCGAGGCCGGCCGGGCCGGCGCCCACGACGGCGATCCGCTTGCGCACCGGGGCCGGGGTGATCACCAGGTCGTCCTCGTGGCCGGCGCGCGGGTTGACCAGGCACGAGACCGTCTTGTTCTTGAACGCATGGTCCAGGCAGGCCTGGTTGCACGCGATGCACGTGTTGATCCGATCGGCCCGGCCCGCCTCGGCCTTGCGGACGAAATCGGGATCGGCCAGCAGCGGCCGGGCCATGCTGACCATGTCCGCCGCACCCTCGGCCAGCGCCTGCTCAGCCACCTCCGGGGTGTTGATCCGGTTCGTCGTCACCAGCGGGATGTCGATGCCGTCCGCCCGCAGCTCGGCGCGCATCTTCTGGGTCACCCACGTGAATGCCGCCCGCGGCACGCTGGTTGCGATCGTGGGGACCCGTGCCTCGTGCCATCCGATGCCCGTGTTGAGGATCGTGGCCCCGGCCTCGGTGATGGCCCTGGCCAGCTCTACGACCTCCGGCCAGGTGCTGCCGTCCGGGATCAGGTCGAGCATCGACAGCCGGTAGATGATGATGAAGTCCGGGCCGACGGCTGCGCGGGTGCGGCGCACGATCTCCACGGCCAGTCGCATCCGGTTGGCGTAGCTGCCGCCCCAGTCGTCGGTCCGCTTGTTGGTGTGCGTCACGAGGAACTGGTTGATGAGGTACCCCTCGGAGCCCATGATCTCGACTCCGTCGTAGCCGGCCTCCCGAGAAAGGACCGCACACTTCACGAACGCCTTGATCTGGCGCTCGATCCCACGTTCGGACAGCGCGCGCGGCGCGAACGGCGAGATCGGACTCTTGATCCGCGACGGTGCCACGGCCAGCGGTTGGTAGGCGTAGCGACCGGTGTGCAGGATCTGCAGCGCGATGTGCCCACCCTCGTCGTGCACGGCCCGCGTGATCGGCAGGTGCTTGCGGGCGCCGGCGGTGGTGGACAGCGTGCCGGCCCGGGGCTTGGCCCACCCCTCGATGTTGGGGGCGAACCCGCCGGTCACGATCAGTCCGACCCCGCCGCGGGCGCGCTCGGCGAAGTAGGCCGTCAGGTCGCCGAAGCGCTTGGCGTCGTCCTCGAGGCCGGTGTGCATCGAGCCCATCAGCACGCGGTTGCGCAGCGTGGTGAACCCCAGGTCCAGGGGGGTGAGCAGGTTCGGGTACTCCGTGCGGGCCTCTGCTGTCGTCATACCCATCAGTGTGGACCCGCGGCTGCGTGGGCAATCGCCCGGGTCAGCAGGCCCGGACCAGCAGGGTGGCGCGCGTAGGGTGCGGCCATGTTCGACTTCAACGTGGTACTCGCGGCCAACAGCAGCAGGTTCCGCCAGGTGCTCGCGGACGTGCCCGAGCGTGCGCCCGTGCCCTCCTGCCCGGACTGGTCCGCGGGCGACCTGCTCTGGCACCTGACCGAGGTGCAGAGCTTCTGGGGAACCGTCGTCTCCGACCGGCTGCAGACCGACGAGCAGGCCGCAGCCGTGGCCGAGCCGGCACGGCCCGCATCACACGCGGACGCCCTGGCCCTGTTCACGCGGGTCTCGGGGCATCTGGGCATCGCCCTGGACGTGACCGCCGATGACGTCCCGGTCTGGACATGGACGGCGGCGCATGACGTCGGCTGGGTCCGCCGCCGGCAGGGGCACGAGGCGCTCATCCACCGGGTCGACGCCGAGCAGGCCGCCGGCCTGGCCAGTTCGATCGATCCGGGGCTGGCCGAGGACGGCATCGACGAGGTGTTGACGCAGTTCGGCTCCGTCCCGCCTGACTGGGGAGCGTTCGACCCGTCCGGGCTTCTGATCGAGGTCCGCAGCACCGATACCGATAGGTCCTGGTGGGTCCGGCTCGGGCTGTTCCGCGGCGTCGACCCGGCCGGCACCGCGCACGAGGAGCCCGACTTCCAGCCGGTGGTTGCGGCGACTGGGTCCGCCGATGCCACGCTCGAGGGCCAGGCCGTGGAGTTGCTGCTGTGGCTGTGGGGCCGCGCCCCGGGGGACGGGATCCACAGCGTCGGTGACCGGGTCGCCCAACCGGCCCTGCGCCGGGCGGTCGTGGCCAACACCCAGTGACCTCGTGACCCGTGCGCGCCGGCGCCGTCGGCCAGAAGATGCGGCGGCCGTGGGCGGCGCCCCGACACGGGCACTGGCCCACCTAGGATGAGGGCCGTGTCCCGCACCCGCCTCGTCGTCCTGATCTCCGGCTCCGGGACGCTGTTGCAGGCCCTGCTCGATGCCGCCGCCGACCCGCACTACCCGGCCGAGGTCGTGGCCGTGCTTTCGGACTCAGCAGATGCCGCGGGCCTACAGCGTGCCCGTACGGCCGGGCTTCCGGCGCTGCCAGTCGCGCTCGCAGGCTACCCCGATCGGGCCCAGTGGGACCTCGCGCTTCGCGATGCGGTCGAGTCGTTCGAGCCGGACTGGGTGATCTCGGCCGGATTCATGCGGATCCTTGGGCCCG
>JAQBEX010000048.1:0-4796 GCA_032123675.1 Actinomycetes bacterium
AGAAGGTCATCCCGAACCGCCCGCCAGGCTTCAGGACGCGGGCGGCTTCTGCGGCTGCGATCGCGCCGTCAGCCCAGATCGAGTTGAAGCTGGTCACTACGTCGAACGAGTCGCTGTCCCAGGGCAGTGCGTCCATGTCACCAAGCCGTAGGTCCGCGTTCGGAGTGCGCGCCGCAGCGATCCGCAGCAGCGACTCGGATGCGTCAAGACCGCTGACCGATGCCCCGCGGTCGGCTGCGAGCCACAGGGCGAACCCTGACCCGCACCCGATGTCCAGGACCGTGGCCCCGGCTGTCACACCACATTGATCCTGGACCGCCTCGTTGGCGGGCCGGGAGTAGGGCTCGAACAGATAGGCCCATTCGGCGGCATGCGAACCCCATGCCTCACCCGCTGACTTCCAGCCCATAGCGCCCTCAAGCCTGTTGGGGGCGACCGATCCCGCGCGGCTCGCCCGTTCCCCGTCACCTGATTGTGCACCTGTTGAGGGGCTGCGTCCCGACCACGGGCAAGACGGGGAGCCCGTGTGGCCTCGTCTGTGCGGTGATGCGCGGCTACTTGAGCTCGATCCGGATGAAGTGAACCGGCTGTTGCCGATGTTGTGTACTGCGAGCTCGGTGGCCGGATGCCACAAGGTCGCCCCGGCTGATACCTGGGCGCGATGCTCCTCTCCGTCTGGTGTGGCTACCAGGATTCCGCAGTCGATGGTGTTGCATCGGTGATTCGCTTCCCGGATCCGCCCGGACGTGGGGTGGACGGCAAGTGACCGGAGCGAACGAACGCCCCCATGGAGCCGATGCTGCCTCGGGAGTTGCCTGGTGACAAGAACGCGGGCCGGTCTCCCCGGCTGTGCCGCTGGCTTCTGGGCTGAGCGCTGGGTACCTTCGTCGGGGTCCTCGCCCAATTGGCCCCGCGCACCGGATGGCTTCGGATCTTGATGTCTATCCCGGGTGGTCCGGCATCGTGGGACACTCGGAGCCCCACTTCGAGAGAAGGCATCGTGTCCTCACCTCCTGCAGGACCTGCGGCGGCAGACGCCGTGACCACCAATCCGGAGCTCTACCGGGTCATCCTCGAGAACGATCGGGTGCGCGTCGTCGAGTACCTCGATGCCCCGGGTGACGCGACCGTCCCCCACAGCCACCCAGACTCGGTGATGCTCACGCTGTCGTCCTTCAAGCGCCGCTTGGCCTCCGGCGGCGGCGAGCTGCAGGTCGAGCTCCCCGCGCACAAGGCCCTGTGGCTCGACGCCCAGGAACACGCTGGAACGAATACCGGGACGACCCCCACGCACACGATCTTCGTGGAGTTGAAGGAACCCAACCCGAACCCCCGCCCCGAGGGGCAACTGGGACCCCAGGGAGGCTGAGAGGCCGACCCGCATTCCGACTGCTGGTGGCTGGGCCGACCGGCGCGCCGGGGGACGGGTGCGTGCTCCACGTGCCGCCCGCGCTCGGGGCTGGCCGGCTCGCGGGATGGTGCCGGGTCGGTTGCATAGGTCCGCACTCGCGGCGGCTCTCAGGTTCCCGCGGTCGGTGGGCTGAGTAGGAGGCGGGTCCACAGCTCGGTCAGCAGCCAGGCGTATCGGTGGGGTGGCCAGCCCTGTTGCGCCAGGAGCAGGTAGTACTCGGGTGCGTTGGTTGACCAGATGATGTCGGCCACGTCGTCGTCGCTGAGTTCGGTGCGCAACTCGCCGGTCGCCCGCAGTTCGGCTGCGAACGTGGCCATATTGGCGCGGCGGCGTTCGGCGATGGACCGCCACAGGGTCGCGCAGGTGGGGTCGGTGGCGGCGGCTTGGCGCAGTGCGTCGACCAGCGGTGCCAACCGTGGCTGTATCTGGCCCAGTGCTGCCGTGTACACGGCGATCTTCTCCGTAGCTGTGGTGGCTGCGTGGATCTGGTTGACGTAGTCCCGCTGCTCCGCGGGCACCGCCTCCGGGGTGCCGGAAATGGCCCGTTCCATCAGCAGGACCATCACCTCCGGCTTCCGCCCGACTGATGCGTACACGGTATCCAGCGAGACGCCGGCGGCCGAGGAGATGTCGCGACCCGTCGTGCCCGCGTAGCCCTGCGAGGTGAACAGGTCCAGAGCCGCGTTGAGCACGTTCTCGCGGGTGAGCGCGGCCTGGGCTGCCCGCCGCGTGCTGTCGTAGCGGCGCCTCTTGACGTGGTCCGGCATGGGCTTTACCGTACCAGTATTCATCCGAAAAACATTCGGAAGAATACTGGAGGGTCCCATGACCACTACCTCGCGTGACCACAGCCAACCGACACCGGGGGTCCAGGCACCCCTCTTCCGCGCCGCGGGTACCGGCCCAGCCACCTGGGCCATGGGGTCCCTGTTCGAGCGACTGGTCAGCGGCCCGGAGACCGCTGACCAGGTGGGCGCCTCATTGGTCACCCAACCCCCCGGTGTGGCGACCCCGCTGCACGTGCACTCGTGCGAGGCTGAAGCCTTCTTCCTGCTCGAGGGGTCGATGACCTACAGGGCCGGTGAGGGCCTGTTCCACCTCGTCGACGGTGACTTCATCTACCTGCCCCGAGGTGTGCCCCACGCATTCCGGGTGACCGGCACGACCCCGGTGCGCTACCTGGCGCTCACCGTGCCGGGCAGGCTGCTCGGCCTCTACGACGAGGTCGGGATGCCAGCATCGGAACGACGCATCCCGGGCGATGACGGTCTGCCGATGGCTGAGGAGATCGCCCGATGGAACACCATCGGACCCGCCTACGGACTCAAGGTCACCGGGCCGCCACTGCCCGAAGGCGGCTGACCGCCGCAGGCCCCGAAGGCCGCTCGACCCAAGTGGTAGCAGTCCGAACCCAAGTCCAGGTTGAGTGGGTCCAAACCCTTGGCACGTCCACCCAGCCTGCTCAGTGGCCGGTCCAGACTGGCGATGGTCCTCCTTGCTGGGGACCGACCACCACCACCTCAGTCGAGGAGTCCGCGCCCGCCGAGCTCCCCGATGCCCGACTGGCTTCGTCGCGACCGACCCCGGACGCTCGCCACAGCGCGTACTTGCGCCGCGAGTGACTGTCAAGCGCGCTCCGCCCTGCGCTCGACGCTTGGGTCCATTGCGTCCCGCACGCGGATCCCCATACGGCAGGGCGGAGGATCATCGCCCGCCCTGCTGTGGGCTGAGCCTGCCGCCCGGCTGGGCGCCTCGGCCGAGACCTGCGGCGCGTCCGAGGGCGATGGCCTGGTCGGGGTTGGCTGTCCCGAGCTTCCCCACGATCTCGGACACCCGATTCCGGATGGTCTTGGGCGCCAGGTAGAGCCGTGCGGCGATTTGCCCCGTGGACATCCCTCGGGCCAGCAGCTCCAGGATCTCCAGCTCACGGGCGTCGAGGGTGCCGAGTGCGTCGGTCCGGGGTGCTGTGGCCGCGGCTGCCACGACGGCGCCGGCTGCACCCTTGCCCAGCACCAACGTCCCGTGAGCGGCTGAGTGGATGGCTCGCAGCACGTCGTCGGGGTCGGAGTCCTTGAGCAGGTAGCCGTCCAGGCCGGACCCGAGGCTGCGCATGACGGCCTGATCGTCGGCGTGCATGGTCAGGACGATCACGCGCAGTTCCGGCCACCGCTCCTTGAGGGCGGCGCCAAGGTGGATGCCGTCTCCGTCGGGGAGTTCGAGGTCGACCACGGCAACGTCTGGCTGTGCTGTCACGGCCAGGGCCTGATCCACGGTGCCTGCTGTTGCGATCAGCGCCAGCCCGTCATCGGACTGGACCAGGGCGGACAACCCTGACAGGACGATGGGGTGGTCGTCGACGAGCAGCACCCTGATCATGCGACTGCCTCCGTCGGCAGTTCGAGATGCAGATGCACACCCGTGGGCTGATTCGATCTGATCGACAACCGTCCACCGAGGTTCTCGGCGCGCCTCTGCAGGGAGGTCAGGCCCACCCCCGGCACGATCGGACCACCGGCGCCGTCATCGTGGACGTCGACGTGAATGGTGCCATCTTCGGACGCGGCGACCCGGACTGTGATGTGCTGGGCGCGGCCGTGACGCAGCGCGTTGGCGACGCCCTCCGCGACCGACCGGTAGACGGCGACTGCCACGTCTGGGGCGAGCCCCGGACTCAGGTCGGTGTCGAGCACGACCTGGCAGTCCGCGGTGTCGAAGGAACTCACGAGCCTGGCCAGCGCAACCTCCAGTTCAGTGTCCTGAAGGGCCGAGGGGGTCAATCCCGAGACGATGCGGCGCAGGTCCCCGCGCGCACTTGCCAGCTCTGAGGCCAGGGACTCCAGCAAGGGCGTCGGGCTCCTGCGCAACTCGGCCTGCACGGCCATGCTCAACCCCGCCAGTTGGGGGCCGACGCCGTCGTGCAGGTCTCCGAGGATGCGTGACCGCTCCTGCTCCTGTTGGCGTGCGACGTCGCGACGCGCGAGCTCGGCCCTGACCGCCAGGTCGACCGCACGGGTCATCAGTGCGACGGTCGGCAACATCTGGAGCAGGACCCGGTCCTGGTGGGGTTCGGGGCCCTCGGGGTTGCTGGGCTGGATCACCAGGACGCCCACCCGGTCCGGGCCGACATCCAGGGGGTAGGCGATCCAGCCGTTGGGCGGGTCGAAGGGCTCGGCGCCGATCACCAGCTGCACCCCTGCGTGACCGGTGGCAGCCTTGATCATGGCGGCTGCCTTGCCCAGCAGCTCCCGGGGGTCTGCCTGGGGGCTCAGATCCGCAGTCAGAGTTGCCATGTCCGCCGGTGTCAGGGCACCGCTGCCGTACCTGCGCTCCAGGAAGGTGCGCCGCAGCCAGAGGGCCGCGGGCCAGGCCAGTGCTGCGGCGATGA
>JAQBEX010000049.1:0-3005 GCA_032123675.1 Actinomycetes bacterium
TCACCCCGCACCAGCTGCGTCACACCTACGCCACCGAGCTGGCCAATGCCGGCATGTCCCTGCAAGCCCTCATGGCCCTGCTCGGGCACGTCACCTCCGAGATGACCATCCGCTACGCCACCCTGGCACCGACGACCCTGAACACCGCCTACGAGAACGCCGTCGCAGGGCTGCGCCCCCAGCTACCGATCGCCGCACCTGCCCGGCCGATCATCCCGGACCGGATCACCTGGCTGAACGCCGAGATGATCAAGACCCGACTCGGCACCGGCTACTGCGCCCGCCACCACGCGGCCGGGCCCTGCGACTACGCCAACATCTGCGAGACCTGCAACAACTTCACCCCCGCACCCGAGTTCGCCCCCGCCCTGACTAGCCAACTCGCCGACACCCGGGCCCTGCACGCCGACGCCGAGCAGCGAGGCTGGACCGACGAAGCGCAACGCCACCAACGCGTCAGCCACGCCCTCGAAGCCCACCTCCGCCTCCTGCAACCCCGCTGACCCGGACAGCGCCTCGGGATGACTCCCACCCCCCCAGGCCGGTTAGACGAGCGCCTCAACCGGGAGCTCCGCCGACGGACCGACGTCGTCGGGATCTTCCCCGACCCAGCCGCCCTGCTACGCCTCGCCGGCTGCGTCCTGATCGAAGTTCACGACGAATGGCAGGTCTCCGAGCGCCGCTACCTCGCCGAAGGCTCCATGGCACTCATCGACGCCGAACCCACCGCACAGCCCACCCCCGAGATCACCCAGGTCGCCACCACCGCACTCATCGCTTCACAATCGCCCAGGTGAAGATCCTGCGCGCGGCCGGACTGCCGGATGGCGTGTTCGCCGCGCGACTGGGGCACGACGAGAACGTGATGCGGACCGTGTACGGGGTTCCGCAGGCCGCCGAGCAGGCTGCGGCAGTCATGGCCCGCTTGCTCGGGTGACTTGTGAGAGTTCCGTGAGAATGTCGAAAGGCCCCCGAGTTGAGCTCGGGGGCCTTCACGCAAGCAGTCCGAGATCGGGTCATCCCGTTCAACCCCGCTGCCGAGACGCAGCTGCCCAAGGTCGTGCGCAAGCAGCGGCGGATCCTCACCCCGAAGGAGTTCGGGACTCTGCTGGAGCACATCCCCGACCGGTGGCTGCCGCTTGTGCTGACCAGCATCGAGACCGGACTGCGCTGGGGCGAACTACTGGCGCTGCGGCCGCGCCACGTCGACTGGTCCGAGGCGCGGATCCGTATCGAGGAGACCGTGCTCGAGCTGTCCAAGCGGAACTCGCCCACCGGGCAGAGGATCGTGTTCAAGGGCTACCCGAAGGACGACGAACCCAGAACGCTGGCCGTCACCCGCAGCGACCGAGGGTCTGGTCAAGGCCTCAGGTGGCTCGGCAGCGGTACTTCTGCCTCTCGCGCTCCTCGGGAGTACGGGGCTACGGTCGAAGTGAGGAGGCGCATCATGACCATCTCAACCCCGACTCCTAATGAGTCTTACCGGGTTGGTCGTGAGGCAGACTCGGTGTCCGGCAGTCGCTGGCAGGTGAGCACTCTCCTTCCCAGGATCCCCGCGTGCGGGAGTCCTATTGACAGATCGTGCCCCTGCCGGTGGTTGGGAGGATCTATTGCTGATGGGATGTCGTGCCCGCCGCGAGTTGGGCGTGAGCACTGGTTCATTAGGTCGCCGAGTTCTCCCGCAGGTTGCTGAACGTGATGGTGCAGCAGGACAACGAGTAGAGGGAGATGCACACCGTGGTGCTGTTCGTGGGAAACGACTGGGCCGAAGATCACCACGATGTCGAGGTGATGGACGCGGCAGGTCGCAGGTTGGGTCGGGCCAAGCTGGACGAGGGGGTGGCCGGGATGGCCCGGTTGCACGCCATGATCGGTGAGCATCTGGACCCGAACGTCCAGGACGATGAGCTGGCCGAGCAGGTGAAGATCGGGATCGAGACCGACCGGGGTCCGTGGGTGCAGGCGTTGATCGCCGCGGGATACCAGGTGTATGCAGTCAACCCGTTGCAGGCGGCCCGGTTCCGGGAACGGATCAGCGTCTCCGGCGCGAAGAGCGACCCGGGGGACTGTCACATGTTGGCGGACATGGTCCGGACCGATTCCCACCAGCTGCGTCCGGTGGCCGGTGACTCCGACCTGGCGGAGGCGGTGAAGGTGGTCACCCGGGCGCACAAGACACTGATCTGGGAACGGACCCGGCACGTGCAACGGCTGCGGAACGCGTTGCGGGAGTACTTCCCCGCCGCGTTGGCCGCGTTCGAGGACCTGGACGCCCCGGACGTGCTGGAACTGCTGGCCAAGGCCCCCGACCCTGCGTCAGCGGCACGGCTGACCACGACGCAGATCGTGGCGGCACTCAAACGAGCCCGCCGCCACCACCGCGACCGGAAAGCCGGCGAGATCCGGGCCGCGCTGCGCAGCCCGCAGCTGGGCCAGTCCTCGATCGTGACCGGTGCCTACGCGGCCACCGTCCGGGCCCAGGTGGCGATCCTGACCGTCCTGAACGAGCAGATCACAACCATGGCCAAGCAGGTCGAGGCCCATTTTGGCCAGCACCCGGACGCTGAGATCTACACCTCCCAGCCCGGTCTGGGCAAGGTCCTCGGTGCCCGGGTGCTGGCTGAGTTCGGCGACGACCCCACCCGCTATGCCGACGCCCGAGCGCGGAAGAACTACGCCGGAACCTCCCCGATCACCCGCCAGTCCGGGAAGAAGAAGATCGTCTTGGCCCGGTATGTGCACAACGACCGTCTCGTGGACGCCCTGCACCAGCAGGCGTTCGCGGCGCTGACCGGTTCACCCGGCGCCCGCGCCTACTACGACAAGCAGCGGGCCCGGGAACTGGGCCACCACGCCGCGCTACGGCAGTTGTCCAACCGCCTGGTCGGGATCCTGTATGGCTGCCTGAAGAGCGGCACCGCCTACGACGAGACCATCGCATGGGCTCACCAAACCCAAGATCAACCAGTTGCTGCTTGACAAATCTCGGCATGGGATGTCTGTCA